>JBGUJM010000029.1:0-1629 GCA_045113935.1 Anaerovoracaceae bacterium
AACACTGAAACCTAAAAATTTACGTTAATAGAAATCAGCTAAATTCCCTGCTTAATTATTACTCCCATCCCATAGATGGTGCTGCGAACCTTGAAAACACGCCATTTCTGCTATATCTGGTTCCGCTTTTCCTTGATTTAGCGGCTTATATGAGGTATAATTATTACGTAAGTTACGTTAATAGAAAGGACCTTATATGAGCATTCCGGAATCGATCAAAAGCAAACGCCCTACCCAGTTTGGCGCAGTTGAGATCCGTCATATCGGCGGCCATTACTACACATACCTTGTATCCTCGAAATGGGATGCCGTGAAAGGCAGACCTCAAAAGGTCACCGGCAAGAGCATCGGAAAGATCACCGAAGCCGATGGTTTCATCCCCAATGCCAACGGTCTTCGCCTGATGCAGGATATGCGGCTTACCCCTGATATTGCTCCTGTCGTAAAGAACTATGGGGCCTATGAGGTTCTCCAACAGCTTTCACCGGATCTTGGAACAAAGCTCAGAGAATACTTTCCGGATATCTTCCGTGAGATCCGTACGATCTCACTTCTTCGTCTGGTCGACAGTGTTACCTCTGCGAAGATGATCCAGCCGGTGTTCCTTGACTCATATATGAGTGACATTTGCAGTGATATCGCTGTTTCGGAAGGTTCTGTCCGAAGGTTCATCTCGAGGCTCGGATCCATGCAGGATGTGCTGGACGCCTTCATGCGTTCACAGGTCATCCCCGGGACGACGCTGCTGTTTGACGGAACTTCCATCTTTTCAAGGTCAGCGGATTCTCTTGCTGTCAAAGGCTATAATCCTGAGCATTCGCAGAATCCACAGGCAAGGATCCTGTATGTATTCGAGAAAGATTCTCATCGTCCGGTATTCTACCGGGTAGTGCAGGGTTCCATTGTCGATAAAGCGGCGTTTATGGACACCGTGAATGCCGCCGGATGCAGCGATTGTATCATCGTCGCGGACAAAGGCTTTTACTCCAAGAAGAATGTCTCCGCCCTGATCAATGCGGGGATGAAGTTCATCCTTCCTCTCCAGGAGAACACAGTCAATGTCGAGGAAGCGTTCTACAAAAATACCGACGACAGTAAGTGGGATGGCGTGTTCTCTTACAACAAGCGGGCTGTCTGGTATCGAAAACGGCCGAGCGGGAACAAGGGCAACTACATCTACACGTTCCGTGACGATTCAAGGCGTGCCGAGCTTGTCGGCCATTACGTAGAACGCGCAGACAAGGACTACGGTGAAGAAAAACATGTCCCGATGGATGTCATCGGTGAGATTCGGATGGGATACTTCTCCTTCTGCAGCAACCTTGACGTCTCCGCAAAGGAGATCTATCTGAACTATAAGCAGCGCTGGGATATCGAGCAGTGCTTCGACTATCTCAAGAACAGCGTAACCTCGTCAGCATCCCATGCCCATACGGATGAATACTTCCGGGGCTGGGCTTTCCTGAACCATGTCAGCCTCTTGTATTATTACGGCCTGCTGAACATCCTCAGGAATACGAAACTGGACGAGAAGTATTCAGCAGAAGATGTCCTGAAGCTGACAAAAAACATCTATCGAGTCAATACCGGTGACGGCCAGGACTACAAAGTATCTGCGATCCAGAAGAA
>JBGUJM010000030.1:0-16248 GCA_045113935.1 Anaerovoracaceae bacterium
AGAGGATGGACTGGCGGCAGATATCCTGTCTGTTAAGACAGACGGTGTGAAATTCTGCATAGAATACAATTCCGGCGACCTGGGCGAGGAACCGGATGTCTTTGATTCAGAGGAAGCTCCGGATGATTTCGCGTCGAAATATGGGTTTGTTGACTGGTATGTGGACACTGTCAGCGGAGGACACACCACATGTTATACCATGATGGAACTCAGGACCATAGACGGTGAAAAGTACTGGACCATGACCTATAACGGAACAGAGCCGCCGCCGGAATTCACAGACGCCGGCACGGATAAGGAGCAAAAGCCTGACAACAGCGTGAAAACTGAGATGGATGACGAAATGCGCTCGGAATTCATTGATTTTATAAGCTATCTGCCTTACTACAGCAACGGCGGATCTCTGAGCGTGCAAAAAACCGAAAACGGTGAGTCTCCTGAATACTACAATTATAAGAGCGCTGCGGACTGTGCCATCCTGTATAACATCATGTGGAATATCCCTTGTATAAATTTTGACGCGTATCCGTTTGATTTCGCGCGTGAGGAGATGTGGCAAAGCGGCGAAGCAGATCCTCTGAACAGGGCGGTTGATGAATACGGCAATATGATGATGTGCTACAGAACCAATGCAGACGCGGTGGACTGGGTCGCAAAAAACATTTTCAACGCTTCTGATGAAGAGATTGCCGGAGAGGTCGCTGTAAATGAAGAGAAATCCGCCTCAGATAAGCCAATGGGATCTTTCTATCGTCATGATGGATATTACTACCTGATCACCGGAGGATTGGGCTGGGAGACGGCGTATGAATTTGAGATAGATGATGTCAGGACAGAAGGGGACTATTTCATAATTGATTACACACAGACAGAATATATGATGAGTGAGGAACCTACCGGTTATCTGCATTTTGAGGTCAGGATGCAGTACAAAATCATCGACGGCAAAGGATACTGGTCACTTTATGAAAGGAAAAGAACAGACTGATAACAGGCGAAAAACGCGGAATGAATATCATAAGGAGACTTGATGAAAACAGCATAACGGGGATCCAGTATTTCTATATCCATTTTGTGACAGAAGTAGTATGCTTCTTCACCCTGGCGAGATATGTTGGAAACCGTCCCGAGATCTGGCTTATATTTCTGTCATATGACATGCTGGCTTTCGTGCCGCAGGCTGTCATCGGACGCTTCAGCGACAGGTTTCCGAGAGTTCCGCTGGGCGCGGCAGGGACCGTCTTTCTGGCCGCAGCTCTCATGCTGTTCCAATATGTCCGTAATCCTTATGTTTCACTGGTCGTTCTGTGCCTGGGCAACTGCATGGTACATGTTAACGGAGCGGAGGCGACCCTGAGGACTGCGCGCGGCAGACTGACAGGCAGCGCGGTATTTGTTTCAGGCGGATCGTTCGGTGTGGTTACAGGCAGACTCTTCGGAAAGGCGGGAGGATCCTTTCTGCCCCTGTTCGTTCTTCTGCTCTCTGCTTTTGTACTGGCCCTGTATGCGCAGAGATATATAAATGAAGACAGAGAACCGTATGAGGCTCAGTGCAGAGATTTCAGATACACAAAACGGGGTATATCCAGAGGTCTGGTGATCCTGATGGCTGTTACCATCGTAGCGGTCCGGGGATTCATGGGATACGGAATTCCGACAACATGGAACAAGACTGTCCTGCAGACAGTGCTGCTGTTTTCATTCATGGGAGCCGGTAAGGCTCTGGGAGGAATTCTGGCGGATCTCTGCGGTTTCAGGAAAACAGCGATAGTGAGCACTGTACTGGCTGCGCCGCTCCTCATGTTCGGGGATAATATCATGCTGGTATCGCTGATCGGCGTTATGTTGTTCAGTATGACTATGGCGATCACACTGGGCATACTGGTGTCGGTTCTCCCCGAGACCCCCGGTCTGGCATTCGGATGGACTACGATCGGGCTGTTTATCGGAACGGCTCCGGTATTTTTCTTCAAATTTTCTACAACTGCTGCAAACTGCATCATGATAGCAGCCCTCAGTGCTGTATGCGTTGTATTTATGTGGATAATTATACGAAAGGACAAAGAAAATGAATGATGTCCTGTGGCATCTGGACAGTGCCTTTCTCGAACTGGTCGAAAGACCATTGTGCATACTTGGCATCATCTTCGCGGCAATGCTTGCTGTTACTGTGATAATGGTTATAAAAAGCAAAGGTGCCTCAGATGACGATTGAACAGCTTCCGCTTATAATGCTGAGAGCTCTGGTGCTGACCGCGGCTGTTGAGTGCGCGGCCGCATGGCTCATTGGTGTCAGAGATAAACGCGGCCAGTCTGTTGTGGTCCTTGCTAACCTGCTGACTAATCCGCTGGTCGTGTCAATAGGCGCTGCGGTGCTGTTTTTTGCCGGACCCGGCGCGCTGCTGGCTGTGACCCTGATCATGGAGGTCATAGTAGTTGCGGTCGAAGGAATTGTTTATGACAAAATGACAGTTAATGTGAGGAATCCTTTTCTGATTTCTTTTATATGCAATCTATCTTCCTATGTGACCGGAGAGCTGCTGAACAGATTCGTATTCTGAGCATCAGCAATCAGGTATATTAGATGGAGGTGTTTATGAAAAAAGCATCTGTGATACTGACGCTCGCGCTGCTCCTTATGATGAACGGAGTCTGTGTTTTCGCGGATATGGGAATGCCTGAAAGCCCGAAATATAAAACCGTGATCTCAATATATGATGCCGTCTGCTATGCTCAGTATGCTGATTATGAGGCAGGGAATCCGAGCGGTACAATTTCAGGCGGACAGACCTTCTATGTATGGGGAGAGTCTAATAACGGTCTGCTATGGGGCACAACCGATCCGAAAGGAGGCCCGAATGACACTTCGAGTTTCGTATACATCTCTTCGGATGATGTCATGAACGCAGCAGATACCATTAAAGAAAAAACAGGAGCTCAGACGGAAGAAACTATTTTTGCCGTGACTACGGATAAGCTCAATGTAAGGTGCGGCCCCGGAACGGGATTCAATGTCCTGACGACACTCGATAAAGGAACCGCGGTACAATATGATTACACATTCGCAAACGATACTACCTGGGTCTATGTAAAGTCGGATAATGGCCGTGGCTGGGCAAGTTCCGATTATCTGAAGAGGACTAAAAAGCCGCAGGAAATAAAGCGGACAGGCAGTACGGAGGCTGAGCCGGACGTGACCGATACGGACTCGGCAGATACTACAGCAGACACCCAGGTCACACCTGAGGAGAATCCTGCTGAGTCCCGAAGAGGAGCCATCATCGGGATCATATTGATATGCATAGGCGCAGCTATCCTGATCGCAACGGTTGCCGCATATCTCCTGAATAAGAACCGTAACAGTGATCCGTACCGGTGACAGAGATAAAAAGCTGCATCTTAATACCAATAATGTGTATTTCGGGTAACTGCAGCAATTTTCGTTTAGTTCCGGCGTATTATTAAGCCAGAAAAGAACATGGTAAAAACTGAAAACAGCTGACGGATGGGCTGCATTCGTCAGCTGTTTGGATAAACAGGACCACCCGGGATCACAATTTTGCATGAAACAACCTGATACAGGCGTGGTATCATATGTTGAGAACTTACAGCAAGCAGAAAGGAAGACAAAGTCGTCATGGAAGAGTACAGAAAATATGAGCCGATCTTCGGAGCGTGGTATCTCAGCAGACTGATAGGCAAGGGAAGTTTCGGCAAGGTGTTTGAAATAACCAGAGAGGAACTGGGGACGACTTACAGGGCTGCGCTCAAGATCATCACCATACCGCAGGATGAGGATGATATCAGGAGCAGGATGACATATGATTCGGATGTCAGTTCGGTCAAGTCCTACTATGACGGTGTGCTCAGAGACATAGTCAGCGAAAATGAGATCATGTCTCAGCTCAAAGGAAACACCAACATCGTGAGCTATGAGGATCACAAGATCATCCCTCATGAGGACGGCATTGGCTATGACATCCTGATCAGAATGGAACTTCTTACCCCGCTTCTCGACAGAATGGCGAAGGGCAGGCTTGATGAGGAAGAGATCATCAGGCTCGGTATTGATATGTGCACAGCTCTGGGAATCTGCCACAGGAAGAACATCATTCACAGGGATATCAAGCCTCAGAATATTTTCATAACAGATAACGGGAATTACAAACTCGGAGATTTCGGCATCGCCAGAACGATGGAGAAAACGATGGGCGGCATGTCCAGAAAGGGCACCTACAGATACATGGCGCCTGAAGTATTCAGAGCAGAAGAATATGATCATACAGTGGACATATACTCGCTCGGTATCGTTCTTTACACATTGCTGAACGAAAACAGAGGACCTTTCCTGCCTCTGCCGCCTGCATCTGTATCGCATAATGATGAGGAAACAGCAAACAGCCTGAGATTCAGAGGGGAGCCGCTTCCTCCGCCTTGCAATGCCAACATGATGCTCTCATATATTGTCTGCAAAGCTTGCGCGCCTAACCCGGCAGACAGATACAGCAACGCTGAGGCAATGAAGAATGATCTTGAGAATTATATGATCAACTACGGCCTTGAAGATGATCATACCAGGGCTATGGAAGACTATATATTCGGCAGTAAAGCAGCAGCAGCCCGCTCAAATACAGGAAGTTACAACACCGGCTCATATCCGCAGGACAACGCTCCGAGATACACAGGCTCATATCCACAGGACAATGCTCCGAGATACACAGGCTCGTATCCACAGGACAACGCTCCGAGGTACACAGGCTCGTATCCACAGGACAACGTGCCAAGATATACCGGCTCGTATCCGCAGGACAACGTGCCAAGATATACCGGCTCATATCCGCAGGGCGGAATGCCGGGATACACGGGACAGCTCACTCCGGAAGAAGCCTGGAGACAGGAGATCATCAATACCAGACGTCAGAATGAGGAGAGAGAACGGGAAGAGAAAAAGAAGACCATATTCATAGTCTGCGCTATCGTTGCTGTCCTTCTGGTAGCTATCGGAGGCTTTGCGATAGGAAGAAGTCTGAGTGGCGGCGGAACGGGAGAGACGGCTGACGGTCAGACCCCAATATATGAAGATAACGGCTCCGGATCCTCTTCTGCCGACAGCGGCAGTAATGAGGGCACGGATGCCGGCGCTGACGGCAGTGATACCGTCGATACAGATACGGAAGATGATACTGATGTCGATACTAACGGCTATGCTGACGGTCTTGCTTCCGAATATCTCATGCCGGAAGCGAATATAAGAGTATACGAGAAATGGGAAATCGCTGATTATGATCTGACTCTGACCCAGAGGGCGATCAACGAACTGTACGCGAGACACGGATACATATTCAAGGAAGCCGATGTGAAGCAGTATTTCATGGGGAAGTCATGGTATGAGCCTAGGTTCGAGACAATAGACCCTAAAACGGATTTCAGTGATTGTGAATACAAGAACTATCTCTTGCTGGTTGAGAAGAGAGATGAACTGAAGTAGTCCGCCGGATGAGGGCGGAGTGCTTCCGGAAGGCGCTGATGAGGAAAGAGAACAAGGATTATAAACATCTGAAGAAAGAGGATACTGCTCCGGCAGGCAGCAGGAACAGAAAGCTGCCGTGGATACTGTTTGTGGTACTGATCATTGCAGTGCTGCTCGGAAGCGTAGTGCTTGGCATGAATTACCGCGGCAAAGCATCCGGACCGGCCGGAACTGCTGCGCCGGATGGACAGGATGTCAGTGAGACGGAAGATGCCGGGCAGGAAGATGCCAAACCTTCAGAAACCGAGCCGGAAAAGAGCGGAACAGGCAAAGAAAAAACTGCGGATGCCGGAGAGAAGACGTACAAAGTATTCATTGAGACAGGTCACGGTATAGATGAAAACGGCAAGTGGGATCCGGGCTGTTCCTGGTCGGACGGAACAGAAACCTATGAAGAGGCCAGGATCATGATCCCTGTAGCCGCTGCGATGACAAAATATCTGCGGCAGTCCGGTGTGGAAGTGTATACTGACGCGGAAACTGACAACGGACAGAACCTGATGGCAACCCTGGATTTCCTCGAAACACACAAAGTCGATGCCTTTGTCAATCTGCACTGTGACTGGGAGAATTCCGGCTCCGGAACCATGCCGCTTTACAGGACAGAAGAGCAGAAGCAGCTGGCAGTCTGTCTGAACGAAGGAGTCCACAGCGTGATAGATATACCGGACAGAGGTCTGGCATACCGGGAAGATCTCGATACACTCAACAGCGACAAGCCGGGATGCCCTGCCTGCCTGTTTGAGACAGGAAGCATCGATGATGATTTTGAGATATTGACGGAACATTATGATGAATACGGAAAGGGGCTTGCAAAAGGCATGTGCAGCTTTCTGGGAGTAGACTTTGTTGAAGAGTAGCAGCGCGGAGTCAGATATGGAAGAATACAGAAAATATGAACCAATATTCGGGTCGTGGTATCTGAAAAGACTGATCGGCAGAGGCAGCTTCGGTAAAGTCTTCGAGATCACAAGAGAGGAATTCGGGACGGTATACAGGTCAGCGCTCAAGATCATCACCATTCCGCAGGATGAGAGTGAGGTCATGAGCATGATGACCGCCGACTCTGACATAAACACGATCAGATCTTACTATGAAGGTGTTCTCATAGATATTGTGAATGAGAATGAGATCATGGCTCAGCTCAAAGGCAACAGCAATATCGTGAGCTATGAAGATCATCAGATCGTTCCCCATGAAAACGGAGTAGGATACGACATCCTGATCAGAATGGAGCTTCTGGAGCCGCTTATCAGACGGATGATGCAGGAAAAGCTTGATGAGCGGGAGGTCGCTGCTCTTGGCATAGACATGTGCAAGGCACTGGAGATCTGCCACAGGAAGAATATAATCCACAGGGATATCAAACCGCAGAATATTTTTATATCTGAAAACGGTGACTATAAACTCGGAGATTTCGGCATCGCCAGAACGATGGAAAAGACATCGGGCGAAATGTCCAGAAAGGGCACATATAAATATATGGCGCCGGAAGTGTACAGGGGAGATGACTATGATTCAACCGCGGATATCTATTCTCTGGGAATCGTTCTGTACACATTGCTCAATAATAACAGAAGCCCGTTTCTTCCATCGCCGCCTGTTCCTGTAAAACATACTGATGAAGACGAATCTCTGAGGAGAAGGATGCGGGGAGAACAGCTTCCTCAGCCTGACAATGCCGGAGTCATGATGACACATATCATCCGGAAGGCATGCGCGTTTGATCCGCGTGACAGATACCGGACCGCGGATCTGTTCAGAAAAGATCTGGAAAGCATTTACAATAATTATGACGATGGCACTGTGATGATGCCGCTGTTCAGCGCGGATGAGAAAACAGTAGCGGAACCGGAACGTGAGCCTGCGCGGTATACAGCAGCTCCCGCAGCCGCTGCGTTCGAAGATACTCTGAAGCCGAGGGAAATCAGTTCCGGTGAGAAAAACAGATCGCAGGTATGGAAATACATTGCGTTTATCGCAATCGGAATATCGCTGGCCGCGGCAGGCATCATAATTACACTTTTAACCAGACCTGACAGCAATACAGCAGAAACTCCGGAAACAGCACAGACCGCTGAGACGCCCGCTGCGGAAACTCCGGCAGAAGAACCGCCTGCAGCAGAGACGCCTGCGGAGGAAACACCTGAAGCTGAAGAACCGGAGGAGGAGTATATTATTTACAGCGAATCCGGATATCATACCATGTATTTCGATACCAACGGCGGCGACGGCAGCTTCTCCCCGATAGAAGTTGCAACTGGTGATTATTTCAGCATTCCGTCGAAGAGACCTGTCATGGAGGGCAGTTCTTTCATGGGCTGGTATGTTGAGCGTCTCGAAGACGGCAAATGGTACAGTCATGATCTGTTCACCTGGATCTATTGGGACGGGTCCTATTCCGGCGACGTGCCGTCTCTGTATGAACCGGGACAGTCGCTTCTCTTCGATGATTCATGGGGGAAGAACGGGGGAACTGATTCCAATTATGTATTCCACGCCGTATGGAGCGATTGACGGAGGAAGAAAACGATGATTTGCATGAAATGCGGAAAAAACAATAAGGACAGCAGCAGATTCTGCGCAAGGTGCGGAGCGAGTCTTGAACTCTCTGCGCCTGCAGAGGAAAAACCTGCAGTAAATACAGAAGCGGCTGCTTTTGAAAATGAGAAAACAGAGATCTTCCGGGATATGGAGATGTTTGAGAATGAAGAGACCATGATCCTGGATGACAGCGGGACGTACAGCGGTTTTGAAAATGAGGAGACCGTGATCCTGGATGATGAATCCGCCCTCAGTGAAGAGACTTATGACGAGAGGACTGTTCCGGGGCAGGATATGGAAGTCTTTGAAAATGAGGAGACAGTCATACTTGATGATGTGAAGAGCCCGTATGCAGGAGGTAATGAAAAGACGGACATTCCTTCTTTTGACTACAGAGGGCATGTGCCGGTCTACAAAGAAAGCGCTGATTCCGATCCGGTATCAGACGGTGAGATTCCTTATATAAGAGAACTCAGAGGACTTAAGGGACTTCTGGATGACGGGATCATCACGCAGGAAGAGTTTGAACTGAAGAAAAAATTCATTCTGGGAATAAATTGAGGTAAATATGAAGATAAATGCATGCGGTGCATCGCACGTAGGCAATCACAGAAAGCATAATGAAGATAACATCTATGTGGACGGTTCATTCCGCAACGATGTGACTATGAACAATACAATCATCAGCAGTAAGCGAACCGCTGAGCCTTATACCTATGCTGTTTTTGACGGACTGGGAGGAGAGGCATGCGGAGAGCAGGCTTCTCTGATAGCGGCACTCGGACTCAAGGCCATGGAAGACAGGGGCGCGGCAGCGGACGCAGATGAGTTCGTGGCTGCGGCACATAAAACCGTACTTGTGGAAGCCATCCGCAAGGATGCCCGTAATATGGGAACAACAGCAGCGGTCGTACATATACGCGATGAGAAAGCTCAGATATTCAATGTCGGAGACAGCAGAGTATACCTTTACCGTGATGGCAAACTGACTCAGCTGTCCAGGGACCACAGCGTGGTACAGTCGATGATAGAGTGCGGTTTTATCACGGAAGAAGAGCGGTACAGCAGCAGACACTCGGGCGAACTGACGCAGTATATAGGCATGGATTCCGATGAGGGAATAGATCCGGACGCGTACAAAACCGAAGTGCGGCTGCTGCCGGGAGACCTTATCATGCTGTGCAGCGACGGGCTCTCCGGTGAACTGAGAGACAGCGAGATAAGTGAGATCCTTGAGCGTGACGCGGAAAAGGACGCGAAATATACAGTTCTTGATCTGATCAAGAGCGCTGTAGACAAAAGAGGCAGGGACAATATATCAGTAGTGGTGTGCAGGATCCTGTGATACAGGACCGGTTTAAGAACATGGGCAGAGAAAGTGTTTCAGGAAGAAGAAAATATGTACTGACACAGGTGGCAGAAGTCACTATTCTTGGGTTGGCATATTATGTGATCTCAGGCGTTACGGGATTATATATCCCGTGTGTCTTCAGAGCGCTTACCGGGCTGAAGTGCCCGGGATGCGGGATCACACATTATGCTGTAGCGATGCTGCACGGCCGGACAGCGGAAGCCTTTGCGGCCAATCAGCTGGTCTTCTGTCTTGTGCCGGTCCTGCTGCTCTATGCAGCTTACCGGGCTGTTTCTTATGTCAGAAAGGGGAATACGGGATTCAGCAGGATCGAAACTGTGGGGCTGTTCATCGTGCTGATCATAACAATTGCATTCGGGGTTGCAAGGAATCTGTAAACGGAAGGAGAAAAATATAGAATGTTTTGTACCAACTGCGGTCACAGACTTGAGGACGGGGATCTTTTCTGTCCCAACTGCGGCCGGAAAGTAGACTATGATGACTATGAAGAGGAGGTTCATGAGACCCGGTTTGAAGATTTCAGAGCCGGTGCGCATCGGGCTCACTATGAGGAATATAACGCCGGGATACCTCAGGCTCATCATGAAGATTATAAAGCCGGGGCACCTCAGACCTATTATGAAGATCCTGCAGTCAGTCGCAATATCGAATACTACGGAGTGACAGAGCAGCCGGCAGAACAGGCTAAGGCGATAAGATATATAGAGATCGCGGCGGGATGTATCGGTCTGTCATGGCTGCTCATGTTTCTGCTCAATCTTCTCAACAGGCTGTTCTGGACACTCAACAGTGTTACGTACTGGATCAGACCTCTGAGCAGCGCTTTCGGCGTGCTTGCGTCTGTATTCTATTATGCAAGAGCCGGTCTGTCGTGGGCGCTGATCGTGATATCCGTTGCAGTGATCATTGGCCTGATATACCTGATGACACAGAGACGGAGCGGAACAAAGCAGATCCTGATCATAGGTATCGTGGATGCGGCGCTTGTTCTTCTGACTGCGGTTTTATATAACCTGCCGTTTTTCTCCACTGTATATTATGTGGCGCGTACAGCAATATACGCATCAGGAATACTGTCTGTCATTATAGGCCTTGATCTCTTCCTCAACGTATTCGTGGAAAAGAAAGGTTTGTCGGGTAAATTCAACCTCGGAGATGATTTCGCTCTGCTGAAGGCGAAGTTCTCAAAGGCTGATACAGTAGACAGCACTCACTATACCGATCCGATGATCCCTCAGTATGAACTGACGGAAGAGCATGAGTCAAAAGACTCATACTTTGACGGCAAGGGTTCGGAGCTGCTCATAAAATATCTTCTGCTGGTGCTGCTGTCCATGCTTACCTGCGGACTTGCCGCGCCGATCATGCTCGTGAATATCCTGACCTGGAAGAAAGAGCATACCGTGATTGAAGGAAAGAGGCTGACGTTCAACGGCACGGCCGGTCAGCTGTTCGCGCTGTGGCTCAAATGGTATCTGCTTGGCCTGATCACTTGCGGGATCTACTGGTATTTCGCTTTTGTTGACTATATGAAATGGGTGACAAAGCATACAGGATACCGTGGCGCTCAGCCGGTCAACGGAGTATTTGAAGGCTCGGTATTCGATGGAAATACAGCAGAGGCTCTGGGCAATCTGATTCTCGGCAGTCTCCTTACCACAGTTACATGCGGTATCGCGCTGCCATGGGCAATGACGATGATCACAAGGTGGGAAAAGAAGAGTACGGTCATCCACGGACAGAGACTCTTCTATGACGGAGACGCAGGCGGAATATTCGGAACGTTCCTTATCGTCTATCTGCTGAGTCTGATCACCTGCGGGATCTATCTCCCATGGGGAGCATGCAGGATGGAGAAGTATATCATCACTCATACACATATAGATTCAAGATGGAACTACATGCCGGTAAGATAATGCTTAATAATCATGAAGAATGAATGAGAAGCTCCTGCCGGAGGAGTAAAATATGATAATAAGCATAACAACTAACGAATAGAGATTTTATACCGGCGGATCAAAATGGGAAGACGCAAGAGAAAAAAGAAGAAATTGATAATCCTTATAGCGGTCATGCTTCTGATGATCGCAGCGGCTGCGGGATGGATCCTGCACCGGGGATCGGAATTCAGCGGGGAGAGAACCGAGGCTGTAAAGGACGCAGTCATTGAAGATATTCAGGAGACGGCTCAAGCATTACCGGATATCACAGATATGTACGGCACATACGCGGTTGCAGACCGTGTGTTCTCTTACCGCGGAACTGAAGGCTCGCTCGAGCATTCATTCCAGGCATACGATGCCGCTATTGAGGCGGGCTCACATAATATCCATCAGGACATTGTGATCTCTTCGGACGGCGTGCTGTTCGTTTCGTACGAGATCTCCGGCCTGAAAATGACGGGCAACAGAGATTTCTACAAGGATATGACCGCGGCTGAGATCGATGAACTCCGCACCTTTGAGGGGAACAAGATCCTGAGACTCAGCGAAGTATTTGACAAATACGGCAGGGATGTCCATTACCTGATACAGTTCAGTGTTACGGGCAGCGATATTGTGACGGCTTTTGAAGACATAATCGACCAGTATGGCTATGAGGATATCGTGACGGCCATGTCAGACGAACCTGAGGTGCTGGAGACTCTCGAGGAAAAGTATCCGGATATGACTAAGATGCTCGTGTGCAAAACGCCGGGTCTCTTCACAAGGGCCCTCGATATGCCGTATGTGGACAACATCTCGGTCAAGGTGATCGCGGGTCTCATGAAGGATGCGCGGGTGCAGCTGGCGCATGAACACGATAAGGAGTTCAGCGCGTGGACGCTTGATACCGAGTCAGAGATCAAAAGCGCGATAGACATGGGAGTCGACTCGTATTTTACCAATGACACAGCTCTGGCAATCAGCATAGAAGAAGAATACGGTGTGGAAGCGAGAGGAAACAGTAATTAATTGAAGAAAAAACGCAGACTCGTATTAGTACTGACCATACTTCTCTGTGCCGCGTGTCTGACGCTTGCTGCGACGTTACATATGCGCGATGCTAAGCTTCGCATGGCTGCAGCAGACAGCACGGAGAACGTAGAAACATCTGAAGAACAGGATCAAACAGTGACTGAGGCCGCCACCGAGGCCACTGTTTTTTTCGCGTCTGACTATCAGGAAGAGGAGGGCTGGCCCGCGCCTGCAGATGTTCTGGCGGGAATTCTCGAAGCGGTGAAGAATGACGGAAAAGAGCCGGGTAATGTGGTTTACTGTGGCGATTATACCAATGATCCCGACCTGCATGATTATCAGTTGAGTCCTGATGAGTCGATTGCGGAGATACGGGATATCGTTCAGCGGGAACTGGGCAGCATTCCTCAGGAAGATATGATCTTCGTCCAGGGCAATCATGATCAGCTGACAGATGAGATCTCGTCTTCAGGGCTGCATGAGTATGACGGGTATCTGGTTTACGTCCTGAATACTCAGAATGATTTTCCATGGAAGCAGGGACGTGTGTCCGGATGTCTGGCTAAGACCAGAGACTCCTCGCAGAAGATGAAAGAGTGTTTTGATGAACTCATAGCCAGGGGCGAAACCAGACCCGTGTTCATTGCGGGACATGTGCCTCTTCATTTTACCGGCAGGACCTCATCCAGACACGGCAGCGGGGACAATCTGTATTCTTCCCTGATCTTCAATGTTGTGAATGATGCAGCGAAGGAGCTGGATATCGTTTATATGACCGGGCACAATCACTCCAAGGGATGGGACTGCTACCTGGGAGGAAGCTGCATCTTCAAAGCACCCGGAGATAAGATGCTGATTCCGGTATTCGATGACAGTGCCCGGTATACGGATACATTTACGGAGGAAACTCTGAATTTTACATACATGAATGCAGGCTACACGGGATACTACATGAACTGCGGACTGACAGAGCTCAGAAACGGGACCACGGACCAGTATCATGCGGCAGACGAGACACTGACCGGAACTGTATGTGAGATCAGACCGGATGAAATCATCATTTCAAGATACTCTGCTGACGGACTGCATGCTCTGGGAAGTGAGGGCGAGGCGGATCCGTATAATGGCGGCATAGATGCTGGCCTGATTGACAGCAAATACTACAGCGGGCGCACAGAGAGCCCGCAGCACATAGAGCGCAGGCCCGGTAATTCAGGGAACTGATACTGCCCGGATGTAGTGGAAAGAAAACGGCAGAACAATGGAAGAGTACAGGAAATATGAGCCCGTATTCGGATCGTGGTATCTGAGCAAACTCATCGGTAAAGGGAGCTTCGGTAAGGTCTACGAGATCAGGAGAGAAGAATTCGGGACTGTCTACAAGGCTGCTCTCAAGATCATATCGATCCCTCAGGACGATGATGACATCAGGAGCAGGATGGCTGAGTTTTCGTCGGATGTAAATACTGTCTCTGAATACTATGAAGATATTCTCAAGGTATTTATCAATGAAAACGCAATCATGTCTCAGCTCAAGGGAAACAGCTATATCGTGAGCTATGAGGACCACCAGATCATCCGCCATGACGACGGGATAGGCTACGACATCCTGATCAGGATGGAACTTCTGACCCCGCTCCTTGACCGGATGATGAAGCGCAGTCTCGAGGAGAGAGAAATAGTAAAGCTCGGTATTGATATGTGTAAGGCACTTGAGGTGTGCCATAGGAAGAACATCATCCACAGAGACATCAAGCCGCAGAACATCTTCATCTCGGACAACGGGGATTTCAAGCTGGGAGACTTCGGTATCGCGAGGACGATGGAGAAGACGACAGGCGGGATGTCGAAAAAGGGCACATACAAGTACATGGCGCCTGAAGTGTTCCGCGGGGACGATTATGATGAGACAGCGGACATATATTCACTGGGAATCGTGCTGTACTCCCTGCTGAACGGAAACAGAGGTCCGTTCCTGCCGGCGCCTCCTGCGAGAGTGAGTCATGCGGACGAAGAGAACGCGAGGATGAGGAGGTTCCGGGGCGAGGAACTGCCTGATCCGGCAGCTGCTGATAATGTACTGGCACACATAATCAGAAAAGCGTGTGCTTTTGTCCCGGAAAAGAGATACTGCAGCGCGGAACAGATGCGCAAGGATCTTGAGAGTTACCTAAATGACTACGCCGGGCTGTCTGAGAGGATATATGCGGAGGAATTGACTGCTCCGACTGTCACAGATGAAAAAACAATTGCCGGGGACCTTCCGGACACCGGCAGTCACGAAGTGAGAAGAGTCCGGCCCGTCCCGCACCGCGGGAAGGCGATTGCGGCTGTACTGATATCAGTGTTGCTGATGGGAGCTGCAGGGATGGCATATTTAATAAAATCACACATAACCGCAGAGCAGACACCGGAATATCTGGTAGGCGCTGTGGAGTTTAATGGACATATGTACAAAATCGTGGATGAGCCGATGTACTGGACGCAGGCAAGAGCTGCCTGTGAAGAGGAGAAAGGACATCTTTTGACAATTACAAGCCAGGACGAACAGGATTTTATCAAAGAACTGATAGAAGAAAACGGAGTGTCCAAGCATTATTGGCTCGGAGCGACTGATGAAGAGACTGAAGGTGACTGGCACTGGATAACCGGAGAGAGTATGACATATAAAAACTGGTGTGAGAATCAACCCAATAATAATATAGATGTTGATCCTGCCGGCCAGAACTATATGGAACTGGGTGTGACGTGCGGCAATCAGGGAATGAAAGAATATATGACATGGAATGATATCTGTGATTCCGGAATATCGATTGTCAATGGTGTAAGCCATGAAGAAGGCCCGGATTACTGTTCGACGAAATATTACGGATATATATGTGAATGGGATAGTCCTGAACAGAGCAGAAATGAATAAGGAGAGACTATTCACATCAAGGCAGAGAGAACGCAATGGAAGAATACAGAAAATATGAGCCCATATTCGGATCGTGGTATCTGAGCAAACTTATCGGCAAAGGGAGCTTCGGGAAGGTCTACGAGATCAAGAGAGAAGAATTCGGAAAGACCTACAGATCGGCCCTCAAGATCATATCGATCCCTCAGGACGATGATGATGTCAGAAGCCGGATGGCAGAGGGTACAGATATCGCATCCGTAACAGAATATTACGAGGAGATCCTCAAAGAGATCGTCAACGAGAATGAGATCATGTCCCAGCTCAAGGGGAACAGCAATATCGTGAGCTATGAGGACCACCAGATCTACCGCCATGGCGACGGGATAGGTTATGACATCCTGATCAGGATGGAGCTGCTGACGCCGCTCCTTGACCGGATGCTGAGAAGCAAGCTGGAAGAGAGCGAAGTGGTGAGACTGGGCATAGACATATGCAAGGCACTTGAGGTATGCCACAGGAAGAACATCATCCACAGAGACATCAAGCCGCAGAACATCTTCATCTCGGACAACGGTGACTTCAAGCTGGGAGACTTCGGTATCGCGAGGACGATGGAGAAGACGACAGGCGGGATGTCGAAGAAGGGCACATACAAATACATGGCGCCCGAAGTGTTCCGCGGGGACAACTATGATCAGACCGCGGACATCTATTCTCTGGGCATCGTACTGTACTCACTGCTGAACGGGAACAGAGGTCCGTTCCTGCCGGCGCCTCCTGCGAGAGTGACTCCTGCGGACGAAGAGAACGCGAGGATGAGGAGGTTCCGGGGCGAGGAACTGCCGCCGGTCGCGAATGCGGGGATGATGCTTTCGTATATCATCGGGAAGGCCTGCGCGTTTGATCCGTCAGCGAGATATCAGAGCGCGAGGGAGTTCAGGAGCGA
>JBGUJM010000031.1:0-25378 GCA_045113935.1 Anaerovoracaceae bacterium
TACAGTTCTCCGCCCCGCCGCGATGCCTGATAGGCTCTGAGCGCAGTTTTTCCCGTTACCTCAGCCCAGTAAGGGATGATGTGA
The DNA here is from genome assembly GCA_045113935.1 of Anaerovoracaceae bacterium. Taxonomy (GTDB): domain Bacteria; phylum Bacillota; class Clostridia; order Peptostreptococcales; family Anaerovoracaceae; genus Crickella. Next base: position 85 of record JBGUJM010000031.1, read on the forward strand.
CAATGACCCGACCCGCAGACCGGATCTTCCGCTATGGCGAGTTTTGGCGCGAAACTTCTGGACACACAGTCGTACTCCGCGCCGGCAGCCGTCACGTGCAGCAGCGCGCCGTCAAGCTTCATGATCCTGTCCTGATCAGGGACCATAGTCCTGACAGTCTCCTCGCTGTCATATACACAGAGCATATCCCGGCCCATATATGCCCTCACCGGCCTCGTGCCTGTTGCCTCTGTCATGGCATCAGTGACCGGAATCTCCTTCAGTTCATATGCCGGGAAATCCATCTCATACAGATCTCCGTGCCTCACAACAGTCAGCACACCGCTCAATGTGTCAAAACTCACGCTTCCTGCTTCCGGCTCGTAATAATTCAATATAACAAAAGCCGTTCCGAGTGTAGCATGTCCGCACAGATCGATTTCCCCGCCCGGGGTAAACCACCTGAGATGATACCTGCCGGCAGACTTGCGCACCGCAAAAGCCGTCTCCGACAGATTGTTTTCCCTGGTGATACCCATCATCAGATCTTCAGGCAGCCACTCTTCTATCACGCAGACCGCCGCGGGATTGCCTGAAAACACCTTGTCCGTAAAAGCATCTACAATGTATTGCTTCATCTTACCGTCCCCTTTTCTTAGTTGCAGTCAGGTGATCTACTTGCCGTCAGGAAAGCTTGTGAAGGATCCGGTCTCCACTTCAGGATATCCGTACTTTTCCTTTGCGTCAGCAAAAGCCCTGATCATGAAGACCATATTCCTTGCGAGGTTTCTCATGGTCTGCAGGCCCTCTGCATCTTTCCTGACATCATCAGCGGTGAATCCGTGCACCTGATTCCAGTATGTTGACGAAGCCACAGGCATTCCGCTGATCGAAAAGTATTTGTTCAGCACATCAAACGCAGCAGTCGTGCCGCCTCTTCTGGCACTGACAACCGCAGCTCCGACTTTCATGTGCGTTGAGTAACCGGCGCTGTAGAACAGCCTGTCCAGCAGCGCGAGCAGTGAGCCGTTCGGCGATGCATAATACACTGGGCTCCCGATGACGAGTCCATCCGCTCCGGCAAATTTCTCCGCTACTTCATTTACAAGATCGTCAAAAACACACTTATCCAGACTCATGCACTTTCCACAGGCTATACATCCGCGGATCTCTTTGCCCCCGACCTGTATCAGTTCTGTTTCAACGCCTTCATTTTCGAAGACTCTGATCATTTCCTTAAGCGCGGTTGCCGTGCATCCGTCCGGATGAGGGCTTCCGTTCAGCAGCAGTACTTTTGCCATAATATCCTCCTTTTATCCATCTGCGTTACCTTTCTGCCGGTAACATCTCATTGTTATCAGCAAACAATTCAGTCACAGCATAACACCGGTATGTCTGAAGGGTCTCCGGCCAGATAGTCTGCTCCGGCACTGTTCAGTTCTTCATAGCTGCCGTATCCCCACAAAACACCAAGGCTTTTCAGTCCGTTCTCCTTTGCGCCTTCTATATCATTTTCACGGTCACCGATCATCAGGATCCTGTCTCTGTCCACTTCCCCGATCTCATCCAGAAGATGCGCGATCACATCGGCCTTCCTGCTGATCCTTCCGTCCATCGTGGCACCGCCGACATAGTCGAAATAACAACTCAGGTCAAAATGTTCGAGTATACGCACTGCAAATTCATACGGCTTGGAGGTCGCCAGAGCAACGGTCACATTCCTGTCCTTCAGCTCTCCCAGCATCTCCCTTATCCCCCCGTAGACCGAATTCTCGAAAATTCCCGTCGGGCGGAAATACTCCCTGTAAAATTCTACAGCCTCATAAGCCTGATCTTCAGAGAACCCATAGTATTTCATAAACGAATCGACAAGCGGCGGTCCGATGAAAGGATACAGCTCACTCCTGTCCGCAACATCAATACCGTATTTTTTCAGCGCGTGCATGACAGAATTCGTGATCCCTATGCCCGGATCTGTCAGTGTGCCATCCAGATCAAATAAGCAGCATCTGTACTTCATTCTCCGGTCCCCCTGTTATTTCATCCCCATTATCATTCCAAGGATGAACGGCACAAGCCATATCACCCACACCAAAACACTGAACCTGTGAAAAGTATGTGACGCCTGTTCATCCCTGCGCGCGAGAACAACTGTTGCCCACACCGCGTGGATCACCATCAGGACAATAGCTATCACCCCTGTGATCCCGTGCGCGCCGGTCAGTCCGCCGCCGGTTCCGTCAGCCAGTCTTGTCATCGTCATGGTACCCGCAGTATCCATGAAGAGACCCAGCCAGAAGAAAATCAGGTGTACCGGTTTCAGCACTTTTGCTCTGTGCTCCGACCACACACCGATCGTATAGAAAACGAGCGCAAGTGTTATGGCTGTTACAGCCCTCATCAGTAATGGTGTCATAAGCTCTTCCCCGCTCTCCTATATGTGCTTTCTCATATATTCACAAGTCCTGTGGAGTGTCGTACCATGAAAGATCTTGTCCAGATTCCCGGCAAAATCCAGATGGTACCGTTCTCCGAGTTCTTCGAGTTTGCTGTCTATGATCTGCTGCTTTTCGGCGATGGATCCTTCCATGTAATCCTCGAAAGATATCTGCCACCCATCGTCTCCCGTCAGGTTATATATGCCGGCGCCGACCAGTCTTACCGGCTTCTTCTCGATCCGGTCCAGCATCCTCGACGCTTCCTGATAGATGATTCCGGCACCGGCAGCCGAAGGCACTGCCCTCGACCGGGTGATGTTCCTCATGTCCGCATATGTGATCTTGAGTGTGACTCCCTTGCCGTGCAGTCCTTTGCGCGCCGCTCTTCTCTCCACACTCATTGCCAGCAGGACCAATACATCATCCAGCAGCTGATAATTGGTAACGTCTTCCTGAAAAGTGATTTCGCGGCTGATTGACTTGGTATCCTCCGGCCGGTACGTGACGACCTGCCGCTCATCGATCCCGAAAGCGAGGTCCGTTATAAGTCTCCCGTGCTTGCCAAAGCGCTCCAGAATCTCATCCTTACGTTCCTGTATATCACGCACGGTGTAGATACCGACCCTGTTCAGTTTCTCTGCCGTCTTCGCGCCGACAGTGTAAAGAGCCCTCACATCCCGGTCGATCATCAGGTCAATGAAATCCTGCGGTTCCGGGATCTCAAAATATCCATCCGGCTTCTTCTCTTCGCTCGCCGTTTTGGCTGCAGTTTTGGAATAAGCGACGCCGACCGAGCATGAAAGCCCGAGCTCGCTTCTGACCCTCGACTTGATCTCTCTGGCCATCTCACCCGCGCGTTCAAAAGTTCCTGCGCTGTAGGTCACATCGAGATATGCTTCGTCCAGCGCAACAGGCTCCATCCTGACAGCATAGTCATTCCATATCTCCCGCAGCTGCGCAGAGACCCTGCTGTATTTTTCAAAATCCGGACGCATATAGATCCCTTGCGGGCACAATCTATATGCTTCCTTAATATTCATGGCAGAATGGACACCATACTTACGCGCCTCATAACTGCAGGTCGAGACTACCCCGCGTTCCGAAGGCATAGCTCCGATGATCAGCGGCTTGCCTGCCAGTTCCGGATTCTCCCTGATCTCGACCGATGCATAGAAAGCATCCATATCCACATGAATGATGATCTGTCTCATTTCCGTATTTCTGCCATTCTGCAGCTATGATGTATGCTGCCCCATCTCTATGAGGTCCGGGATCTCCGCTGCGCTGTCAATTATGATATCCGCCTTGTACTCCACGAGTTCTGACCGCGGCCTGAAGCCCCAGGTCACTCCGACCGTAGTTACTCCGGCGTTGTGCCCGGTCAGCATATCGGTATTCGTATCGCCGAAATACAGACATTCGCTCTTATCTGCCCCGAAGATTTCCAGAATCTCATATACTCCGGACGGATCCGGTTTGATAGGAATGCGATCCGTTTGTCCCTGGATATGATCAAAAGTCCCTTTGCCGAATATGGTTTCCACTACGCCAATGGCACTCGCGTGAGGCTTGTTGGAGAAGACCGCGATCTTGACGCCCATCTGCTTCAGCTCTCCGAGTGCCCAGATGATGTGGTCATAAGGTCTGACATGGTATGCCGGGTCTTCCTGCATCCATTTCCGGCACATCGGCAGCCCTTCTTCCAGATGTTCTGCTTCTGTATCACCGGCATCGATCAGAGCCCTCATGAGAGCATTTCTGATCCCGTCGCCGGCATAGTAGTTGAAAGCTTCCACGGGCTGAGCGGGCAGTCCGAAGTATTCAAGCGTCATATTCACAGGTCTTGCGATCGACTCCTGCGTCTCGGCAAGCGTTCCGTCCAGATCAAAAATACATACTTTTATCATTATTACCGAATCTCCTTATATAATTCCGCAGCCGTGGCGGTCTACAGTTCAGTGTATACCATTCCGTGTTTTCCCCGGTCGGATCTCTTCAACGAGATGCGGTCCACCGTCATGGATGTCCCGAAATGCTGAGCCAGTTCATCCGCTGGTACATCTTCCAGCCGGCCTTTTGCGCGGCGTATCAGTGTGATATGCGGAGAGAATTTCTTTCTGTCAAAAGGTATGTCTGCTTCCGCGAGTGCCCGTCTCAGCCTCCTTGTGACTGCATGCAGAGGCTCGCTGTGTTCTACTCCTGCCCACCAGAGATCTCTGTAAGTTCCGACACCATTGAGCGTTAAATCAAATGGCCTGATCTCTATGCTTTCAACTACACTTTTGACATGATCAGGATCACTGTAGTCACCGATGAAAGCCAGAGTCAGGTGCATGTTATCCGGTACAGTCTCATTGCCCCGCACACCATAAGTCCTCATGGTATCCCGGATATCCATGAGAGATTCTTTCATTTCTTCATTCAAGTCGATCGCTATGAACAGTCTCATTTCTACACGGTTATTATCTCAAAGCGGTATTTCTGCTGCGCATCGGGATACTTCTCATGATCGACTTCACCGAGAAACATTTCAAGCGGACGCACGTACATGCCGCCATCCCCGTAAAGCGGTCTGTAGACCATCATCAGTTCCATGGTCTCGCTGTGTGTTGCGACACCGATTATTTCATATAAATACTTTCCTGACTCGCGCTCTCCGTCAGACAACATCCCGCGTTTGAAATGCTGAACTGTGTCCCCCGGTCTGAATCTGTTTTCCATAACTCTGCTCCTGTCACTATATGAGGATGCCCTCCAGATGATCGCATTCATGCTGGATGATCTGCGCGATATACCCGCTGAACTTCTGGGTATGTTCAGTAAACTTCTTGTCCTGATACTTTACCGTAATACGGTTGTACCTTGTCGTCTTCCTTACTCCCGGGAGCGACAGGCAGCCCTCTTCCGTCTCGTAGGGCTCTGATTTTTCAATGATGACCGGATTGATCATGATCATGTCAGCGAAACCTGTCGCAACGATAATGATTCTCTTTTTGCTGCCGATCATATTTGCGGCCATGCCGACGCAGTGTTCGCGGTTGGCCTTGAGCGTATCTTCCAGATCCCCGGCAACAGGCAGGTCTGCCTGCGTTGCCGGATCGGATTTCTGATTCAGAAAAAAGGCGTCTTTTACAATTGGTTTTATCATCTGTTCACCCGCGTTTTGTTCTAGTTAAGATGTGTAACAGTGCCGTCTCCGTCTATAGGGATCTCATCGCCGAGGAACACCGGCTTCATCTTCAGCTTTCCTTTTACCAGATCCTTGTCTCTTGCCAGTACTTCTCTGGCTTCTCTGTAATACCGGCCCGGCCGTTTCTGTTGATTGGACGCCGCGCCTCTTGCCGTTATGCCAAGCGCATCGCATATATTGAGCGCCCGGAACAGATGGTATTTCTGTGTAACTACAATGATACGGTCTGCCCTGAAAACAGCATGTGCTCTGTAGACGGAATCATAGGTGGAAAAGCCGGCAAAATCCAGGAAGATGTCTTCAGGAGGCACCCCCTGTCTGAGAGTATAGTTAAACATGCAGTCCGGCTCACTGTACTCGGGTATGCTGTTGTCTCCGCTGAGCAGGAGTTTTGGCGCAACACCTTTCCTGTACAGCGCTATCGCAGTATCCAGTCTGTTCTTCAGCATAGGCGAAGGCTGATTGTCCGCCCATACAGCGCATCCCAGAACCAGAATGCACTGCGGATCGATGCTTTTACATTCTTCTTCCATGGCTTCACTGATACCGTTTCCCGTGTCTGTGCCGGCGATCTCATCCGCGGAAGAATATGCGACAAGAGCACTCAAGCCAAAAATGAGCAACACCGCTGCCGCCCCCAGAATAATGATTATTTTCATCAGTTTTATTGATTTCTTCATCTTCAGAATCAGTTCCCGGAATCCTTCATGATATGAAATTCTCCTTACGTCAATATGCTGCGGCAAAGCGCAGCATACGAATCTTATTACTATGTTTCTGATTATACTACAATGGTTTTCGTATCTGTCAGAAGATTTTTATTTCTTATTTCTGAAGAGTCCTGACAAGCCCTTCTTTTCCTCATAGTTGGCTCTGATCGGAGCAAGGATATCTGCCTCTTCGAACAGGCTGTCCATTTCCATCGCATCACATTTTCTCATGGCGCATACCGCTTCACCTACTACTGAGTAGTTGAGAGATGTGCCATAGGAATCTGCGTCATACCTAGCGGCCCGGCTTGCGCTGATACCGAATCTCTCCGCTTCCGCGGCAGCGTCTATATTTGCCCCGAGGAAAATGAATTCCCAGTGATAGCGTTCCTTCTGGCGCTCGATCATTCTGCGTACCTCATTATAGGTGTATCTGCGGCTCGCATTCTCAAGACCGTCGGTGATGATGACGAAGATCGTCTTCTCAGGTATATCTTCCTTTCTCGCATATTTGTGGATGTTCCCGATATGTCTGATCGATCCGCCCACAGCATCGAGCAGAGCCGTACAGCCGCGGACGTAATACTGCTTGTCGGTCATTGGCTCTATTTTACTGATGTCGACTCTGTCATAGATCACATCCGTCCTGTCGTCGAACAGCACTGTCGAAACATAGACATCTCCCTCTTCCTTCCTCTGCTTCTCTATCATGCTGTTGAATCCGCCTATGGTATCCGACTCCATGCCGGACATCGATCCGCTTCTGTCAAGTATCATTACCAGTTCTGTAAGTCCCTTTTTCATTTCAGTACCTCCTTAGTATTCTGATCTGTATTTTCTTTACGATCATAAGATACCAGTCCGGGAGGTGCAGATGGTCGCCTGCCGGGCGACATTTCCGTAAAACAAAACCGGCGGGCTTGCCGCCGGATACCTGTATCCGCTGTGTCAGCAGCCAAGCAGCTGCTGATCGTATTCATATAACATTGCGTTCACCTGATAGATATCGTAAATCCCGTTTATTATGCAGTATTTGATTATCAGATCTGCATAGCTGCTCGGAGAGAGCGCCAGTCCTGCACGGCTCAGCAAGTCGGTTGTCTCGTCAAGATTAAGTTCCAGAGCAACAGCCAGGGCCAGAGCGGTCATCTTGGAAGGCTTGTAGTTCTTGTTGCACCTGATCTTGGAAAACAGTTTCCGGTCTATACCCGCCTTCCTGTAGACCTGTGAATCCGTATAGCCTCTCTTATCGATCTGTCTGAGGAGTTCCTGCTGGAATGTGAGTCCTATGCCGGAAAGCATATTCTGAAGGTCGCTTTCAGGGACTCGGGCCATCGGTGCCTCAGAATAATCAGCAGAGCGACGCCTGCCGGGAGCGGAAAACGACTTAGCGCCACCAGCTTTCGGAACTGCATATGGTGCCGGGGGCGGTATCGGAACATCCTCTTCCGGTAAAACATCCTTGAGAGGTACGCTTTTTTCATATGCAGGCTCCGTCATGAAGATACTCTTCTCTGATTCATGCAGCTCCGGATCGAAATCCGGTGCGGAATCAGCAATTATTGATTCTTCATCGAGGTCATCTTCAAAGGCACGGTCAGGACTGTATGACGGACTGCTTTCCTCAGGAAATATCTCCGGTGCTTCCATTTCAGGAGCTCCGATGAGTTCTGCCGCCGCTTCAGCAGCCTCTTCTTCCGGAATATAGTTCAGCTCAAGAAACCGCCTGAGTTCTTCCAGCACCGATGGCGCTACAGACGGATCCCGCTTGTTATTATTTCCGAATATAATATCTCTGATACTCATTTTATTCTGATTGCGCAATGCTGAAAAAGTACTGCGGTATATGGCAGTATCCGTGAGGATTTTTCTCAAGGTATTTCTGATGATACTCTTCTGCAGGGAAGAAATTTTCAAGTGGTTCAACTTCTATTGCAAGCGGCCGGCTGTGTTTGCCCTGTTCCTCGTCATACAGCATCATTATCGCATCAATCATGGAAGGGTCTGTATAGTAGATGCCCGTGCGGTACTGCAGACCTACGTCATGACCCTGCCGGTTCACCGATGTAGGGTCAATGATCACCAGATAATTCCTGAGCAGCTGCTCCAGAGTTATCCTGCCCTCGTCATAATCGACACGCACCGTCTCAGCGTGTCCGCTGCCGCGGCATACATCTTCGTAGGTCGGGGCTTTGTCCGGCCCGTTGGCATAACCGACTTCAGTCCTTACGATGCCTTCAAACTGATCCAGAAACTTCTGGACACCCCAAAAGCACCCTCCCGCCAGATAGATAGTTCTGATATCTTCCATTTTATCCCTGCTCCTCACTTTATCTTGCCGGCAGTATCTCGAGCCAGTATCCGTCCGGATCTGTTATGAAATAAATGCCCATATCGTGGTTTTCAAAAGCTATGCAGCCCATGCTCTCGTGCAGCGCGTGCGCTGAGTCGAAGTCATCCGTACGGAAAGCAAGGTGGAATTCTTCCTCTCCCAGATCATATTTCTGCGGATGCTCCGCCAGCCAGGTCAGTTCCAGTTCGAAATCAGTCTCTTCATTGCCGATATAGACAATTATGAAAGAGCCGTCCTCTGCTGTCTTTCTCCTGATTTCCCTGAGTCCCAGAGCCTTCTCATAGAATTCGAGCGATACTACAAGGTCACTTACATTAAAGTTCTCATGGATCATTCTGAATTTCATACTAGTCCCTGCCTTTCTTCAGATCATAATATTTCGCCGCGCTTCCCCGTGCAAGTTCCGCAGGGTACTTGGCTTCGTTCTTATCCATCTTGCTGTTGATGATCTCGTCCTCATCCAGTCCGAGTTCATCAAGCATATTGCGGCAATATACCATCACATCAGCCAGTTCTTCCTTGACATGTTCCAGATCATAACCGGTTTCACTCCACTGAAAGCACTCGAGCAGCTCAGCCGCTTCGATCGAGATGCTCTTGGCCAGATTGGCCGGTGTATGGAACTGCTCCCAGTCCCTGTCAGATACGAACTTTCTGATCCTTTCCAGTGTTTCCTGCTTCATCAGTATTTCTCCCTGACACGTTCTTTGTTAAAAGCATGTACCGCATCTGAAATGATTTCATAGTGGTCAAATGCAAGATTGTCGTTGATGCATGAGTTGCCAGCCAGGACCTGCACCCTGCCATCCGCCTGTGATACTCTTGCCCAGCATACTTCTTTTGCATCGTCTCCTGCCACCGGGCTGACCTGGTTTTCATCGACTGATGCCATATACGCGGCTGTCACGGTCCATCCTCTCGGATCTCTGCCCGGTTTACTGTATATCCCGACCAGTTCCATATACATTCCCGTGATACCGGTTTCTTCTTCAAGTTCTCTGGCAGCAGTCTGCCCGATCGTCTCGCCTCTCTCGGCAAAGCCTCCCGGAAGAGCCCAGTGGTCTTTGAACGGATGGCCTTTTCTCCTGATAAGCAGCAGTTCAGGATCATCAGATCCGCTCATCCTGAAGATCAGGATATCTGCGGTGAGTGATGGTTTTGGATATTTGTCTGAGTTGTACTGAGCAAGGAACTCTTTCTCCGTGAGTCCGTTCGCGTCCAGTTCATCCTCTTCCAGAAGTATCTTTCTGGCTTTCTGATATTTCTCTATCCGTTCCAGATCCTTAGCCGTCGGCTCATGTCCCAGCCGTGTCATGTCGCTGTTATGAGCAAGATCCGCGAGTTTGACTTTCTTCGCAACAGGATTGTCGCGGAGCGCTCTGACATAATCCATATACGGAACCTTGTCATCGTGCGTCAGAAGCTTCAGCGCTTCGATCACAGTCCCGCCAAAACCCATCGCCTCCAGGTCTTCGATCGTATACTGTGTGTCTTCAGCCACATCATGAAGAAGCGCTGTTACTGTACTGTCCTCATCATCCATCTGCTCTGCAAGATGGAGGGGATGCGTGACATATGGCATGCCGCTCTTGTCGACTTGCCCTGCATGAGCTTTATAACATAGCTTGATTGCTTTTTTCGTCTGTTCTGTGTAGATCATAAAATATACTCCATATAGATCACTGTATAGATTCCGCCCATTTTGCCAGCTCCCTTTCAGATACTGATCTTGCGAATCTCCTTCCTTCAAGCACTCTTGCACCCGGGGCCAGTGCCTGCATATTGCTCCCGGATGATCCTATCCCGCTGCTGCCCGATGTGCAGAACGGAATCACTGTTTTGCCTGCAAAATCATATGTCTCCATGAAGGTGTCGATGATGGAAGGCTCTCTGTACCACCAGACCGGGAATCCGACAAACACAGTATCGTAATCTGACATATTATCCAGCCCGGATGCTATTGCCGGGCGGCAGTTTCTGTCATTCATCTCTACTGAGCTGCGGCTCTTTCTGTTCATCCAGTTCAGGTCAGACCTGGTATAAGGCACTTCCGGTCTGATTTCAAACAGATCCGCTCCTGTCACACCGGCCAGTTTATGGGCGACCTTCGCGGTGACCCCGCTCGCGCTGAAATATGCTACCAATGTCCTGCTCATAGTTTCGTTCTCCTGATCATCCGGGTACATCATAATTCGCGCAAAACAAGTATCGTTGTCCCGAGGTTGTCACCCGGCTGTATGCGAACCACCTTGGGATGATATCGGTACTCCTCCATGATCATATTCTTGAGGCTGGTGCCTCTGTTATATCCGTGTATCAGTCTGATCTGATACGTACTGCTGTCGGCTGATTTCAGAGCCTTATCGATGACCTTTATCGCATCTTCTCTGAACAGCCCGTGCAGATCCACATTGATGATCGGCGCACTCATTTCTCCCTGCCTTTTGCCGTACTTATACTATTATAACAGCTTTTCGACCTGCGGACAGACCTTCACTCCTGTCCCGATACAACACTCAGAAAATATTCTTCCAGTTTATTCCAGTCATTTCTGCGGTTTTCTGTCCTGGCGGCTTCTTCTTCCAGAAATACCATCTGTCTTCTGATATATCTGTCGAGTTCAGAGATCTTCGGCCCTGTACCGAGTTCAGAAGTTTCTTTCTTGATCCTGACCAGTTCCTCTACAGCGGGCAGCATATCCCTCGGCAGCTGCGCGCTGACCAGATCGTTGAAAAGCATCGGCGGCGCTGTGCCGTTCTCCGCGACCCATCCTGCCGCCAGCACCGGTCTCAATGCATAGAAATACTTCTTGATCCTGACCTCGTCACCGGTCAGGTAAGTGTTGTAGTTGTGCCTTGCCATGCTGAGATAGTGATATATCGACTTCTTCGCTATGAAGCATTCTGCGGCAAGGTCCCGCAAAGAATCCGCCATATCGCTTTCCCTGTATATGATCGGTGAAGCGCACCACTCATGTATCGACGGGTTGGAGTCATGCAGAAGTCTCAGAGTTTTCTGCAGGTCCCATCCGGATACATCATACACGTCATCGAGCTGCCACTCTATAACATCACGTAACGGATTGAGCCTGATATAGTCCTCAGGCCGTCTGACATAGACAAAACGCACATCATAATCACTGTCCGGCGAGGCAAAGCCCCATGCCCTGCTGCCTGACTCGGCCGCCAGGATCATCCTTACTTTCTCTGAGTGCTCTATCTCTTTCAGTTTATTCCTGATCTGCGCGGTTATATCTTTTCTTTCCATATCTCCCGGTTATACTCCTGTCTCAATCTCTATACAGCTGCCGTCTCTTGTCTTGGTCACTTTGATCTGCTGCGGGATGTTTTCCTTGAGTTCTTCCCTGTGACTGATGATTCCGACAAGCTTATTAGTACTCGACAGATGCAGCAGGATATCCATAGCATTTTCAATGGACTTCCTGTCGAGTGTCCCGAAACCTTCATCAATGAACAGCGCATCCATCTGTACACCGCCGTTATTGGTGGAAACAGTATCTGAAAGACCAAGCGCAAGGCTCAGAGATGCTTTAAAGCTCTCTCCTCCGGACAGGTTGCCGACCGGTCTCCTGTGACCGGTATGATTGTCCAGAACTTCGAGGTCAAGGAATGTATTACTTCTCTTTCCGAGGGAATCCTCCTGTCTGAACAGCTCAAACTGACCGTCGCTCATAGGCAGCAGTCTCTTGTTTGCGGCATGAATGATGCCGTCAAACCCGGTTGCCTGTACGTATTGTTCCAGAGTGATCTTGCCGTTCCTTGTCTGGCCTTTTACCAGTTCGTACAGAGTCTTCAGTATGCTGCTGTTCTTCCTTGCAGACTCGAGCCGTTCTATCCGGCTCTCGATATTGTTCTTCTTGTCCTTGTTCGTCCTGATCCTCAGGTCGGTCTCGGTGCCCCGTTTCCTTACTACTTCCACTACAGCCTCTTGCCGGGCAACATCTTCCCCGAGAGACTCAATGTCGATCAGCGTCCTGCCTGACGCGTCTTTTTCAGCCTGCTCCAGCTGAGTTCTGTTGGATGCAACATCCTTCTCGTATTCTTTTATCGTATTCTCAGCCGCTTCGATGTCTGCGCCGGTGACGATGAACTGCTTCATCTCCTCTATACCGGCAAACCCATATTCTTTCAGTTTGTCACTCAGGACGCTCTCCAGTTCCTTCTCATCACGTTCGATCCGTACAAGACCGTCTTTGAGTGTGGATATCGATGCTCTCTTCTCCGCGACTGCTGTATCGGCATCCTGTTTCTGTTTCTCAGCCTGTTTGATGGCATCCTGCAGATTCCCAGCCTCCTGTTCGGCAGCTTTCTTTCTCGTCTCTGCAGCTTCCCAGGTATCGAAGCGCAGTTCCCCGATGCTCTCGAGGGAAGCTTTCTTTGCGGCCAGGTCTGCGGTCATCTTCTCAAGACCGGTCCTGTTGTCATCCTTCTCCCGGGCTAAAGATTCTGTCTCATCGCCCTGAGCTGTCTCCAGAAGGATCCTGATGTTTTCAAGCTTATTGCAATCTGCCTCAGCAGCGGATATCTTCTCTGCTGTTACTGCTATCCGGTCATCGATGTCCTGCTTCGCGGCTCTGATGCTTTCAAGTATCTCAATGATATCATCTGAGTCTGTCCTTACCTGCATAAGGTCACTGGCAAAACATTCTGCCGCTGCTTCCCGTATATTATTCTCCAGTCCGTTCAGGGCTGTTTGTTCTGTTGCCACACCCAGACGCGCATTGTCTTTGGCTTTGCGCGCCTCCTCTTCCGCAGCCTTGAGCTTGTTGAGCGCTTCCTCTGTGATGCTGTCCTCAGGCAGAACTGCAGGCTCCGGATGATGGACGGATCCGCAGACCGGACACTTTTCCCCTTCCCTGAGCCTTGATGCAAGTATACCGGCCTGATTCATCTCATACAGCCTCTCCGCGTCCCTCTTTGCATTCAGTGCCTCGTCGTAATTATACTCTGCCTCTACCAATATCTTCTGAGCAGCCTTAAGATCTTTCACGCAGATGTCCAGGGCGTTCTTCTTCTCGCCAAGTATACTCTGAATACTCTTGCTCAGAGCGTTAAGAGCCGTCTCTGTATTCTTAAGAACCGTCAGATCTGCCGGTCTGTCTCTGAGTGAACTGACTGTATTCCTGTAGTCTTCTATTCTCTTTCTGAGAGCCTGCTCCTTGTCAGCAAGTTCTTTCTCTGCCGCCCTTAAAGTCTTCTCCTGTTCTGTGAGAGAGTCGATATCCGCTCTGAGGGTATCACGGGCGACATAGTCCTGTTCCTGCCTTGCGATCGCCTCAGCTTCCTTGGTCAGGGAGTCGGCCTGCGGTCGCTTCTCCTCGGCTGCCCTCAGCGCGTCAGCAGCTTTGGTTGCTTCATCTGTAAGGCAGGCCAGTTCTTCAGTTCCCCTGGCTATATCTGCTCTGGCCGCGGTTCTCTCGCCGCATTTTGCCGTCCAGCTATTGTAAGCCGGTGCGACAGTGTGCGAAGCAGATTTCTGCCTTGCCAGCTTCTCTGCCAGCGCATCAATACCGGACTTCTTTTCTTCGAGACTGGTCTTCTCTTCCTTCAGGGTCTTCAGCCTTGTGATGAAATTATTGTTGGTCTCTGCTGTCGCAAGTTTATCTTTGAAGGCATCAAGGACAGCGTTTTCCTTCTCCGTCTGCTCCTTAACAGAAGCAGCCTCAGCCTTATCCGCTTCTATGATCTTCCCGGTGATCTCCACGAAATCCTTTGCGTTCCAGGCGCTTCCGGTCGATGAAGCTTTGTTCTGAAGGTCGAGCAGTTCCTCCTCAAGAGGAGAACCTTCCGGAGCAATGACATCACAGAAATACTGCACGATGCTGCCCTCTGTCTGAAGTCTGTCTCTATCGCTCGCGCTCAGCCGGTCTTTGAGTTTATACTCTATGTTTTTATAGTTCTCCGTCATGAAGATGGTGCGCAGTATCTCGGTCCTCTGCTCTGTTTTAGCATAAAGCAGGTCCCGGAACTCGCCCTGCGCTATCATTGCTATCTGCTTGAACTGTTTGACATTAACGTGCAGAAGATCCATCACGGCCTCTTCGACCTGTTTCAGGCCCTCGACCGGCTGCTTTCCCTCTTCGTAGAACACCACTGTTTCTTTCTGAGGGACAGTACCTTCTCCGCGGAGTTTTTTCCTCTCATAGGAAGGTTTCCTCAGGACATGATAATTCTTCCCCTGATGGGAAAAATAGAAGTCAACATAGCTCTCGCATGCAGGGTCTGCATATTCGCTTCTCAGATATTTTGTGCTGCGTGAACTGCCGCTGGTCGATCCGTACAGCGCAAAACAGATCGCATCGAAAATCGTTGTTTTGCCCGCGCCGGTATCCCCGGATATGAGAAAGAGACCTCTCTCTTCGAACCGGTCGAATCTGATCTCAGGGATCTCACCCGCATATGGCCCAAAAGCGCTGATCTTCAGCTTAATTGGTTTCATGGATCACACCCGCCTCTCTTGCTACCGCCATCATAACGGACATCTCATCCTCACTGATCTCCTTTCCGTACATTTTGAAATAGAAATCTGTGATGAGTTCTTCAAATGATATTTCACCGGTTATCTGCCCGATGTTGAAATCCTCTATTTCCTGTGTATGGGAATTCTGATAGTCGATCCTTATAGTATTCGGATAATACTGCTGCACTATTCCCATGATATCACTGATGATCTCCTCATCCGTGAGTGTGACATACATGTAGTCATCCGGATCGGTGATATTCTCTGCCTGCAGCAGCTGATCGAGCTTGCCTGTGATATGGCGGAGATCTCTCCGGGGCCGCAGCGGCAGGAGTTCTATATCCGTAAGTCCTCCGGCTCCGATCGTGATCAGCGGCACGGACTTCATCCCGAAAGCTTCGCTCAGTGAATACTTGAGCGGAGATCCGGAGTACCTGATATGGTCATAGCCAACACTCTGCGCGGAATGCAGATGGCCAAGAGCAACATAGTCGAAATCTTTGAATAATTCACAGCTGATCTTCTCGACAAGGCCTACATTCATCACGGAGGCTCCTTCAGAACCGGCGATCCGGGGATCTGTTTTCCCCGCGACAAATTGATGCGCGATGAGCACGTTCCTTTCAGAATAATCGATATCTGCATGCTCAATCACGGTCCTCACAGCATCTTCATAGGTCTCGATCCCGCTGTCAGGGTAATAATGCTTCACCTGTGAAGCTTTGACAAACGGGAGCATATAGATGTTGAGGATGCCGGATCCGTCCTCGACGGTTCTCCTGATCAGTTCGCCGCTGAACACCGACGCGATGTGGATATCCATGCCGGAAAAAAGCCTGCTGCCGTATTCAAGTCTGCTTTCGGAGTCATGGTTGCCGCTGATGATGAAGGCTTTAACCTTTCTGTCTGCCAGTTCGCTGATAAAACTATCAAGCAAATTGACCGCCGCCTCTGAAGGCATGCTGCGGTCGTATACATCACCTGCGATCAGGACCGCGTCAACACCATTGTCGCTGATCATCTGTAAGATCTGATCCAGTATGTATTTCTGATCATCTGCCAGGCTATACTCACCCAGAGATTTGCCAAGGTGAAGATCACCCAAATGTAATAATTTCATATATTAGTCTCCTGCATTTATTCCCGTCATGCGCCAAGCGTCTTCTGCCCCAGATCGAACAGATAACAGTTGACCATATGTATGTTATACATCCTCTGTTCTATGCAGGCTCTGACTGTAAGGTCTGAAAGGTCGCTCGGTGAAAAAGAGTATCCTGCTCTTTTCAGCAGATCTGCTGCCTCATCCAGATTCAGTTCGAGCCCGATGATCAATGCCATCACAGTACGCTTTGAAGGATTGTAGTCAATATCGCTCCTTATCTTGGAAAAAAGCTTGCGGTCCAGATTGGCCTTCTTATACACCTCCGGGTCCGTTAAGCCCTTGCGGTCAATTATGCGGAACAGCACCTGCTGGAAAGTGTCCTCCTTCATACTGATGATGTCATCTATCGACAGCTTTTTGTATGATTTTGGCGCAGAATTCAGGACTTTATGATATGCTTCCGGTTCAGGCTTTGTCTTCTGCATCATATTCCGCCGGCGATCCACACGCCTTTCGGACGGCGTGACCGTTCTGACTTCATTGTCTTCGATGTATGATTTTATGTCTGCGAAAGCCTTGCCGGATATAACGAATGATTCTTTATCATATACAACAAGAAATACCGTCATATCGTGTGTGAACAGGAATGAACTGATTTCATCGACAGCTATCCTGAGCGCCTCGTCTTTCGGAAAACCATAGGTGCCTGTTGATATCAGCGGAAAAGCGACCGTCTCGCATCCAAGCTCATCCGCTATATTAAGACTGTTTCTATAGCACAAAGCGACTGTCTCACGTTCATGGTGATCACCGCCGAGCCACTCCGGTCCGACTGTATGGATGATATACTTGGCCCTGAGCGCAAAAGCCTTCGTATATACTGCCTGGCCCGGCAGTATTTCGCCGATCCTGATCCGTTCAGCAAGTAGTTCCTCACGCCCCGCGGCATCATAAACAGCCCGGTCGGTACCTGCGCCAACCATAGGAAGCGGATTGGCAGTGTTGACGATAGCATCCGCCTCGACCCGCGTTATGTCATTTCTGATAATATTCAGCGGCATATATCCTTCCCTTCACTTCTCAACATGCATCCATTATACCGCATCGCCGGAGATATCTATTCTGATTATGTGTATATTATATATCGAAATCAAAATATCTTGCAGATAGTCATGGTGACAAAAAATCGGAGAGCGGGAGCCCGGGGGGAGATATATCAGTAATGAGTCCCTGGGCTCCCGCGATGATAGGGATGCCAATTTCTAAATGCAGCCTCCAAGGAAAAATATAGCTGCGGATATGGCCAGAATGATAGCCAGATGTTTTGTCATAGTCTTGGTTTCCATTTTGTATCCTCCTTTGGTGAAAAACATCTTTCCCATAGCTGCATCCTCAATATTGGTCTAAGTGTGTTTCTTTGTTTCAGGTTATGCTGCTTCAGTACTCTTACTGCCTACCAGCTTCCAGCCATTATTCTGCAGTCCCAGGGACAGACAGTTCATATTACTTTCTACAGTTCTCAGTTCGATGCTGTCTCCGTTTTCCCGGTACAGCAATTGTTCCGGCTGTTCTGTTGATAATGTTTTGAATATACTCAGAATATAATCTATGTTTGCTTTATCCATTTCCAATACCGCCTTTCTTCCTGTACCGCTTCTCTTCCTGATTCAAGCTTACTGCTTTTGATGTCCTGAAAAACTCCCGCAATAAAAAAAACAGCCTGATCAAGTCCCGAAAAACGGACGAAACGGACGAAAAAACAGCACAGCCCCGTGATTCACCCTTGATTCACAGGTACTGTGCCATTTGTTCGTTGTAATGCCATTTTCCGGCACTCTAAGCAAATAAACTCATGTCTGCCGGCTTTATACGGCTCAACAGAATTCCACAGACGCTAAAGCTGTGCGCGGGCATTCTGCCACGCAGCCTCCCGGCTGCACTCCGCGCATAGTGACGGAGCGGACGCGCAGCCTCCTTTTGCGGTTTCCCTGAGGCTTTCCGGAAGAGCCCTTCCTACATCATATGTGATTTTGATCATCTCATCCAGAGGAACATGGAGACCTGCGTCTGCCATAGCCAGTTCAGCCGCTGTAAAAGCTCCGGCTGCCCCTATCGTGTTCCTTGTCTGGCACGGTACCTCCACAAGACCGCGCACAGGATCACAAACAAGCCCCAGCAGATTGGACAGAGCCACGCTTGCTGCTTCGCAGCACTCTTCCGGCGTTCCGCCCAGCATCTCGACCAGCGCACTTGCCGCCATCGCCGAAGCCGATCCGACCTCTGCCTGACAGCCTGCCTCCGCACCGGCAACAGAACCGTTTCTTGTGATGATATATCCTATCGCGCTTGCGTTGATCAGGCCGCTCCTCAGAGTATCTATGCTTATATCATAAAATTCATATAATGCCTCAAGGACTGCGGGAAGAACTCCTGCAGATCCTGCTGTCGGAGCGGCAACAATGACGCCCATGCTCGCATTCGTTTCGGAGACAGCGAGCGCATTTATTATTGCCCTGTGTATGACCGCTCCGCATACAGCTTTGGATTCCTCGAGCCGGCTCAGTTTTTGCGCCTGACCTCCTATCATACCGCCCATGGACCTGACCGGATCAGACACCGCGCGCTCAATAGATGTATTCATTACACGGAGATTTTTATCGACCAGATATATAATTGACTCTCTTGGGAGTCCTCCCAGCTGTATTTCCCTCCGGATCATGACTTCGGAGATCGGCAGGTCGTTTTCACTGCACAGCCTGAGAAGTTCTGCTGCATTTCTGAAATCCCAGTTCATGGCATGCCTCCTATATTTCTATCAGATCGACACTGGTGACACTTTCATACTCCAGTATGCGGTCCTTCAGCGCTTCAGAAACAAAACTGTCTGCTTCAACTACAGTGCAGGCTTTTTTGCCTTTCTCTTCTCTGAAAAGCTTGAGTGTAGCCACATTGATATTTTCTTCTGCCAGACATTTCGTAATGTACGCCACCGTACCCGTTTTGTCCAGATGGCCGATGATCATGGTGCTGTACTCGCCGGTAAAATCCACTTCAATATCATTAAGTCTTCTGATGCGTACACGGCCGCCGCCGATGGATTCGCCTCTGATCAGAAGTGTGTGTCCGTCATCTCCCGTCATCACCACATCGACAGTATTCGGATGGCTCACCTGTGTTTCTGAGTCCACAATAAACTCAACCTCAAGACCATTTTTTGCAGCTTCCTCATATGCGCTTCTGATCCGCGTATCGTTCGATCTGTATCCGAGCATCCCTCCTATCAGTGCTCTGTCTGTGCCGTGTCCCATGTAGGTCTCCGCAAACGATCCGTAGAGTGTAAAAGCGGCTTTGACCGGGGTACCCGTGAAGATCTGCCTTGCCATCCAGGCTATCATCGCGGCGCCCGATGTGTGTGAACTTGACGGACCGACCATGATCGGCCCTATCACATCGAAAATTCCTATGTAATTGTTAGCCATACCCCTCCTCCATTTAAAGAAACTCACAGACACAATAAATACTGTGATTTATTTTACCATACAATTACAGCCTGTCGGCAGGAAAGCAGTTATCTGTTTTGCCGCTTGACTCAGCCCCGCACAAAAGGCGAGCGGTACTCAGCGTTGATCTCGCTGATTTCTTTCTCTCCGTCAATGTAAGGCTGATAGATCGCCTCTATCCTTCCGCCGCCGCGGTTATCGCAGCCGGAGCAGAATTCGCAGTCTATCCCGCATGCGCCCCACAGCGCCTGGTGGACGATCCGTTCTCTCTCTTCACGTGTCGTATCTCTGATCAGTAATGATTTCATAGTCTATTCTCCACTTTTGAAAATGAGTTTTAACGGCTCTGAAGTGAATTCTTTGCCGCACATGTTGCATTTTCTGTCAGGTGAGATCGCGGTGCCATTCTCATCAACGTTGATAATGCATCCGCCGAGAGCGATTTTACCCGCTTCTATCTTTCTTGCCATTTCGTCGTCCATAGCCGGCATTCCATACAGGATCCTTGCTGTATCTGTGCTGCCGCAGTACGGACATTCCGGCTGTCCTTCTTTGTTGCGGACAACAAATGTCAGGATATAAGGCAGCCCCTCCAGCTTGAGTTCATGTTCTGACATATCCAGCGTGATACCATTAGCCTCTGCACTTGCAAACAAAGCATTATGCAGATCATGCATATTATACGGCTTGAGTTCAGATTCGCTATATCCGGCAGCATCCAGAAGTCTGGCAGTTGACGTGACAGCCCCGTCATCCATTTCACGGAGCACTATGATCATATCCCTGACTGCATATTCGAAATCCGTATTGAGAAGTTCCATCTTTTTGTCCCCCTTTGCTGTTTCTGTAATGTGAAAACGCGGCCATTCTATTGCGGTTCTGTATCAGATCGTCTCCGGAGATTTCTGTGACTCTATTATATGTACCACTCTGCTGCATATGGTCGCCTGTCGGGCGACAAAAGCAAAAAACCGCCGTGTTGGCGGTTTTTATCATATCATCTGATCACGGATGACAATTTCCGCAAGGCTCATAGCCCATTGCGATCACTTCATCTCTTGTGGCTTCGATCTCCTGTTTATTCTTATCCTTCATCTGGCTGACGCTTCTGCAGTCCGGATGGTGGAACTTTCCGGTATTCGTGTTGAGTACATAATCCTGCTTGCTTTCTGAGGTGCTGTCTTCTTGTGTCTCGCCTGCAGTCACACCATTCTCACTCTGTACGTCTTCCTGCGCCGGCCCATTCAGTACCTGCTCAGCTGACTGAGATGTATCACCCTCAGCAAGTCTGTTATCCCCTGTTGCATAGTCGATCTCTATACCAGGCTGAACATTGTAGCAGAATACATTGAACGCCAGTCCCCGGCCCTGATCTTCAACCGAAACAGCCTGCATATGCACCCCGCGGGCGACCAGATCATCACCTGCAAAACATGGTGTGACACGGTACATGACATGATTATGGGTGGATTTTACATATTCCTCTATCTGATCTTCAAAAGGAAGCATCCCGTCCCTGTTCATGTAGCTTGTACCGGTAATCAGGTTGCGGGCAACAGCATCATCGCCGGATAGCTTGTGGGCTATAAGATGGCAGCGGTTATACAGGTTTTCTCCCGTAACAAAGTCATACTTGTCTGTATGCCAGCCTGTAGGATGGATCTCGCTGATATTCCCCCGGGGCTCTGTCGGCATGCCGTCAACGCCTATACATGAATTAGCCGTCCCGCATCTTCCCAGTGAATCAAGCGGATCGAGGGATTCCTGTGTGGTCGTCCAGATTTCCTCGAAATCCGGAATATTGCCGTTGATCTCGCAATAAGGCTGTCCGTTCCAGGGCTCCACAGTTGCCAGAAACTCTGACTCATCATATTTGAGTTCTTCCTCTGCGTCTTCAGGATTCTGTTTCTCTGACGCAGCTGCCACAGCATTTTCACCGGAGTTTTCTGTCACTGCCCCGTCTGATGTGACAGGGGATGCAAACCCTCCCAGAGCGGATGTATCACCGCCGCAGCCGGCAACCGTCACCGTCATGATAATCAGAAGCAGACCCAGAAGCAGACTAACATATTTTCTTTTCATAACGGGACCTCCTCAATGATTCAAAAGCGATCTCGTATTATCTGCGTGCATTACACTTATATAATACTACATTTTTGCCTTAAATCTGCCTTAAATAATCGTCCCGTCACCAGTATCTCTGAACACCGGCACACTTCGCGTCTTCCCGGGAAAAACTTTTTTCTTAAGTTTTAATTAAGGAATCCATGAAATAATGCTTGCAGGGAATATAAGTAAAGGAGGTCCGCACACTATGGGAAAGAAAAGAGGAAAGTCTGCAAATAAACAAGCAGCCCTTGAAAAAATGAAAAAATCCACCGAAACTGAGATTAAAAAGACTGGGGTCCTGGAACCTGAACCGGAAGAAGCCGTATCGCTCTTCGCAGTTGAGGATCACTCTGAGGAGAAAGCTTCTGCTCCTGTTGCAGCAGAGACTGTTCCTGAGGTCGAAGCCGCTGCTCCTGTTGCAGCAGAGACTGTTCCTGAGGTCGTAGCCGCTGATTCTGTTGTGCCCGAAGTAGTATCTGAAGAGAAGATACCTGCTCCGGCAACTGAAACCATCCCGGAGGAGGCCATGTCACTGGAGCAGGAACTGTTTGGTACACCAGCGCCTGAACCGGTCGCCATTAAGGCTATGGCTGCCGAACCGGCAATTGAAGAAATGCCGGCTGCTGAGATGCCTCCTGCAGCTCAACCGAGGCCGGTCTATACATCACCGGCTCAGCAGTCTTCACAAGCTAAAACCGGCTCGGAGACTTATTCTCAGGCAGCCGGGACAACCGCCAGAGCAGCCGCGGCAAAGGCCGGACAAAAGCTGGGCAAAGTCAAAACATTCTTTGGTGACGCGCCTATTACACGCAAATTCCTTACGATAATGGTAATAGGAGCTCTGGTTCTGAACGCCGCACTTACAGCCGGACTTGCCGCTATATTTGCACATGACGGCAAGGATAAGCATGAGGACCCCAAAGACAGATACGGAACAGATCAGTTTGACTATGATGACAATGAGGACTTCGATCGCGATGATTTCGATGACGATTGGGACAATGGTCATCATGGTTCGCAGGATAATTACCAGGATCCATATGGGGGTTACTATCAGGATCCGTACAATGGTCAGTACGATGACCGGGATGATGATGAATATGAATACTATCAGCCATATCAGGATGATCAGCAGGATCAGCAGAATGGCTGGGGTCAGCAGGATCAGCAGAGTCAGCAGGACAATCAGAATCCATCAAATTCCAATGTCTCTATAGGAATCGTTATAACAGAGAATAACGGTGTTTACGTCAGTGATGTCACCGGTGAGAATGCCAGGAAAGCCGGCTTCAAGACAGGCGACAGGATCGTTTCCTTTGACGGAACAACTGTTTCAGACAGTAATGATCTCATTTCCGCGGTGCAAAAGCATGAGGCCGGTGATAAAGTCAAAGTTGTGGTCGAGCGCGATGGTAAAACGGTGAATATCAAAACCGAACTTCAGTAAAAACGAGCATTACATAATGTAATGCCGGTCCGGAATATAGTACGCGCGGGATATCGCGCCCCCCTTGGGTGTGATAATCCCGCGCGTGCTGTTTTTGCAATTTACGCTGCGATCTTCTCATAGCGTTCGCTTCCAATGATCTCCATCATGAAGCTGTAAGGGTCGATCTTACCGCTCGCCACCATAGAGAACAGTCTTGGTGTGCAGCCGCTTACGAGTGCGACACCCTGTTCATTCATTGTGACAGGCTGCTGTCTGTTACGGCTCTGGACGTTCCAGAACACGATGTCAGGCAGCTTGTAACCGAAAGCCCTGTACTTTCTCTTCGCGTTTTCAAAGTTAGTCACTTCAGCGTTGCAGACACATCTGTTGAATTCCATGTCTGAGATCAGATACAGCTTCGAAGGCATTTCCTCCTGAGAGACGCGACCTCTGACCGCTGCTTCCAGGATCAGGTTGAATACTGCTTCGATGTTAGTATCCGCAACCTCACTGAAGGATGTAACGTATCTGAGTCTGTCCACAAATGTTTCACCCTTGATCTCGATCAGGCGTGCGTTACGCGAGAACTCGATGAAGTGGTTGTGGAAGAGACCTTTGTTTCTTTCGGCGAAGTACAGACCGAGAGAAAGCGCGACGCTCGCCGGTGTTGGCTCGGAAGTCCAGTACATGGAACCGGAAGTGTCGATAACGGCAATAGCGTTTTCGCTGCCGCCGAAATCAGGCAGTGATTCCCATGTTGCGTTCAGAACCTTCTTCTCGTCTTCTGAGAGTTCCTTCACATAATCATTGTGCCAGTATCTTGACAGGCACGATCCAACAAGTTCATACGGCATGAGCGTCCTTGCGTTGAGCCTTGCTTCTCCTCTGGATACCTTGCCGATGAATTCACGGTACCGCTCACCGTCATTTCTCATGAAAGCAGCACGGTACTTGAACATCGCCTTGGATGGCTGCTTTGAATAATCAAAGCTGTAGTCCCTTTCCCTGAGGTTGTTTTCGATGATCCGGATCTTCGCGCGGAGCTCCGCGAGCGCCTTGCGGTAATCTCTGTCGCTCATCTTCATGCTGCGGGCGATCTTCTTTGCCATAGCGACTGTGTCAGCGTTGCTGGCGTTGACCGAAGGCAGCCATTTTGCGAGAAGAGAAACCTTTCCGCCGGAGGCCAGAGCTTCCATATCCCCGGCAAACTGTTTACCGACGTATTCAAGCATAGCCTTTTCGCAGGCTGTACCCATCAGCGAGAGCAGGTCATCATATCTGCCGTACTCGCCGAAGTATTCGATATTTTTCATGACTGACGCAGGTTCATGAGCTGCAAGATAAGTCATGACTGTTCTGAATACTCTGCGCTCACCGAGTCCGCCGCGGATGTCTCTTGCGAAGAAGATGATCTTTATCGCCTTGTCCGGGTCTTCTGTGTACGCGCGGATGAATCTGTCAAGGATTTCCTGTTCTGATGCCTTCCTGAGCGCACCCACTGTTGCGAACAGGTCAAGGCAGTCCGAATATGTGCTGAGATTCGTCAGAGCACCGTTTTCGGTATAGGTTCTGTTTGCAATTTTTTTAAGTGATTCCAACATTCTCATTTTCTGTCCTCCTTTCTTGTTATTAATTGTGCATATCATGGCGCAAAGCACACTTTGTTCTTGCTAAACAAATAGGTGAAATGATTGTTGGCGCAAATTGTAATTGCTGTATGTGCTTTTCTGCATCAGCAGGATATCTCCTGCTGATGCTGCCAGATATGTGTGCCAAGATGCCTGAAATCGCATGCAGGATTTGAACCTGCAACAGACTGTATATGAACCAGTTACTCTACCCTTTGAGTTAATGCATCTTTTGCGGTTGCTGTGGGCATCTTTCTATCTTACAAAGTGCTGTCAGTGTTACGGTTATGAGTCGCATCTTAGTATTTGCTGTAAGCACTTTTCGATTGCAGAACTGTAAAGATCCGCTTTTCCGTTGGTGTTATCGGTGTCGCCG
>JBGUJM010000032.1:0-2396 GCA_045113935.1 Anaerovoracaceae bacterium
GACAGCATCCTTCATTGTGAATACGGATCTTATATCATCTTTATTTAATAACAGCATCTCTGTCCCTCCGAAGGATTCAGCATATCAGCGGTTACAGCAGAGCCTCCAGCTCGGATTTCTGCATAAGTCCAGGCTGCTTGTATGTGATCTCGCCATTCTTGACTACCATGATAGTAGGAATGCTTGCGATACCAAGCTGCATTGCGACAGCAGGAGCGTCATCGACATTGAGTTTGCAGAACTTGACATCAGTTCTCTCTGACGCGAGCATATCAACGATAGGTGCCTGCATCTTGCAAGGGCCGCACCAGTCAGCGTAAAAATCAACGAGAACGGTTCCTTCTGCCTTCATTACTTCCTGTTCATATGTTTCCTGTGTGATTACTTTTACCATTACGATTTCCTCCTTAATAAACTATTTATTTGCTTCTATCTGTTCTCTGAGCCAGCCCGTCCACTCTTCAAATCCTTCACCCGTCTTTGCCGAAATGAAGAAGATCCTGGAATCAGGATTGAGGCTGTGCACTCTTTCTATAAATGCTTCATCATCGAACCTGAAGAATTTACGTGTATCGGTTTTGTTTACCAGAACTGCCTGACATACGGTGAACATCAGCGGGTACTTGAGAGGCTTGTCGTCTCCTTCCGGAATGGACAGGATCTCAACATTGACCGTTGCTCCTGTATCCTGCTCAGCTGTGCAGACGAGATTGCCTACATTCTCCATGAAGAGCAGATCGAGATCTGCAGTCTCGAACTCATCCATGGCAGCTTTGGTCATAGCCGCATCCATGCAGCACTCGCCGCCTGTATGGATCTGAATAGACCTGACGCCGGCAGCAGCCATCTTTTCCGCATCCACCGAAGCGTCGATATCCGCCTCCATGACTCCGATTTTATACTCGCTGCCCAGTTCCGCGATGGTACGCAGGAGAGTCGTAGTTTTGCCCGAGCCCGGAGACGCCATCAGATTGACCATGAAGGTTCCGTTCGCCTTGTTCCTCGCTCTGACTTCAGCAGCTATACGGTCATTCATTTCGAAGATGCCCATATTGACATCGATCACTCTTATATTATCTGCCATACTGCACCCCTTTCCTATCTGCCAAGCCACTCGCGTGCAGCCGCTCTGATCCAGTCTGCTGCAGCGTCAAATCCGTCACCTGTTTCAGCAGACACCGGGAAGATATCTGCGGAAGCGTTGCGCATTCTGACATATTCAGTGAATCTGTCCATATCAAAATCGAAGACTTCCATCGCGTCGATCTTGTTGACAAGTACAACATCTGCTTTCTCGAACATCAGAGGATACTTGAGAGGCTTGTCGTCTCCTTCCGGTACAGACAGAATGACAAGGTCTTTGACCGCGCCCGTATCAAACTCGGCCGGACATACAAGATTGCCTACATTTTCAAGGATCACAAGATCCAGATCAGCAGATCCGATCTCTCTGAGGCTCTGTCTGCTCATGTCAGCATCGAGGTGGCACATACCGCCTGTGTGGATCTGTATGGAAGCAACTCCGGCTTCCAGCATCGTTCTCGTATCACAGTCTCCGTCGATATCCGCCTCAAGCAC
Source organism: Anaerovoracaceae bacterium (assembly GCA_045113935.1). GTDB lineage: Bacteria > Bacillota > Clostridia > Peptostreptococcales > Anaerovoracaceae > Crickella. The sequence goes on from JBGUJM010000032.1 coordinate 1,579, forward strand.
GCCTATGCGGAACTCATCTCTGAGTCTCGCTATCAGCTGCAGAATGCTTGAAGTCTTGCCGGAACCCGGTGATGACATAACATTGATATAAAAAGTCTTCTCGTCTCTGAGCTCTTCACGGAGCTTGTCGGCATCCGCATCGTTGTCTTCAAGGATGCTCTCCTTGACCTTGATGATCCTCAGTTTGTTTTCATCCATTTCGATAATAATCTCCCGCTAAATTCATATTGCAGTATTCTAACATAATACTGGAAAAATGTGTTCATTTCCTGATTATTATACATACTTTTCAATCACGGTTAAAGATGCACATTGCTGTAAATTCCGATAGGCAGATGGCAAAAGGTCTGAAAAATCGACGTCCTCAAAGCCGTGCATTGCATCCGCGATCGTTCGGTGAAATGGGGAAACTGCAAGCTCTGCTGCGCGCCGTTTTTGCAGTTTCCATCCATTTCACAGTCGCTCACTTGGTGCACTGCATCGGCTTCTGCGGGAATACGATTTTTCAGACCCTTCGCCATCTGCACTATAAAGTTTGCAATACAAAAGGACGCCGCATTTCTGCAGCGCCCCATATTGTTTTACCTAACCGGTAATTGCGAAGTAATCGTCGTTGTATTACTCGATGATCTCTGTAACAACGCCGGATCCTACTGTTCTGCCGCCTTCACGAATAGCGAATCTCAGTCCCTCTTCGATTGCGATCGGTGTGATCAGCTCGATCTCCATTACTACGTTGTCGCCAGGCATGCACATCTCTGTGCCTTCTGGAAGATGAAGATCGCCTGTTACGTCTGTTGTTCTGAAATAGAACTGTG
>JBGUJM010000033.1:0-24145 GCA_045113935.1 Anaerovoracaceae bacterium
GCAGATGCAGTCAAGGGAAAGAGTGAAGCCGAGATCCAGGAGATGGCGGATGCGGATATAGAAAAGATCAACAGTGAGATGCCTAACTATAAACGCATCAAACAGACCTATCTGAGGACAGAGCCGTTTGAGAAGACAACGACTCAGAAGATCAAGAGAAGAAAGGTCAAGACAGCCAAATAATCAAAGAGATCAATACCGGGAAATGTGCCAGCGAGTTAACTGGCACATTTTTTGTATGCCAGAGGAACGGTTCCGGATCCGTCCCGGCAAACTATAGCATCTTTGAATCACAAAGCCGGCAACCATTGAATTATCCTATAACTTCATATAAGCCGATAAAGTAAAACAATTTTAATGCTTTTACGGCAGATAGTACAATTTGTATTGTAAGGGGAGGTTTTGGTACGCTTTTTTGTGCCTGGACCTATAACTTAGAAGCAACGATATTAAAAAGGGAGAAAGAAAACTATGGCAGACAATCAAAAAATGTGGGCTGATCTTGGAATGAACCTCGAGATGCACGATATGCTGTGCGCAGTACTTCCGGGAGCAATCGGCGATGTATTCATGTCCCAGGAGAACAGACCTGAAGCAATGGATTATTTTGACATGGTCCTCGCTGATGTTCACGGTCTCAGACCGGCTGAGCTCGTAGAGTTCAGAAAGAACGGCGGCAAGGTATTCGGCACATTCTGTGCTTATGTACCTGATGAAGTCATCGTAGCAGCAGGCGCTATCGCTACAGGCCTCTGCGCGGGCTCACAGTTCTGGGTACCTGGCGGCGAGAGATATCTTCCGGCCAATACATGCCCGCTGATCAAGGCTATGCTCGGTGCAAGATTCGACAAGACCTGCCCGTTCTACAGACTGGCCGACGTATATATCGGTGAGAATACCTGCGATGGCAAGAAGAAGGCATATGAGATCCTCGGTACTGATGTACCTATGCACATCATGGACCTTCCTCAGATGAAGAGACCTAAAGACTATCTGAAGTGGGCTGATGAGATCAAGGACCTCAAGGCTCTTGTTGAAAAGGAAACAGGAAATGAAGTAACAGCAGAGAAGCTGGCTGAGGCTATCAAGCTGATCAATGCCAAGAGAGCAGCTCTTGAGAGACTGTACGCACTCCGCAGAAATGAATGCGTTCCTATTTCCGGAACCGATACACTGCTGATCAGTCAGATCGCTTACTATGATGACCCTGCCAGGTTCACTGCAATGGTCAACAAGCTGTGTGATGAGCTCGAGAAGAGAGTTGCTGACGGCGTCAATGTTGCTCCTGGCAAGAAGAGAATCCTCATCAGCGGAACACCTATGGCGATTCCTAACTGGAAAATGCACAACCTCGTTGAGACAAGCGGCGGCGTAGTGGTTTGCGAAGAGACCTGCACAGGTACAAGATACTTCGAGAATCAGGTAGACGAGAGCGGAGCTACTGTTGACGAGATGATCCAGAACATCGCTGACAGATACATGAGCATCAACTGCGCATGCTTCACTCCTAACACAGCAAGAGCTGATGATGTCATCAGACTGGCTAAGGAGAGCAAGGCTGACGGCGTTATCGATGTCAATCTCATGTTCTGCCAGACATATGATATCGAGGGCAGAAGCCTCGAAGAGAGATGCAAGGCAGAGGGGATTCCATTCCTCGGTCTCGAGACTGACTACACTGACAATGATGCTCAGCAGCTCAAGACAAGGATCGGCGCATTCATCGAGATGCTCGGCTAATCTGCAAAGAGTTTGTCCTGACAGGAGAACGAATCTTAAGATCAATGGGGCGGAACACTATTCCGTCCCATTGTTTCGGAAAAGAAGACTTGTATGATACAATAGATTCGCTATGGCAGAATATCTACACTACTACGTTTTATTTCAGAATCACACTGACGCAACCGCAATGTACCGTACACTCAGGAAGGCCGGTATCTACGCGCAGATCAGCCCGACACCGAGAGAACTCAGTGTGTGCTGCGGCGTCTCTCTTCTGATACACGGAGAAGATGTAGAGACTATCAGGGCGCTTTCTGAAGAAAAGGGCCTGAACTATCTGTCAATAGACGGACTCAACAACACATTTGACAACACGAGGCACAAGTATGGCTAAGAAATACATCGGAATCGATATAGGATCCACAGCATCCAAGGTATGCGTACTGGAAGAGGGTCAGGAACCTGTTTTTGAAGTACTCCCTACAGGCTGGAACAGCAAGATCACAGCGGGCATCATCAGAGATGATCTTAAGAAAAGATATGGCGATGATATTGATGACTCACAGGTAGTCGCAACAGGTTACGGAAGGATCAGTGTAGATTACGCAGACTATGTCATCACTGAGATCACCTGCCATGGCAGAGGTGGCTATGAGATGATCGGACGCGACTGCACCATCATCGACATCGGAGGCCAGGATACCAAGTATATCAATGTCGTCGGCGGCAGACCTGTTGATTTCCTCATGAACGATAAGTGCGCAGCCGGGACAGGAAAGTTCATCGAGGTCATGGCTAACAGACTCGGACTGACGATCGAGGAACTGTTTGAACTTTCAGAGATCGGTGATCCTATTTCCATCAGTTCGCTCTGTACGGTGTTCGCCGAGTCAGAGGTCATCAACTACATGGGCGAAGGCAGGAGCCGTGAGGATCTCGCTGCGGGGGTCATAGATTCGGTAGCTCTCAAAGTTGCTACTCTCGTACAGAGGAAGGAGCTTCAGGATACCATCATCATCACCGGAGGTTTCAGCAACAATGAATTTTTCGCCGGTCTGCTCAGCAAAAAGCTCGGCAAGACCGCAACGGCGATGCCGCTCGGCAGATATGCCGGAGCTTATGGTGCCGCACTGCTGGCAAGAGAAAAGTCAAAATAAAAAAGAGCATAGCGGATGTAAACAAGTGCAGGACTGCTTCAAATGCAGATCCTGCATTTTTTGTGTGATGCGCTGAATTTGAACAGTTATTGAGACTGATGAAATTGTAAACGCTCGGCTCAGTGTGATATCATTATTATAACTATGAGTACCGGGACTGAAGAAAACATCAGGGATATCGGCGCTGAAGAACTATCTGCCGGAAGCGCGGACAGAGAAGAGGTCAGGGAAAAGATCAGGCAGCTTCTGGAAGCCGAGTACGCCAGAATACAGGCAGCGGCTGACGAGATAGCTCCGGATTTTGACTATGAGAAGGAAGCTGCGCTCCTCGAAGCCGAAGAACAAGCTCCTGAGCAGCATTTTGAATGGAAGGAAGATCAGGAGCGGAAAAAGGCGGAGGCGGAAGAAGCTGCCCGCCGGGCGGAAGAGGAAGAAACCCGTGCGCGCAGGCTGAAAGAACTTGCTGAGATGCCATTGCCTCCGGCGATGGTGTCCCCTTCGAAATATCCCAAGGGACCGTCTGAACGTTATGCGCCTAAGACAGCGCCCGGACGTTTTGTCCTCAAAGACAGGCACCATATGGTGCTGGCAGCTTCGATCATTATGCTCATAGCTGCTGCCGGGTATCAGATGTATGATTACCTGGTGCCTAAGACTGTCAATGTGAGTCTGGTCACATATTCAGGAAGCCAAAGCGCCGAATACAGGACGACCTCGAGGACCGTCGGCACACTTGTCGATGAACTCATTGAAAAGGGCACTGAAAGCAGCATAGCGGATGACGGAATTGTCATCGGAGAGCATGACGCGATCGGCCTTCCTGATGAGATCCCGGTGAAAAACGGGCTGGATGTGGAAATACGGCATGCTTCTCTGGCTACCGCAAAAGTAGAGGGCCGCAAGCAGGAAGTCTGGCTGGTGCCGGGAACGGTAGCGGAGAATCTCGATCTGAACGGTATTGCGTATGACGAAGATGATGAGATCAGCCCGGCGCTGAACAAGGCGGTCAGTGATAAAACGAAACTTGTGGTGGACGAAGTCCATTATTCAGTAAAAGAGAAAACTGAAGATATCGAAGCGGAGAGCAGAGTGATACTCGATCCTTCGCTGACATCAGGAGTGCAGGAAACACAGGAAGGAAATGACGGACAGGGAGTTTTCACATATACGACCCGGTATGTCAATGGCAGGAAGCAAGGCACGGAACGTGAGCTCAAAGAGTGGATCACAGAGCCGCACGATCATGTCCTGAGGCTGGGCACATCAGCCACGGGAAATGCCGGAGAATACAGAGTCGCAAGGACTTTTACCGCTAATACAACAGCTTATACCGCGGGAGCGGGCGCAAGAGGCGCGCTCGGAATGCCGGTACATTACGGTACCTGCGCAGTCGATCCGGGATTTGTAAGTCTGAGATCAGAACTCTGGGTCGAAGGCTATGGATATGCTTACGCAATGGATACAGGCGGAGCGGTCAGGGGCAATGTGGTCGATCTGTATATGGGATCCAATTCGCAGTGCAGAAGCTGGGGCAGACGCAATAAGACGGCCTATGTACTGCAGGCAGTCGATTAGAGATGGAGGATGATATATGTTCAGAAAATTCAGGGAGAGCCCTTACTTCAAGGCGGCAATGGTGCTGCTGGTAAGCGGCGGTATTCTGATAATATTCCACAACATGATCAGTAATACCCGGTTCTCGGTGGGCTTCGAGACATTGAACAAGACATTGGCACCTGTGTACATAGGTGGTATTTTCGCGTTTATCCTCTGTCCGGTCTATAACGCATGTGTCAAAGCATGTTATAACAAGATGCTTCAGGGAGCGTCGCGCAAGGGGTTCTCGATCGGTGCCATGATCGTGCATGATGAAAGCGGAAGCCCCGTTGATAAAGAGGAAAAACGCAGGATACTGACGGCAGCCAGAGCGGCAGCGACATTTGTCTGTGTTGTTATAGTAGTTGGACTCGTCGGGCTGTTCGTGTATTTTGTGGTTCCGCAGGTAGTTGCCAGCGCAGTCAATCTGATGAACACAATGCCGGAGAGACTTGAGGCGCTTTCCGACTGGTGCAGTGTGCATCTGGCACACTTCCCGATGATAGCTACATGGGTAGACAATATTGCCAATGCCGGCAACACGGAGATCCTTAACTGGGTGCAGGAACACATACTGTCCGGCAATGCTGTCAGCATAGCTACGATGGTCTCCAACGGAGTGATAACGGCAGTCAAGTATGTCTGGAATGCATTCATCGGTCTGCTGATCATGGTCTATCTGCTCAACTACAAAGAGAGACTTTTCGCCATCATGCGCAAGCTGGTCAACGCTACCTGCAGTACCAAGAGAAAAGCGACCCTGTACGAATTTGCCAGTATTGTCAATGAGACTTTCATCGGCTTCATCGTAGGCCGGATCATCGATTCGTTCATAATCGGTGTTCTGACGTTCATCGTGATGAAGATTTGTGACATACCTTTCGCACTGATGATCAGTGTGATAGTCGGAATCACCAATGTGATCCCGTTCTTCGGTCCGTTTATCGGAGCGATACCTTCGGTCTTCATACTCATGCTGGAAGAACCGCTTGATGCACTGTACTTTGTGATCATCATAGTCATCATACAGCAGATCGACGGAAACATCATAGGCCCTAAGATCGTAGGAAACGCTATAGGGATCAGCAGTTTCTGGGTGCTGTTGTCGGTACTGATCGGGGGAGGCCTCTTCGGATTCCCGGGCATGGCCCTGGGCGTGCCGGTATTCGCTGTCTTCTACAGATATGCGGATAAACTCACTATGGCCAGCCTGAGGCGAAAAGAAAAGAACACCAGCACTTCCTATTATTTCAGCCTGGATCCGTATGGCCTTGAAGATGATGAGGTCGACCTTGAGCCAAGCAGGAAGAAAGAAGAATCGATCTTTGATAAGTTCAGAAACAAGAAGAACGTCAAGGACAATAAATTCGTGTATGAGCAAAAGGATTCCATAATTGACGGAAATGCCGAAGAAATACGTAAACTCATTGAAAGGGAGAAAAACAGAGAATGACCAGTAACGGAGTTCATAGTGATAGTGTTATAAAAGCGATACGGGAGATCCGCGGGATACTGCCTGAAGAAAGGGTGCTCGAAAAGGAGCCGATGTCGGCTCACACATCTTTCCGTATCGGAGGTCCGGCTGCAGCCCTGATAATATGTGATAATGAGAGCGAACTGGCGCAAGTGCTGAAAATATGCTGCGCGGATAACGGCACCGAGCATATGCTGATCGGCAACGGATCAAATTTTCTGGTATCCGATGAAGGATATCCCGGGATCATGATAAAACTCGGGGAAGAATTCACGGATGTTGCTATAGCAAGCGGTACAGGCACAGACTGCGTGAAAGTAAGAGCCGGAGCAGCAAGGCTGCTTTCATCCGTGAGCGCTTTTCTTACTGAGCACGGACTTGCGGGCATGGAATTCGCGAGCGGCATTCCGGGAAGCATGGGCGGAGCAGTGTTCATGAATGCCGGAGCTTACGGTGGAGAGATGAAAGACATCATCGAATCCGTCCGGCTTATGAAGCCCGACGGATCGAAGGTACTGGAACTTGGTTCCGCTGAGATGGACTTCGGATACAGGCATAGTATGGTGGAAGACAGCGGTCTGATCGTCCTCTCAGCGCTTCTGAAGCTGACTCCTGATGACCCGGAAGCAATATCGGCAAAGGTACGTGAACTGCAGGAACGCAGAAATGCCAAACAGCCTGTCAATTATCCGAGCGCGGGAAGCACTTTCAAGCGACCTGTGGGAGGCTACGCGGCTGCGATGATCGATCAGGCCGGGCTGAGAGGATACAGAGAAGGCGGCGCGATGGTGTCTGAGAAACATGCAGGTTTTGTGATCAATGCCGGCGGCGCGACAGCGGAAGATGTTCTGGCAGTCATGCGGCATGTGAGGGAAGTCGTCTTCGAAAAGAACGGAGTAATGCTTGAGCCTGAAGTGAGACTTATTAATTGCGAATTATAAATAACAATACTGGCAGGTATACAAAATGGACTTAGAGACAATCAAGAAGAAATACAAAATATTGAGTGATTTTCACACTCATACGATCTACTCCAGAGTAGGACCATATTTTCACGGTAAGGGCAAGATCGTAGAGAATGTGGCAGCCGCAGTCGCTAAGGGGCTGAAGGAGGTCGCGATCACAGATCACGGACCATCAGACTTCTACGGTCTTTCGCTTAAAAAAATACCTCAGATGCGTGAAGATATCGCCGAAGCCGTGAAGAGGTTCCCGAGGGTCAAAGTGTATCTGGGTGTTGAGGCAGATATAGTTGACAGCCCGAACGGGCTGGACGTAGCGCCTGAGGATTTTGCTCTGTTTGATTTCGTCAACGCCGGCTATCATTATGTGCCGAACTGCCATATGATACAGAACTGGCTGGCATTCAGACTGCCCTGTCCATCAGGGATCAAGGAGAAACTGAGAGCGCAGAATACAGAGCGCATCGTCAGAGCGCTGAAGAGCAACGACATCAGGATACTGACTCATCCGGGAGACAAAGCATATATAGATCCGCACGCAGTGGCAAAAGCATGTGAGGAAACCGGTACTCTGGTTGAGATCAACGCGAGACACAGGCATCCGAATTGCGGAGAACTGAAGATATACTCAGAATATGATGTGAATTTTATCATCAGCAGTGATGCCCACAGACCGGAAAAAGTGGGCAGGTATGTCAAGAGCATGCAGCTCGCACTTTCCGCCGGAATCGGTCCGGACAGGATAGTGAATATCGAAGAGGTACTATGAAAGTCGTAATCATAACAGGAATGTCGGGGGCCGGAAGGAGCAGAGCAGCAGACTGGTTTGAAGACCAGGGGTATTATTGTGTGGATAATATGCCGCCGGCTCTGATAGACAGTTTTCTCGAGATGGCTTCGGTCGATACCAATCGTATCGACAAGGTCGTTTTCGTAACAGATGTCAGAAGCGGAAGTTTCTTTGATGATCTGTCCAAGACGATCGACAGTCTGAGAGCCAGACCCGGGATCGATCTGACCGTGCTTTATATGGAGGCGGCTCCGAAGGAAATCGTCCGCAGATACAATGAAGTCAGGCGCAACCATCCGCTCAGCGGTGCAGAGGCGAGCGTAGAAGTCATAGAAGAAGAGAAGAGAAAGCTCGAAGAGATTCGCAAGAAAGCCGATATGGTCCTTGACACGACCAATCTCAAAGTCGCGGAAATGAATTCCGAACTCGACAAGATGATATTCGGCGGATCGGGTTCTTCGAATTTTGCCATCAATATCAGTTCATTCGGATTCAAATACGGGATACCGGATGAGGCCGATGTCATGTTCGATGTCAGGTTCGTGCCCAATCCTTACTGGGTGCCGAGCCTCAGACGCCTGACAGGCAACAACAAGCGTGTTGCGCAATTCATCTTCAGAAACGAGATCGCCAATCAGTTCGTGGATTCGGTACATATATTGCTCAGAGCGATGGTTCCGGGATACATCAACGAAGGTAAGTACCATCTGAACATTGCTTTTGGCTGCACCGGCGGACATCACAGATCTGTGGCGATCGCAAATGCGGTTGCTGAGAAATTCAGGGCTGACGGCATGAGAGTCAGAGTCAATCACAGAGACCTCGATCTGCAGAACAAGAAGAGATAAGGTGCTGATATGTCCTTTTCCTCAGATGTAAAAGGTGAACTGGCGAGAACAGAAAATAGCAAGCAATGCTGCAAGCTGGCGGAAATCGCCGGCTTTCTTCGAGTGTCAAGTTCCATCAGACTTGCCGGAGGAGGCAGGCTGGGCATTGTAGCTACTACTGAGAATGCAGCGACTGCAAGACATTATAAGAAAATGATCAGGAGCTATTTCAGGAGCAATGCGGTACTGGCTGTCGGTGATTCTCAGATGCCGGGTGCCAGCAGACGCAACCGTTATTATCTGAATATCAGCCCGGAAGAGAAATCGATGCAGATCCTGAGGGAGACCGGAATGATGCTGATCCGTGCGGGAGACGATTATTTCAGTGACGGGATCTACCAGCCGATCGTCAGATCCAAGTGCTGCCGGAAAGCATACCTGAGAGGTATGTTCCTGAGTTGCGGTACAATGTCAGATCCGCGCAAGAGTTATCATCTGGAGTTCGTACTGGACAAGGAGCAGACTGCAAACGATCTGAAAAAGCTGATCGGGACATTCGTGGACCTGTCGGCAAATATTACCAGACGCGGAGAAAACTATATCGTATATATCAAAAAAGCTCAGTATATCAGCGATATCCTCGGGATCATGGGCGCAGACCATGCCGTACTGGAATTTGAAAACATCCGCATCAGCAAGAGTGTGCACGGTGACGTCCAGAGGATGATCAACTGCGACAATGCTAATGTGGACAGGACACTGTCCGCTGCAGAAGAGCAGCGACGCTGGATCAGAGCGATCGCTGAGGCGGAACTCGGCAGAGAAGGGACACCGGAAGAGATTTCGAATCCGGGATCATCATTCTGGACGGATGGACTGAGACATCTTCCCGCTCAGCTCAAGGAGGTAGCCTTCCTCAGACTGTACAAACCGGAAGCCAGTCTCACGGAAATCGGTGAGACCCTGAATCCTCCGATCGGCAAGCCGGCGGTAAGCAAGCGTTTTGCCAGGATCAAAGCATTTGCGGAAGCATGTGACAGCGGAGACGTACCGCATTGATGTGTTTGATGACAGAAGAGCAGGCAATGCTCCGGCTGTCTTGTGGTGAATAACATGGATAAAAATCAGATAATTGAATTGACTGTTGAAGATATGCTCGATGACGGCAGAGCTTTCGGCAGGTACGATGGCTGTGCAGTCTTCGTATCAGGTGGAGGCAAACTGGCTGATGGAACTCAAGCTGCCGGCGCGGTTCCCGGAGACAGGATCAGGGTAAGAGTCACAAAAGCAAAGAAGTCCTCGTCGGAGGCGGAACTTGAAGATATTATAGTTCCATCCACTTACAGAGTTGCTGCCGAATGCCCTTATGCAGCGAAGTGCGGCGGCTGTACTTTGCAGGAGATTTCATACGCTGCCCAGAAGAAGCTCAAGTCCGGACAGGTCCGGGCCAAACTGACCAGACTCGGAGGTCTGGATGATCCCTGTGTCAACGAGATCATAGGTGCTGACAGCCTGAAGTACTATCGGAATAAGGCGGTCTTCGCTGTCGGACCGCACGGAGAAGTGGGATTCCGCAGGGGGAAGAGCCATTTTGTCATAGATATCGAAGACTGTCTGCTGCAGGCAGATGCTGCCATGGTGTGTGCGGATGCGTTGAGGCATTTTCTGCGGAGGAGTGGAGTCAGATGTATAACACAGCTGACGGTAAGAACTGCATTCGGAACCGGCGAAGTCATGGCGGTGCTGGACTCAGAGAAAAAGGATATCCCGCAGATCGAAGAACTGGTGGAGATGCTGGATGCTGCAGTATACAGTCTGAGCTGTGATGAGGATGGCGAGCCTGCAGAAGAGGTGAATTACACACTCGAATCTGTCGCTGTAATACATAAAGGCAAAAGCCAGATCCTTGCCGGCAAACCGACGATCACAGAAGAGGTAATAACGGATGATGGGCGAAGTCTCAGTTTTGAGATCAGCCCGCAGTCATTTTACCAGGTCAATCCGGAGCAGATGATCAGACTGTATGACAAAACCGCGGAATACGCAGCTCTCACAGGGGGCGAGACAGTGCTCGACCTGTACTGCGGAGCGGGAACGATAGGCCTGTGGCTCCTGGAGGAGCTGCGGAAGAGGGATCCGGAGGCATTCAGCAGAACAAGAGTCATCGGCATAGAGTCAGTAAAACCGGCAGTCCTTGATGCAAACAGGAATTCAGTCATCAACGGTGTCGTGAACACCAGATATTTCTGCGGAAAAGCCGAGGAAGAACTTCCCGGCATGATGGGGCTGGCAAAACTGTATAAGTGGAATGAGGTAAATGAGCGTGTGGAGCGCGAGCCGGAGATCCGCATAGAGCATGCGGATGTCGCAGTTCTGGACCCGCCTCGTGCAGGATGTGACGAGGCACTGCTGGAAGCTGTTGTAAAAGCATCGCCTGACCGTATCGTCTATGTTTCCTGTGACCCGGGAACATTGGCACGTGATGTCAGATATCTGACATCCAATGGCTATGAGTTTATCGAAGCCACTCCGGTGGATCAGTTCCCATGGACATCACACATCGAGGTAGTCGCGAAAATACAAAGACAATAATGCCCAAAACCCTTGAAATTCAAGGCTTTCACGATTTGGCGATTTTTGCAGATTTTAGCGAAAATCGCCATTTTTTAGTGTCCGGATCGAAATCAAAAAGGGCATCTGGTCAAAGGAAATACATCAACAGGCGTAGTTCCGAAAAAATGGCTGTTTTCTGAAAGCCTTGCAATTACTGCGTTATACATCCATTATTCATCGAAATCCATGTATTTTCAGGCGGGGTAGTTCATACAATGGAAAAAATACACGCCACTGTGTATACTCTTTATTCATTTTATGCATTTTTATTCATTCGGGCCTCAAAGGCCTCGAAAACTCGCATAATTGCCCGCGATCAGGAAACCCCTTATAGTAGATGTAGGTGAACACCGGTGTTATCAATACCAGCAAGGAAGGAGGGTTCGCCTATTGGGTAGATCAATAAAGAGAATAAGAAAAAAATGAATACAGTATCAAACTGTAAATCAGAGGTAAAATATGCGATTCCAGCATTTTGGACGTTTTCAGTTCCATCTGGCTCGCAGCAATGACATAGTTGGGAGAAGATTTGTTTGTTAAGGCAAGCTGAAAGGAGGTCATGGATATGTTCGGACCAAAATATAAATTCACTTATGAAGAAGTCAGAATCATAGTTCTGGCGCTGATAGAACTCAAGAATCAGCTGATCGAAGAAGGCAGATACACTGACAGCGTTGATGACCTTCTTGTCAGGCTGGTCGACTAGTTCAAAAAATTAATATTATTCAGCCAGTTTATACATGCCTGCTCTTAAATAGGGCAGGCTGTTATATTGTCACGAAAACCAGATGAAAGGAAGGTAATACTTAATGGAACAACCAAGAGAAGGAAAGATGATCGTTATCACAGGAGGCAAAGTAAAGGATGCAAATGTGCTTGTGGACAGAATAGCGAAACTCACGGCCGCACATTATCTTAGTTCTGTGGAATATGATCTGTCAAAGCGAACAGAGCAGCAGATCAGGTGCACATTGATGAATCTCTACCGGGAAAGGAAGTACTGGGAGGCGGTAGGAGTCCTTATGGAGATTTTTAAGGAATTGGAAGATGAAGGAGCACAGGATCTTCTGGTCGTACTCAATGCCGAGAGAACTGAAGCGAATGGAAGAGTATTTCTTGAAGGTTTACTCGAATACACAGGAATCTTCTGGGACAGAGCACCCGGAGATGTTCCCGTGAAAATGGCCAGTTAAGGGGGTGGTCGGATGGCGAAAACAATAGCTATATGTAATCAGAAGGGAGGTGTCGGAAAAACAACGACTGCACTGAATCTTGGAGTCGGACTTGCAAGAGAAGGCCAGCGCGTACTTTTGATCGATGGAGATCCGCAAAGTGACCTGACCTCGTCATTAGGATACAACCCTGATGATCTGGATAAGTCCCTTGGCCGACTGATGTATCTTGCAACCAAAGACTCCAGACCGGATGTGGGGGACACTATTCTGCATCACACAGAAGGGGTAGATATCATACCATCCAATCTGGATCTTTCTTCCATGGAGACTCAGCTTGTAAACGCGATGAGCAGAGAGAAAGTGCTGACCAATCTTCTGAAGGATGTGAAAAAAGACTACGACTATATAATCATCGACTGTCTCCCGTCACTTGGTATGCTGACGATCAATGCGCTCACTGCAGCGGACAGCGTGATAATCCCCGTGCAGGCTCAGTACCTGCCGGCCAAAGGAATGACCCAGCTCATGAAGAGCATAGACATGGTCCGGAATCATACCAATGATCAGCTGAAGATCGATGGTATCGTTATGACTCTGGTTGATGGCAGAACCAATCTTGCCAAGGATGTAATCAACGCAATCAGAACCAATTATGGTATGCACCTGAGAATTTTCGACACCCAGATCCCTGTAGCAGTCAAGGCAGCAGAGGCAACAAGAGAAGGACAGAGCATCTTCGCTTATGACAGATCATCCAAACCGGCGAAGGCTTATGAGATGCTGACAAAGGAGGTGATGAAGCTTGGCGAACGAGAGAAGCACAGAAATGAGATTGCCGTCACTCTCTGATCTGTTCTCCTCACAGGAAGAGCGTGATGATGCAAAACTAAAAAGGATCTACGAGATACCGCTCGATGAGATCGATCCATTTCCGGATCATCCATTCAAGGTCCGGGATGATGAGGATATGCAGAATCTGGTCGAATCAGTGAAAGCTAACGGAGTACTTACTCCTGCTACAGTACGGAAAAAAGAAGATGGCAGATATGAACTGCTGTCAGGACACAGAAGGCACAGAGCATGTAAGATCGCTGGAATACCTACCCTCAGATGCGAAGTAGTCGATATGACAAGAGATGAAGGAACGATTTTCATGGTAGAGTCCAACTTTCAGAGGAGTAAGATACTCCCAAGTGAGAAAGCATTTGCTTACAAAATGCGGCTGGAGGCGATGAAGAGGCAGGGGCAACGCACAGATCTAACTTCTCGCCCAGTGGGCGAGAAGTTAAGTGTGGAACGTGTCAGTGATGAATCCATAGACAGTGCACGACAGATTCATAGATATATTCGTCTTACAGAACTACTACCTGAAATTTTAGACATGGTCGATGAGGGGCAGATAGCCCTGAGACCTGCGGTTGAGCTTTCATATATCCCAAAGCTGTCACAAGGGCTGCTGTGGGAATCGATGGAAATGGAGAGCTGCACACCGTCACATGCACAGGCAATCAGGATGAGGCGAATGTCGGAGGAAGGTAAGCTCACACCGGAAGCGATGGAAGCGATACTTACCGAGGAGAAGCCGAATCAGAAAGAGAGGATCATTCTGAGAGGGGAACGATTCAGGAATCTGTTTCCTCCGGATCTCCCGGTATCCAAACGAGAGGACTATATCGCTGCCGCCATGGAATTCTACGGCAGACATCGGCAGAGGCAGCGGGAACGGGATGATGCCAGATAGGAGGAGTATTGCCCAACTGCATGAGGAGTAACTTTTCCCATCTCCTTCCCTATAACCCTACCTCTATTACTACCAGTTACTAACCGAAGAAGAAAAATATTAATATTACAATAATCGCAATATCATGACAAACATGCAACGCTCAGATTTAACGATCTGGGCGTTTTTTGTTTGTCTGAATTGGCGGGAAAGGAAGGTATATGACGAAAACCAAAGAAGACAAAGCTAATGACGAAGTGATCATCTGCACTGACGATGCAGGAATGCAGCTCTATCTCAGTGAAAAGGCAGCCAACAGGCTCAGCTGGATCCTCACAGGTGTTTGCATCGTGCTCAGCCTACCGGTGATCATCCTCGCATTCATGTGCATTTAGCGGAAAGGAGAAAACAGATATGTGTAAAGATCAAATGAAGACAAGGCTTTTTGCCATCTTTCTTGTGTTCTGCATGCTGGCTGCATCTATGCCTATGCTTGCGTACGCGGCAGAAGGAAATGAAACTGATCCGACGCAGCAGATTACAGAAGAAGAACAAACTGAAGCTGAGACACAGCCATCACAGGAGACGGTCGAGAAAGTGGAAACGACCGAAACAGGCAGTGACAAGGCTGCATCTGAATCTGCCGGAGAGGCGAAAACAAATCAGGAACCAGAAAAAGCTGAATCCAATGACAAGCCTGTACCAAAGGCGCTAAAGGCTGCGGCCAATGATGCTGCTGAAGAAGATGACGGGACCGGCATTGAAACGGATGAACAGACTGATCTTCCGGAAGGCGGACAGGAAGTAAAGTTCGTTTTCGATGGAGCAGATAAGCTTGATGCATGGATCGAAGGTGTCAGTGAATCAGCTTTCAGTATGGATCCTGAAACAGGAGACATCAACATCGACTACGACATCACCATCAACAACAACGATACCATGACTCTGAACGCAAACTCAGATATCATCTTCAAAGGAATTGACGGTAAGTGCCTTAATATCGGCGTCGGAAATGACCTGGATAATGCCAAGACCATTGTTACAGTCAGTCAGCCTGGTAAGCTTGCGACAGTCGGTACGACAGGCGAGTGTACTGTATATGTCAAAGTGACAGATACTCCGGAAGATATCGGAGAAACGATCGACGGAGACCCTGACGATCCGGATTCGACAGTATCCTACAGCTTCATCACTTCAGAAGACGATGAGGGCAAATACTACGGTGACGGAGATCCTGAAGTCCACTCATCTATCAAGAAGGGTGACAAGTTCACAGGATCTGCTGTCTGTGTATCCTGGATATACAACTGGGGTTCAGGTCCTTCACACGCAGACATCAAGTGCACAACAGGAAAGCTCAAGGGCAAGGTGATCGGTACAGCATGTATCTCAGGAAAGTCCAAGGCTCTCGCACTCAAGGGAGCCAAGTTCTCTTATGTTGCCAAAGTCGTAAGCGTTGACAGCAAGAAGGGCAAAGTCAAGTATGATGTCACCTTCTATCCGAGAGACCGTCATAACGTATCTTACGGAGAACTGAGTAATTTCCATGTAGCCACCCAGACGATGGCAGGAACAACAACTCTGTCATATACTCCGCAGATAGATGTCAAGGTCAAGAAAGTGGATCCGCAGACTCACTACAATCACCCTGAGAACTACAACGTCGGCGGCGCGACATTCCAGATCTATACGGATGAAGCATGTACCAAGAAGGCAACGGACATCAAGGGAAACAACGCTCTTCTCACCATCAAAGCTGACTCAACAGGTCACAGTGGAGAGAGCCAGACTATTACTCTTAAGAAGCTCGACGGCACAGAGTATTACGTCAAGGAAGTCAGTTGCCCTAAGGGATACAAGCTTGCAGGTATCGGTACGATCCAGGAAGACATGACAGTAGAAGAAGCAGTCGTGATTCCTCAGGTAAAGGTAGTCAAAAAGGCAGCTCAGACAGATGTCGACTATCTGCAGTTTTCCAACAACTACACTCTAAAAGGTGCTGAGTACACCATGTACTGTGACGCTGCATGCACCAAGGTCGCAAAAGATATCACAGGCAAAGCTGTTGTGTTCAAGACAGATATTATGGGGCAGACTTCACCTGTAAGAGTGGATATCGGAAACTACTGGGTCAGGGAAACCAAGGCATCCAAGGGATTCAGGAAGGATAGTAAGACATACAGCTTCACTCTCACAGAGGCTCATGAGGACGAGCCTTACACAGTCGATTCCACTGAGGAGCCAACATATAAGAATCCGGGACTCAAGGTGTTCAAATTCGATCCTACCGGAGCCAAGGGGTGGAAGAGACTTGTCAATGCTGAATTCACAATCAAATACTACGATGTAACTGTGCCATATGGCGATGAGAACGACATAGATCCTGCTTCAGTCGATCTTTCAGGCAAGACCCCTGTACGTCAGTGGACGTTCAAGACGAGAAAGATGCCTACAGACGATCCTACCGTGATCATGGCGGGATTCGACTGGAACAGTGATGAAACGGTCAGCGGTGATGATTTCCTTACTGAAGGCGGCAGCCGTATACTTCCATGCGGCTTTTACACGATAGAAGAGACAAAGTCACCTACAGGTCTTTCTCTTTTCGAAAAGATCTATCACGGTAAAGTATACCAGCCTGCAAACGGTGCAGCTGCAAGTGTCTTTACAGAAGGAGCAACCGCAGACGGACAGATCATCACAAAGATCAATGTTCCGAATAAACCTCAGCATGTGACTGTCGGCATCAGAAAGCTCGATGCGGAATCAGAGACTACTGTAGCTAAGGGACAGGCGAGTTCTGAGAGAAAGAGTGCTTTCGGATCACTTGCAGGAGCTAAATACGAAGTCTACTTCGATAACGACGAGACAGAGAAACCTGAGATCGTCGGAACTATCACTACAGATGAGAAGGGCGAAGGATACCTCACCAAGAGGATGGCAGGCAGACCTGAAGCCATCGGAGATGATCTTGAGCCGGGAACATATTACGTCAAGGAAGTAAAGGCGTCCCCTGGATATGTAGTAGACAAGTATATCCTCAAGGATGGTAAGACTGAAGAGATCAGATCCGGAAAAATCGAAGTGATCTGCGGCTACAGAGAAGACGGCAAGGCCGTAACAAAGACCATCACAGGAGAATATGGCGACGGTATGCATCTTTTCAGAACAAGAGCAGAGAATGAGAGCACCGAGATCTTCAATTACACTGTAACTTCAAAGGACTGGCCGCATAAGACACACATAAGAAAGACTGATGCGGCTACAGGCAAAGATCTTCCGGGAGCGAAGCTTCAGATCATCGATGCAGCCGGTCAGATTGTTGAAGCGTGGACATCGACAAATGAAGAACACATCGTATGGGCGCTTCCAGATGGGAAATACACGCTTCGTGAGATCGCAGCACCATATGGCTATGATGTAGCCGAGGATATCTCGTTCGAGATCAGGGATAACGTCATAGAGAACTCAGTGGAGATGAAGAACAAGCCTGTTACAGTCGGCACAACTGCACTTGATGATGCAACACAGTCCCACCAGGGCGTGTTTGCTGAATACTCGACTATCGTGGATAAGGTCAAAGTGACAGGCCTTTACGAAGGCAGAGAGTACGTTATCAAGGGTGTCATGATGGACAAAGCGGCAGGTGAAGCGATCACAGACGCTGAAGGAAACCCTGTGACCGCCGAGTCAAAGCCTTTCATCGCAACAGGCGATGAGATGGAAGTGGAAGTTGAGTTCACGGTTGATTCGTCAAAGTTCACTACTGACACTGTAGCTGTAGTATTCGAGAATCTGTATAGAACAAGTCAGGTCCATGATGAAGAGACACCTGTCGAGCTCCAGAAGCATGAGGAGATCGGTGATGAGGAGCAGTCGATCCACTATGGCGGTATCGTATCTACAACAGCTCTCGACAAGGCCTCGAAGAGCCACAATATCCTTGCGGCTGAGAACGTTACAATCGTTGACACTGTAAAGTTTGAGAATCTCTCTCCAAACAGCGAATACGAGATCACGGGAACGATCTTCGATAAGACCACCGGCAAGCTTACGGATATCTCAGCATCAAAGAAGTTCACTCCGAAGACTGCTGACGGTACTGTAGATGTCGAATTCATATTCAATGCTACTGAGTTTGCTAACCATGACCTTGTTGTATATGAGACTCTTCTCATCAATAAGATAGAGATCAACAGACATGAGAATCCTGATGATGAAAATCAGACGATGTATGTTCCTGAGATCAAAACTACTGCTGCTGATATAGCTACCGGTGATCATATCGCATATGGCGGTGAGACTGTAAGGATCAACGATGTAGTTGAATACCACAACCTCATCCCGGGCAAGCAGTATACTATGAACGGTACTCTTATGAATCAGAGAACAGGAAAGCCTGTGAAGGTAAACGGCAAAACTGTCACTGCATCCAGAACATTCACACCGAGCGAGAAAGACGGAACTGTCGAGATCGAATTTGTATTCAACGGGATCGATCTCAGAGGAGATACGGTAGTCGCATTTGAGGAATGCACAGTTGACAGAATACCTGTCGCAGTGCATATGGACATCAATGATGTTCCTCAGTCTGTGAAGATCCCTAAGATCGGGACAAAGGCAGCTCTTGTAGACAAAGCTGTCGAAGATACTGTTTCATACGAGAATCTTATCCCGGGACAGTACTTCCTGAGAGGATGGCTCGTCGATAAAGAGACCGGAGAAAAGATCAAAGGTTCCGAAGGGGAGACTCTTCTCAATGTTACAGAAGGTGCAACGTCTGGTACTGCTGTTGTTGAACTCAGTATCGACAATTACGACAAGCTCTCAGGACATAAGATCGTGGCCTTTGAGGAATGCTATTATGTCGTGACCAATGATGACGGCACACCCGGAGAGAAGCTCGTAGGTGAGCATAAGGATATAAAGGACGGAAAGCAGACTGTAAAGATCCCGTTCGGTGGTCCGAAGACAGGTGACAGCACGCCTCTTTTGATTTACTTCGGGATATTTACAGCAGCGCTCGGAGGAATGCTTTTCTTCGTGATCAGAGAGTATGCCGAAAGACGCAGACAGCACAGAGAGGATATGGAGATGTTCGCCTGATAAGGGCAGCATCGGTAGCGCAGAGGCGGAAGCTTAGCAGCAACCGCCTCTATTGTTTTGCAAGAATAATGGAGGAAGACCAATGAATCATAAAGAAACATCTTTGAATGTTGAAGTCGCGAGACTGTGTGGAACGAATGCAGCAGTCGTGGCTTCCAAGCTGTGGGAATCACAGGCTGACAGTGAGGCGGTCAGATATATTGACGGATATCCGTGGATCAGAGCCTCGTATAGAAGGCTCACGGTAAAGATACCGTTCCTGTCGGTGCACATGGTGAGGACAGCAGTAAAGAAGCTGCTGAGGGAAGGAGTCATCAAGGTCGGAGTATACAACGACAGCAAGTTCGATCATACACACAGCTATACCTTTACAGGCTATGGCAGAGACCTGATGAGGCCATAGCAAAGAGACATATCTGGGAATAATGAAGGAGATAAACATGAAAGAGTTACCGGTAACACCAGGCAGGAGAAGAATGTGCCCGGACAATTGCAGATACAGAGATAAGAGGACTTCATTTTGCGGTTTCTGCATGATGGAGATCAAGAAAAAGACAGAGGAGAAAATGCATGGCAATAGACAAGTCAAAGATCAAAACACTGGAAAAATTAAAGGAGAAGGGCTTCGACACAGCGAACAAGATAAGGCCGCTTGAGATGGAGGAGGTGTTTGAGAACGGCCTCGAGAATGAGCTCGGGAACATCATTGGCCTCAAGAAAGCAATCAAGGCTAATCACAGCGAGATCGCCTGGCTGCTTGACGGATCAGACCCAAAACCGGAAAAGAAGGAGGAGCATACTCGTGCAGATGATGATAGAGCCGCAGGAACCAGAATATATTCCGAGGCATATGAGACGGAAAGCTATTGAAGTAACACTGAAAGGACTCCGACAGCTTGTGGATGAGCTGCCGGAAGGGGTGATTCTTTCGGTGAATCCGCGGGAGGTGTCTGATGGGCAGGAAAATGGGAAATCCGAATGAAGTACAGGTAGTCAACATCCGCATGGTTAGAGAACCTTCTATTTATAGTGAGGATAAGATCACCTGCCCTGAAGATGCCGTTAAAGCAATAGCGAAAGATATGGCAACTTATGACAGAGAAGTTTTCGCAGTAATGAATCTCAAGACTAATGGGCAGATAATCAATCTGAATATCTGCAGCATGGGAACGCTGGATGCTTCAATGGTGAGTCCAAGGGAAGTGTTTAAGTCCAGTATCCTAAGCAATGCGGCATCATTCATAGCGATCCACAATCACCCCAGCGGCAGTCTGCAGCCCAGTCAGGAGGACCGGGATGTCACAAGAAGGCTTCTGGAATGCGGAGACCTTCTGAACATAAAGATGCTGGATCATATAATAGTGGCCGGGGAGTCGGCTCATGTATACAGCTTCAGAGAACATGGGGAACTGGATATGCTGAAGCCAAGGCAAAGAGATTGGGAAAGGTAGGTAGACATGGCAAACGGAGAAATAGAATTCAACATTCATGAACGAATTGCAGTTCTCGAAAGGCATGAGAATGGATGGTGCAGAGAACTTAACATAGTTTCCTGGAACAAAGGTGAACCAAAACTGGATATACGTGAGTGGTCACCTGATCACGAACGTATGACTAGAGGAATCACTTTATCTGAAGAACAGGGAAGAAAACTGTCAGATGCGCTCAGCAACAGATATGCGAGCAGAGAGAATCGTAAACTTGAACGGGATATTGAGGAACGATAACATCTGACACAGGCGCGGCACCTGTAGTCGTTATGACCGGAATTGCCGCAGTACATCATCCATGCAGCTTGTGGAGGGTTAAGTATGAGTAGCGATGATTATAAAGAACAAAGAAGAAACAGGCAGAAAGAACTAGCTAGAAAATATATTATGTCAGACGAGGTGGATCAGGTAGCGCTGGAAGAACTCAACCGCTTGTGCAAGCCGATTTATTTGTATATTTATAGCGGCTACCATATAAAGCTCCCTCACATAGACAAAGATGATTATATTCTTATGGGATATATTACCCTGTGGAAGGTTTTGGAGAGATGCAGAAAAAACCCGGATATTATAAACAACTTCAGCGCATATCTGTTTCGTTCTATCAGAAATGCATATGCTGCTGAATTCAGAAAGTATGTGTTCAAGAACCCTATAGTCATGAAGGACTATGAGTATGACCGTGCTGGGTATGAATATAACATTGCTCATACAGTAATGCTTACAAAATACAAAGAGCGTGTGCTGCAGTATGAACGCGAATGGAAAAGAGATTTTCGAAGACGGAATCCTGAACTCGTGAGGCGCCGTGAAAGGGAATACTGGCATCGCAACAGGGACAAGAAAGCACTCAAGGACAAGCGCTATTACATAAGGCATAGGGAACAGATTCGCGAATATGGAAAGAGATACAGGGCCGAGCATAAAGAAGAAATCCGAGAAAAAAAGAGAAAGTATGCTCAGGAAAATCGCGAAAAAATAAATGCATATAAGAGGCAGTACTGGCATGAACACTTGGAAGAGAAACGCGCCTATCATCGGGAATATGGCAGACGATATCGACAAGAGCATTTGGAACACTGTAGAGCCAGAGACAGGGAGCAGAACAGGAGGTACAGACAGGGACATCCTGAAAAAGTAAAACAGTGGAAGCGTGCAGAGTATCTTAGACAAAAGACGAAGATAGCAGCAATGGATCCCGAAACCTATAGGAGGTACAGGGAGAAGGAAAACGCCAGGTATAGAAAATATCGCCAGAAAAACAGGGAAAAAATCAATGCTCGGCAGAGGGAGTATCGAAAAAGAAAGAAGGCAGAAGCCGCGGCAAAACTAAAAGAGCAAGAAAGAATAAGTATGGATGCTGTTCAGAATCAAGCTGAAAATAAGATTGAAAGCGAATAGATTACATTGCAGGCAACTATGCCTGCTTTTTTTAATTGCGCACATGATGGAAGGAGGAATGAATGGGAAGAAATTACAGAACACGCAGCCCTGACAGAAAGACACAAAAGGAGCGAATAAAGGAAATCACAGAGCAACTTGAAGCCGGCGTTGCTGCAGTCTTTGAGAGTGATGCATACAAGGCATATTTGAAATGCATGAGCAAATTTCATAATTACAGTCTTAATAATACCCTTCTCATTGCACTGCAGCGACCCGATGCAAGTCTCTGTGCGAGTTACACAAGCTGGCAGAAGGACCATGGCAGACAGGTGCGAAAGGGTGAGAAAGGAATAAAGATTATCGCACCTTGCAAGTATAAGGTTGAACTCGAGGAGAAAGATGAGGATGGCAATCAGAAGATAGCAGAGCGAACAGGATTCAAAGTAGTTACTACTTTCGATATCTCTCAAACTGATGGTCCTGAACTGCCGACTGTCGGTGTGAATGAACTTGTCGGAGAAGTAGGTGATTACCGAAAACTGTTCAATGCTTTGACTGAAATGTGCCCAGTCCCGATATATACAGAGGATATTAAGAACGGAGCCAAGGGCTATTACAGCGACGCCGACAGAAAGATAGTCGTCAAATCGGACATGAGTCAGCTGCAGACAATCAAGACGATGATCCATGAGATGGCACATGAAAAGCTCCACTCTAAGGAGAATCTGGACAAGGATCACCCTGTGGACAGACGAACCAAAGAAGTCGAGGCTGAGAGCATTGCCTACACTATCTGTCAGCATTATGGCCTGGATTCATCAGATTATTCATTCTCATATGTTGCAGGCTGGTCTTCAGGTAAGGAAATCAAAGAACTCAAAGCATCTCTTGAAAGGATCAGATCTGCTGCAGATGAAATGATAACCGGCATAGACAAAGCACTTGAGAAGCAGACAAAGCGTGAGCAGTCTCGAGCTTCTCGTGATGAAGAGAGGTGATGCCCATGCCGTATTACACAGAAGAACAGATCATGAAGGCCCGTTCGATAGATCTCCTGACATATCTTCAGACCTATGAACCGACAGAGCTCGTTCATGTCAGAGGCAACACCTACTGCACCAGAGAACATGACAGTCTGAAAATATCCAACGGCAAGTGGATGTGGTGGAGCAGAGGCTTTGGTGGCAGTTCAGCACTCGATTATCTGATTAAAGTCAAAGGCCTTCAGTTTATGGATGCTATGAAAATCCTGACGACTGATAGTGAACTTGCCCTCAATCATGCTTCAGTTTTGGGTGAAAGCATTCAAAATAAGGGAGCCAGAAAGCTACTTTTGCCAGAGAGATCTGAGACAAATCTTGAAGTAATCAGATATCTAACCGGCCGAGGAATAGACAGAGATATCATCAAAGAATGCATTGATGAAGGCCTGCTCTATGAGTCATTGCCTTATCATAACTGCATATTTGTAGGATTCGATGAGTCGGGTAATGCAGCATATGCATTCTATCGAGCAACAAATGGAGAACGATTGATGGGTGAGGCTGCAGGATCAGATAAGCGGTATTCCTTCAGAATCGAGCGTGCCGGCAGCACTCTTCATGTATTCGAAAGTGCCATAGATCTGCTTTCATATGCGACAATAATGAAGATGAGAACAGGTGAATGGAGAGAAGAACCTATGGTGTCTCTCGGTGGAGTATATGCGCCGAGTGTAAATAAAAAGCAATCGAAACTTCCAATTGCGCTTGAAAATATGACGAAAAATCAAGCGCAAATAAATACGATTGCTCTTCATTTGGATAGCGACTTTGCCGGCAGAAGTGCAACAGCTTCCATAGTAACGAAGCTAGAGGGCAAATATGTTATCAGAGATGAACCTCCGCCATATGGTAAAGACTGCAATGACTACCTTCAGCATTTGCAAAAGCAGAAGAATGCAAGGCAAATGGGGCGGGAGTAATCTGAAAACTCGGCTGCTTATGATAATATAAAAGCAGCCGAAATACATGGAAAAGACATGCTTAAATCTCGCAGTTTGCGGGGAGGATTACGTGAAAATAGAAAAAGATGAAATAACAATCCGAGATTTTACGGAAACAGATCTTCCACTCATGTTTAAATGGTTGA
>JBGUJM010000034.1:0-5300 GCA_045113935.1 Anaerovoracaceae bacterium
GCTGAAGCGGTAGCGAAGTTCCTGAAAGACCACCCGATGGTCGACTGGATCATCTATCCGGGACTGGAAGGTGATAAATATTACGACCTTGCTAAAAAGTATATGCCGAAGGGCGCCAGTGCCGTTATGAGCTTTGGTGTCAAAGGCGGCAGGGAAGCTGGGGAGAATTTCCTGGAGCATCTGGAACTTTGCAGCATCGTTGTGCACGTAGGTGACATCCACACCAGCGTGCTCCATCCGGCCAGCACCACGCACCGTCAGCTTTCCGAGGAAGCCCAGCTGGCGGCGGGTATCGATCCGGGTCTCATCAGACTTTCGGTAGGCCTCGAAAACGTAGAAGATATTATCGCCGATCTTGATCAGGCGCTCAACAAAGTAAAACTGTAAGTCAATCGAATAGGAGAAAAAATGCCATTAATCATACCCGACCAACTTCCTGCAGCGGGTGCGCTGAAGGATGAGAACATATTCACAATGACAGGAGCCAGGGCGAAAGCACAGGATATTCGTCCGCTGAAGGTCATCATTGTCAATCTGATGCCGACAAAAATTGCAACGGAGACACAGCTGGCGCGTGTGCTGGCAAACAGTCCGCTGCAGATCGAGATGCAGCTGGTCGGCATGGACATGCACACATCGACACATACATCCCAGGAGCATCTTCTGTCCTTCTACACAACGCTGGAGCATTTCAAGGAGGAGTACTTCGACGGGATGATCATCACCGGCTCCCCAATTGAGCAGCTTGAATTTGAAGAAGCTGACTACTGGCCGGAGTTATGTGACATATTTGAATTTGCAAAGACGCATGTTTACAGCAGCATGTTCATTTGCTGGGGTGCGCAGGCGGCATTGTATTATTACTACGGGATTCCGAAATATGTCCAGAGGGAAAAACTGTTCGGCGTGTTCGAGCACCGCACGCTGCGCAAACACAATCCTCTCGTCAGGGGATTTGACGAACTGTTTTATGCGCCGCATTCCCGGTACGCAATTACAAAAAAAGAGGACATCCTGAAGCATCCGGAGTTGAGGATCCTCGCAGAGTCTGAAGAAGCGGGGCCGCATATCATATCCACAG
This sequence comes from Anaerovoracaceae bacterium, assembly GCA_045113935.1. Taxonomy (GTDB): domain Bacteria; phylum Bacillota; class Clostridia; order Peptostreptococcales; family Anaerovoracaceae; genus Crickella. Next base: position 1,082 of record JBGUJM010000034.1, read on the forward strand.
AGAACGGCAGACAGATTTTTGTCCTGGGGCACCAGGAATACGATAAGACAACACTGGCAGATGAATACTTCAGAGACATCAACAAAGGGGTCAAGATCGACGTTCCGTGCAATTATTTCCGCAATGACGATCCGCAGCAGGAGATCATGTTCCGGTGGAGAGGGCATGCGAACCTTCTGTTCTCAAACTGGCTGAACTATTATCTCTATCAGGCTACGCCGTATAACCTGGACGATCTCAGAGATGGTAAGGAAGATGCCTGGAGAGAAGCATTCAAGGATGATGACAGTATCATCGACGACTAGTTGACTTAAAGCCCCATATATAGTATAAAGATACCAAAGAGCATACTAAAGAAGTGGAGGTGTGATCTTATGGCAAAAGACAAAGAAAAGAAAAAGGCAAGGGACAAAGCCGCTGAAAAAGCCGTCAAGGCCCGGCTTGGAAGTACACATCTTAAGTCGTTCAGAATTCTGGGATCAGAGAAGGATCCTGAGACAGGGGTTGTGACAGTTCACGTTCTTAGGATGGTAGGCAGCGACAACTATCTGTTCAGAGTCAAGTGCGAGCAGGAGGGCGGCAGTTATTCGATGTCCGGTCTTTTGCCGGTTACCGATTATGAAGACTTCGGAGAATATCGTGTGTATAACCCGAAGCCGGCATCTGCAGAGGCTCTTCGCCCCACAGAAAAAGAAAAGAAATTTACCGGATACGGCAAATAGCAGATTTGACCCGCCTCATTGGGGCGGGTTTTTGAGGAGGAAATAACATTGATCAATAGAGCATTACTGAAAAATCTGTCAAAACAATATCCTGATATCAAGGCGGCGACAGAGGAAATCGTAAATCTGAGCGCGATCCTCAGTCTGCCAAAAGGCACAGAGTTTTTTCTGAGCGATCTCCACGGCGAACACGATGCTTTTATACACATGCTGAAGAGTGCTTCCGGCGTCATTCGGAATAAGATCGACGACATTTTCGGACCGACACTGTCTATCGAAGAAAGAGACGCGCTGGCAGCGCTGGTCTACAACGCGAGAGCAGAGATGGAACGCCGGAAAAAGAGTGAACCTGACTTTGACAAGTGGTGCCAGGTAGCGATCAGCCAGCTGACACAGGTCCTTAAATCCGTCACGAACAAATACACACAGTCCAAAGTGCGTAAAAGACTGCCGAAACAGTACGCCTACATCATCGATGAACTTCTGCATGCCGATGCGAAATACAACATGGGCGATTATTATGTGAAAATCGTCGAAACCATTGTCGACTGCAGGGAAGCAGAGGACTTCATTGTCGAAATGACCGAATGCATCAGCAACCTGGCTGTAGACGGACTTCACATCATCGGGGACATCTGGGACAGAGGCGCCGCGCCGGACAAGATCATGGATTATCTGATGGACTTCCATGATGTGGATTTCCAGTGGGGCAACCACGATATCCTCTGGATGGGTGCCGCTACAGGAAGCTGGGCATGCATTACGAACGTGCTCAGGATCAATACGAAGTACAACAACTTCGATATGCTGGAAGTCGGCTACGGCATCAACCTCAGACCGCTGGCGACCATGGCGGCAGAAGTGTATGCCGATGATCCGTGTAAATCCTTCTGGCCGAAGACTATCGAGCGCAACAAGTACGACCCTGTCGACGATGAACTGGCGGCCAAGATGAACAAAGCAATCTCGATCTGTCAGTTCAAGGTGGAAGGACAGAGAATCATGGCGCATCCCGAGTATCATCTTGAGCACAGACTGCTGCTCGATAAGATCGATTATGAGAAGGGAACCATCAAGCTGCCGCTTGGCGAATACGAACTGAACGATAAAAACTTCCCGACCATCGATCCGGCGGATCCGTACAGACTGACGCCGGAAGAGGAAGCCATGCTGGACGCCCTGGAGCCGGGCTTCACGAAGAACGACAAGCTGCAAAAACACATCAAATTCCTGTTTACACACGGCGCGCTGTACAGAATCGTGAACGGCAACCTGCTGTATCACGGCAGCATTCCGATGAACAAGGACGGCAGTTTCAAAGATATCGAAATCGACGGGCGTGTTCTGAAAGGAAAGGCCTATATGGATTATCTTGACGAACATGTGCGTCAGGCGTATTTCCACCCGAAGGATTATGAAATGCCGGGATGGAACGGCGACATCATGTGGTATCTGTGGCTGTCCGCCAACAGCCCTCTCTTCGGCAAAGATCAGATGACCACGCTGGAGAGATGCCTGATCGATGATAAAAAGACCCATAAGGAGCATACTGTTCCGTATTACAAACTCATCGAGCGACAGGATGTCTGCGAGAACATCCTGAAGGAATTCGGTCTGGATCCGGATGTATCTATCATCCTGAACGGACACGTTCCGGTCAAGATCAAGGACGGAGAAAGCCCGATCAAAGGCAACGGCAGGCTCTTTATCATTGACGGCGGAATGTCAAAAGCTTATCAGAAGACGACAGGTATCGCAGGCTACACATTCTTCATCAACTCGAGACATATGGCTCTGGCGGAGCACAAACCTTACAGCCCGCTGCAGGAAGACGGGACGCAGGTATTCCACGCTCCGAAGATCAATGTCGTGCGGGAGATGGACAAACGGATGCTCGTAGTCGATACAGATCTGGGCGGGGAGCTTTTGAGAGAAAGAGAAGAACTCAGGGCTCTGGTCGAGGCGTACAGAGACGGTTCTCTTAAAGAAAGATAAAGGCAGCAAGATAGTTTGGACCCAATCATTAAAATAATATGCAATTCTGCAATAATAATGCGTAAATCCCCCTTGTCAGAAAGGGGGATTTATGTTTTAATTACTATGGTATGATTTGTTATAAAAATAACAAATATGATAATTATTTAAGGAGGCAATAGAATGAACTTTTCACTGACGAAGGAACAAGAATTCGTAAGAAAAATGGTACGCGACTTTGCCGAAACTGAGGTAGAACCTCTTGCTGCAGACATCGATGCGGAACACAGATTCCCGGAAGAGACTGTAGAAAAGATGGCTCAGTACGGCTTACTCGGTGTTCCGTTCCCAACTGAGTATGGTGGAGCAGGCGGAGACCACATCTCCTATGCGATCACTGTTGAAGAGCTCTCCAAGAAGTGCGCATCAACAGGCGTTATCTGCTCAGCACACACTTCACTGTGCTGCTGGCCTATCTTCAACTGGGGAACAGAAGAACAGAGACAGAAGTATCTGCCCGATCTGCTTTCAGGAAAGAAGCTGGGTGCTTTCGGACTGACCGAGCCTAACGCTGGTACAGACGCATCCGGACAGCAGACAAGAGCGGTCGACGGCGGTGACTGCTGGATCCTCGATGGAGCTAAGGTATTCATCACAAACGGCGGATATGCTGACGTATTCGTAGTTATGGCCATGACTGACAAGTCAAAGGGCAACCACGGCATCAGCTCATTCATCGTTGAGAAGGGTGATCCTGGATTCTCAATCGGCAAGACTGAGGACAAGATGGGTATCTGCGCATCCTCGACAACAGAACTGATCTTCCAGGGCTGCAAGATTCCTAAGGACAGACTCCTTGGTGAAATCGGCGATGGTTTCAAGGTTGCTATGTCAACTCTGGACGGCGGCCGTATCGGTATCGCTTCACAGGCTCTGGGAATCGCACAGGGCGCTCTCGACGTAACCGTTGAGTACATGAAGGCTAGAAAGCAGTTTGGAAAGAGCCTGTCCAAGTTCCAGGCACTCCAGTTCGTAGTTGCTGATCTGGAAACTCAGATCCAGGCTGCAAGACTGCTGGTTTACAGAGCTGCTGACATGAAGGACAAGCACCTGCCTTACGGACCTGCTGCTGCAATGGCTAAGCTGTTTGCTGCTGAAACTGCAATGCATGTAACCACAAAGTGCGTACAGCTCCACGGTGGATATGGTTACACGAAGGATTATCCGGTAGAGAGAATGATGAGAGACGCTAAGATCACTGAGATCTATGAAGGAACTTCAGAAGTCCAGAGAATGGTCATTGCTGCATCAGTTCTTGGTAAATAAGCAGATAGGAGGAATTACAAATGGCATTTAATATTATTGTATGTGCAAAGCAGGTTCCTGATACCAACGTTATCAAGATCAACCCTAAGACTGGTACACTGATCAGAGATGGCGTTCCAAGTATCCTGAACAACGACGATGCCAATGCTCTCGAAGAAGCATTGAAGATAAAAGACAAGTTTGATGACGTACATATC
>JBGUJM010000035.1:0-24046 GCA_045113935.1 Anaerovoracaceae bacterium
ACGGTACTCTGTCTCCTGTTTTTGTGGAGACAGAGAACCGTCCCCTGTCTCCACTGAGTGCTATAATCTATTCATATACGCTATATAATTGCTGACTGGAGAAACTACTATGATCAGGAAATGGTGGCACGACAAAACAGCATATCAGATATATCCCAAAAGTTTCTGCGATTCAGACGGGGACGGGGTCGGAGATATTCAGGGTATTATTTCCCGGCTGGATTATCTGCAGTCTCTAGGTGTTGATATAATCTGGATCTCGCCGTGCTATCCTTCCCCGTGGGCGGATCAGGGCTATGATATTTCCGATTACTATAACGTGGACCCGAGATTCGGGACTATGGACGACATGGATCAGCTGATCAGCGAGGCGCGCAAGCGTGATATGTACATACTGATGGATCTGGTCGTGAATCACTGCTCGGACGAGCATGAGTGGTTCAGAAAAGCCTGTGAAGATCCTGATGGCAGATACGGAAAATACTTTTACATCGAAAATATGGACCCGTCGGGCGGGGTACCGTGTAACTGGCGGTCTATTTTTGGAGGTTCTGCCTGGGAACCGCTCCCGGAACATCCGGACAAGTGTTATCTCCATCTGTTTCACAAAAAACAGCCTGACCTGAACTGGGAGAATCCCGAAGTTCGCGAAGAAGTGTATAACATTGTGAAGTGGTGGATGGAAAGAGGAATTGCCGGGTTCAGGATCGATGCCATAATCAACATCAAAAAAGCGTTGCCGTTCAGGGACTATGCGGCAGGAAGAGAGGACGGCCTCTGTGATGTCAGCGAAATGCTCGAGAATGCCGATGGCATCGGAGAATTCCTCGGGGAACTCAGAGATGTGGCCTTCGTGCCATATAAAGCACTTACGATTGGCGAAGTTTTCAATGAGAAGTATGATGAGCTGGAGGATTTTATAGGAGAAAACGGATACTTTTCTTCAATGTTCGACTTTTCGCATGTTGTGGAAGGGCAGAGCCGTCTGGGCTGGTATGACTTCCGGCCAATCAGTATTGATGATTATAAACGGTGCGTCTTTGCCGCACAAAAGCGAATTGGAGATACAGGATTTTTCTCCAATGTGATCGAAAATCACGACCGGCCGCGGGCGGCAAGTTATTACCTGCCGGAATCCGGAAGGACGGAAGCAGGTAAAAAGTGTCTCGCGCTTGCATATTTCATGCTCAGAGGACTTCCTTTTATCTATCAGGGGCAGGAGATAGGTATGGAAAATACTGTGTTCAGCTCACCTGATGAATTCGATGATATCAGTACGATCGATGAATATCATGTGGCTGTTGATGCGGGGCTGAGCGAAGAGGAAGCTTTGAGCGTTGCGAGTCTGTATTCGAGAGACAATGCCAGAACGCCGATGCAGTGGAGTGCCGGTCATAACGGCGGATTCAGCGAAGCAGAGCCCTGGCTGCCGGCCAACCCTGATCATAAACGGATAAATGTGAGCGAACAGACTGAACGGCAGGATTCCGTTTATAATTTTTACAGACAGCTCAATGCACTGAGGAAGGATCCGGACTACCGTGAGACTCTGGTGTGGGGAGAGTTCGAGCCGGCGTATGAAGACAGGGAAGGGCTGCTGGCCTATTACCGCAGGTCGGACCGCATTTTGCTGATTCTGGCGAATCTCAAATCAGAACCCGAAAAGGTAGATGTCGGCTGTGAATTCAAGGTTCTGCTGGACAACCTGGATCCATACAGCACACATACAGACAAAATTCCGGAACAAAGTGGAGGATGCATACAGTTGCAAGCCTGGCAGGGCGTGATCCTGGAACTGGAGACAGGAGTGATACCCGTAATGAATGTAAAAATGGAAAACATATTCAAGGAGTTTGACTTCAATGAAAAGCCTGAAGAACTGATTTCTGAAGTGAACGGAATGCCGCTCCCGGCAGATTACCTCGCTTTTATGCGTGAGCATAACGGCGGAGAGGGACCGATAGGAGAGAATAACTATGGCCGTTTCTTCAGACTGGAGGAACTGGAACAGATCAATGAAGAGTACGATGTTCAGAATAGCTGGCCGGGGCATGTCGTTATTGGCGGCATAGACGATGCGCTCTGGGCGTATAACCCGTCAAAAGGGATATACTGTCAGATAGACAGCTGCAATATCGATGAGGATACATACTATACAGTCTCAGAAAGTTTTGAAGAATTCCTGATCAGAATGGATGAGGAGCTGGAATAAAGAAAGGTTGGTTACTCATGGCAATAGACAGAGCTGACTGGCATTGGGAGACGGCGGAGAAGGAATTCCGCGAGAAGAATGGTATCACAGGTGAACTGACCCGGGATCAGATAAATCAGATCTGGCTCCTGGCCGCGAACCACATAGGGCTCTTCATTCAGTGGATCATTGACCGCGGATTCGAAGGAGAGGATGCAGACCCGGAGGATTGCGGCAAAGTCCGCGCAAGGCAGATGACCGGCACAGAATATCTGGAACATTATGCAGAATGCTGCCTGGATGGAGAGGACAAACCTTGCTATGGTGTGATCACAGGCGAGGAGGATTATGCGCGCCTTAAAGCAAAGATAGATACTGCCTATGAGGACTTTGTGACGCGTTAGGATGTCATCAGTACGGCATACGGAGACAGGGAACCGTCACCTGTCTCCTTTTATATTCAAAAAAGCAATCCTGACGATAATTTTGATTGTTATTTTTGAAGAAGTGTGATTATTTATGATTGATTTTGATTAAGACAAGTGATATTATTACATCATAATAGAGATAAACAGTAATGGAGATATCAGAATGCTTCCTGAAGAACGAAGAAATGCTATAGTGTCGTATATTGACAAACACAATACAGCTACTGTTCAGGAACTCGTCGATGCCATCGATGCCTCCGCGGCAACGGTCAGACGCGATCTTTTGATGCTTCATGATGAAAACAGGATAGTTAAGGTGTTCGGCGGAGCCACGTCTCTTGTTTACAGGGAGATAAGCTCCGCTGAACCTTCTGTTGCGGAAAAAGTGGCGCTCAATACACAGGAGAAAGAACTGATCGCTGAATATGCCGCGTCTCTTATTCACGATGAGGATTTTGTCTATATCGATTCCGGAACAACGACATTATGTATGATAGATCATATTGCCAGTTCCAGGGCTGTTTTTGTCACTAACGGGATCGTACACGCCAAGAGACTGATCGAGCGCGGTCTTTCCACGATCATCATCGGGGGGAGGGTCAAGCCGTCAACAGAGGCGGTGATCGGATCAAACAGCGTTGAGGAGATTTCCCGGTTCAACTTTACCAAATCATTCATGGGTACGAACGGGATCTCAGAGAAGGCAGGGTTCACGACACCTGATATGGATGAGGCTCTGGTCAAATCTGAGGCAATCAGGCACACTTTACAGTCCTATGTACTGGCTGATCACTCCAAGTTCGGAATAGTTACCCCAATTAACTTTGCTAATATCTGGGACTGCTGTATAATTACAGATATCATCCCTGACAGGAAATACGCGGATCTGACTATGATCAAGTCTGTTTCGCAGAAATAGATACGCTATATCCATGCGGTCAAAGGAGGTACCAATGATCTACACAGTAACATTTAATCCCGCAATCGACTATATCGTAAGGATGGATAAGCCGATTGAAGTAGGAATGACCAACAGATCCGTATCAGAAGACTGTTTCTTCGGAGGAAAGGGCATCAACGTCTCCACGATCCTTAAGAATCTCGGAATCGAGAATACGGCACTTGGATTTGCTGCCGGTTTTACAGGTGAAGCAATCGTCAAGAGCGTGATCGGCAAAGGCATAATCGCGGATTTCATAATGCTCAAAGACGGCATCTCCAGAATCAACGTCAAGATCAAGTCAGACGAAGAGACTGAGATCAATGCTCAGGGACCGGAGATCAGCAAGGAAGCTTTCGATGAACTTCTGGGCAAGCTCGACAAATTGCAGGAAGGCGATGTCCTCATCCTTGCCGGGAGCATCCCAAGTTCGCTGCCTAGCGATGTATATGAGATCATCCTTGAGAGGCTTTACGGAAGAGGGGTCATGTTCGTGGTTGACGCCACCAAGGACCTTCTGCTGAAAGTCCTCAGATTCAATCCGTTCCTGATCAAGCCTAACAATCACGAGCTTGGCGAGATGTTCGGAGTCGTGCTCAGGACGGACGATGAGATAGAGGAATACGCCAGAAAGCTTCAGGAGATGGGTGCCAGAAATGTTCTGATTTCAATGGCAGGTGACGGTGCGATGCTCATCACCGAAGACGGACAGAGATTCCGCGTAGGCGTGCCGAAAGGAAAAGTCAGGAATTCAGTAGGTGCCGGAGACTCGATGGTAGCGGGCTTCGTTGCAGGATATATGAAGACACAGGATTACCGCGTAGCCCTCAACATGGGTACCGCAGCCGGAAGTGCTACAGCATTTTCCGATGATCTCGCAACAGGAGATCTTATCAACCAGATTTACGAAACGCTGTGAGCATTCGCTTAACTGTTTCGTCTAAATAACATATCAAGTGAGAGGTCGGTAAAGCAGAAGCGCACAGCGCAGGAAGGGGAAAAATGAAAATAACAGACTTACTCAAAAAAGAAGGCATCGCCCTTAATCAGAGTGTAGCTGATCAGGGTGAAGCTATCGACATCATGGTGGGACTCCATGACAAGGTGGGAAACCTCAACGACAAGCAGGCTTACAAGGAAGCCATCGAGGCCAGAGAGGCAAAGGGAACGACAGCTGTAGGAATGGGAATCGCCGTTCCTCACGCAAAATCAGCTTCCGTTAAGCAGCCTGGTCTTGTTGCGATCACCGTGCCTGGCGGAGTGGATTACAAAGCACCGGACGGGCCGAGCAATCTTCTCTTCATGATCGCTGCACCGGACGGCGCTGCTGATACACATCTCGAAGTGCTTTCCAAACTCATGACGATGCTCATGCATCCGGATTTCACAAAGTCACTCGTAGAGGCGAAGACTGCCGATGAGTTCCTGGGTCTCATCGACGCACAGGAAGCTGAGCGCGATAAGAAGGAAGAGAAAAAGGCTGAACCAGCTGCTCCTGCGGCAGCGGCAGCAGCTGAACCTGCAAAGGCAGCAAAGCTCCTCGCTGTAACAGCATGTCCGACAGGTATTGCACACACTTACATGGCTGCGGAAGCACTGGAGCAGTGCGCAACAAAGAACGGACTTTCCATCAAGGTTGAGACAGATGGTTCCGGCGGAGCCAAGAACAAACTTACACCTGCCGAGATCAAAGATGCTGACGTAATCATCGTCGCTGCTGACAAGAACGTTGAGATGGCTCGTTTCAACGGCAAGAAAGTGATCAAGGCTTCAACAGCTGATGCGATCCATCGTTCAGACGACCTCATCGCCCGTGCGGTAGCAGGAGATGTTGCAGTATACCAGCATTCCGGTGCAGTTGCTGAGGCGGCTGAATCAACTGAAAAAGAGAGCATAGGAAGATTCTTCTATAAGAACCTCATGGACGGCGTTTCACACATGCTTCCATTCGTTATCGGCGGTGGTATCCTTATCGCTATAGCGTTCCTGCTCGATGATTACTCAATAGACCCGAGCAACTTCGGTTCCAACACACCTGTAGCTGCATGGTTCAAGGCTATCGGCGGAACAGCATTCAACTTCATGCTGCCGATCCTCTCCGGATTCATCGCACGCAGTATTGCTGACCGTCCTGGACTTGCAGTCGGCTTCGTCGGCGGTGCTCTCGCTGCTTCCGGCGCTACATTTGCCAATCCGGGCGGAGACATCCCGTCAGCTTTCCTTGGAGCTCTCGTAGCAGGCTTTGCTGCAGGTTTCATCGTTAAAGGAATCCAGAAAGTATGCGAAAAACTTCCGCCTGCACTGGAGGGAATCAAACCGGTACTCATCTATCCGCTTTGCGGAATATTGGTCATAGGACTGGTAATGTGCGCGATCAACCCTATCGTAGGCGCGCTCAACGCATGGATCTCCAATGTCCTCATGGGAATGAGCTCCGGCTCCACCGTTGTTCTCGGACTCCTCCTCGGCGCAATGATGGCGACAGATATGGGCGGCCCGCTCAACAAGGCGGCATATGTATTCGGTACTGCAGCACTTGCAGCTCAGAATGAGATCGGATACATGATCATGGCTGCAGTAATGGTCGGCGGAATGGTTCCTCCTATCGCTATCGCACTTTCAACAATTATTCATAAGAAGAAATACACAGAGGCTGAGAGAAAATCAGGTCCGGTCAACTTCATCATGGGTCTCTGCTTCATCACAGAGGGAGCTATCCCATATGCGGCAGCAGATCCGCTGCACGTGATCCCGGCGCTGATGATAGGTTCCGGAGTTGCCGGAGCACTCTCGATGGCGTTCAAGTGCACACTCATGGCACCGCATGGCGGCATCTTCGTATTCCCGGTAGTCGGAAACGTGATCATGTATCTGGTAGCACTTCTCGTCGGCTCTGTCGTCGGATGCCTGCTGCTGGGCATATTCAAGAAAAACGTCACAGAATAGCATACCGGATTGACGGATAACAGAAAGGAGCATAATAATATGGTATCAAAAAACACCACAATCAAGAACGAACAGGGCATGCACATGCGTCCGGCAAGTCTGCTTTCACAGATGGCAGCAAAGTATGAGAGCAGTGTTAAAATCATGTTCAGCGGAAAAGAAATTGACTGCAAGAGTCTTATGTTTCTGATGGCTGCAGGTATCAAATGCGGATCGGAGATCGAGATTGTATGTGATGGTGCTGATGAAGCAGCAGCACTCGCTGAGATCGCAGCATTCATCGAGGCCGGCATGGGCGACTGATCAATATATTCAATTGTCTGCTCCTCTGCAGTTTTGCAGAGGAGCATTTACTAATGGAGGCACAAATATGTATAAAGGAATTGCTGCATCACGTGGAATCGGTATCGGCAGTATCTGCCGCCTGATAGAGCATGATCTTTCTTTCGAAGCTAAAATGGTCTCGGATACTGATGCTGAGAAGGACCGTTTCCGCAAAGCTATAGACAGTTTCGTAGAGGATACGAACGCAATGGCTGATGAAATACGTAAGAACATAGGTCCTAAGGAAGCTGAAATTCTCCTTGGGCATGCTGTCATGATATCCGATCCTGCAATGTCAGGTGAAATGTTCAAGATGATTGAGGGCGGGCAGTGCGCCGAGTCGGCACTCACAGCCGTATGCGATATGTTCATAGGCATGTTTTCCCAGATGGAAGACGAGATGATGCGCCAGAGAGCGTCTGATATCTCTGACGTCAAGGTCAGCGTGCTCAAGAAACTGCTTGGCGTAGAGGATATCGATATCAGCAAGGTCGCGCCGGGCACGGTGCTTGTCTGCAAAGACCTTACTCCGTCCATGACATCGCAGATCGTTAAAGAGAACGTGGCAGGAATCATCACCGAGGTCGGAGGAAAGACTTCACACTCCGCTATCCTTGCAAGGGCTCTCGAGATCCCGGCTGTTCTTTCAGTACCCGGAATCGTTGACGCGGTCGCTGACAAGGATACAGCTATCATAGACGGTACCGAAGGTGATGTTTACATCAATCCGGACGGCGACGTTCTTTCCAGATACATCCTCAAGCGTGAGGAGTTCATCAGAAAACAGGCTGAGCTCAAAACATTCTTCGGCAAAGAGACGCTGACAGCAGACGGAGATAAGCTCGAGATCTACTGCAACATCGGAACTCCTAAGGACGCGAAGAAAGCCATGGAATGCGATGGTGAAGGCGTTGGACTTTTCCGTTCAGAGTTCCTTTTCATGGACAATACGCATCTCCCGACCGAGGACGAGCAGTTTGAAGCTTATAAGGAAGCTCTCGAGACAATGCAGGGAAAAACTGTCATCATCCGTACCCTTGATATCGGCGGAGACAAGGATATTCCTTACATGGACTTTGAGAAGGAAGAGAATCCGTTCCTCGGGTTCAGAGCGGTCAGATATTGCATTGCCAATCCGGACATGTATAAGACTCAGCTCCGTGCCATTGTCAGAGCCAGCGCTTTCGGCAAGGCAAAGATAATGGTCCCTCTCGTCACTACAGTTGATGAGGTCAGAACCGTCAAAAAATTTGTTGAAGAGATCAAGAAAGATCTCAGAGCTGAGGGTATAGCATTTGACGAAGGCATCGAAGTCGGATGCATGATGGAAACAGCTGCGTCAGCTGCAATAGCAGATCTTCTCGCTAAGGAAGCGGACTTCTTCTCCATAGGAACGAATGACCTGACAGGTTATACCATGGCTGTAGACAGAGGAAATGCCAAGGTAGCATATCTCTATTCCGCATTCCAGCCGGCAGTGCTCCGCTCGATCAGGCAGATCATCGTTGCAGGCAAAGAAGCAGGTATCCCTGTCGGAATGTGCGGAGAAGCAGCGGCGGATCCGCTCATGATCCCGCTTCTCATGTCGTTCGGACTTGATGAGTACAGCGTCAATCCTGTACTTGTCCTTACAGCACGCTGCATTATTTCAAAATGGTCAAAAGCCGAGGCTGATGCTTTAGCAGACAAGGTCATGGCAATGGCTACAGAGGAAGAGATCGTAGCAGCACTTAAAGCGGCTGCAAAAGAATAGAGCCTGAGGAGACAGGGGGCGGTTCCCCTGTCTCCTTTTTGATTGTGAAAAGGAGACAGAGAACCGTCCCCTGTCTCCCTGTCTCCACATAGATGCAATGAGAACTATCGCGCTAATATTGTTTTTCATAGTCACAGGCATGCATCTGTATGCCTCGCTGAAGCAGGATAGACCAATGCGGAACCGTACAAAACCGTTTATCCTGCTGTTTCTGCTGGCGTTTTACTGTCTTAGTGCGGGCGAGATCAGGATCACTGTTGTACTCGCCCTTATTTTCTCCTGGATCGGTGATATGCTGCTGATACCCAAAGGCATCAAGTGGTTCACCGCGGGCGGCATCTCTTTTATGGTCAGCCATTTCTTCTTTATCCTGACATATGCGGAGCTTACGGACTTTTCTGCAGTCAGCAGACCGGTGATGATCATTCTGCCGGCGTGCTTTCTCATTTCTGCAGCCATTATATTCAAATGCATGAGACCGTTTCTTCCGAGATCGATCTTCTGGCCGATGCTCCTGTACCTGCTGATCAACGGGGGCATGAACTGCTTTGCCTGGTTCAGATCGATGAGCACAGCAGGATCTGCCGCAGTCATTACTGCATTTGGTGCATTACTTTTCTACATCTCAGATACAGCACTCTTCTTCGTACGCTTCAACAAGGACAGCCGCCTGAAGACGCACTTCCCCGTTATGCTGACGTATGCACTCGGTGAATTTCTTATAGTTCTCGGATTGATCCTATAATGAAAAAGAAGCCTGAAAAAAACCATTCACCACAACTCCGGAATACCCTGCTCTTTGTCTCACGATTAGCTTGACCAGCCTACCGCCTGCATGGGATAATTGGGACAATGCAGATGGTTATTGTTACGTAAGAACAGGAGACACATATGGCAAAAGTAAGATGTACTATATGCGGAGCTTATCTCCCTGAAGGCACGGAGGAATGCCCTGTATGCGGAGTAAGTTCTGAGTGTTTTGAGCCGGTCGGAATGGTAAAATGCACCTTCTGCGGAGCTGTATTTGAGGAGGGCATCGATACCTGCCCGATCTGCAATGTAGGCTCAGAATACTTTGAGCCGGCTACAGAGGCGGATATCGCTTCAAGGATCCAGCCGGCATCAACCGGAGGCAGCGGCAATATGGTCAAATGCCTCGTATGCGGAGCGGAGTTCGAGGAGGGCGCTGTAGCCTGCCCGGTCTGCGGAGTCGGTCCTGAGAATTTTGTTCCTGCTGAGAAAAAAGAAACCAAGTTCAGAAAAGATACAGACGAGGTGTTTGTAATCATCGGCGGCGGGCCTGCAGCCAAGAGCGCTGCGGAGGCGATCAGGGTCCGCAACCACACCGCGACCGTTACGATCGTCACACAGGAAGCCCATCTTCCGTACAACAGGCCGATGCTGACAAAGGGCATCGTCAGGGATTTCGGCTATAATGGTCTTGTAATGGAAGGACCGGAATGGTATGAGGATAATGCTATCAACTTCGTTCCTGAAACTGTAGTTCTCAGAGTGGATACTGCTGCCAAAACAGTCAGCCTTCGCTATACTGACGGAAGTGAAGGGCAGATCCGGTATGACAAGCTGATCTATGCTCTCGGAGCATACTGCTTCGTACCTCCGATCAAAGGAGCAGATCTCGGCCATGTCGTTTCTGTCAGAAGCATTTCAGATACTGACCGTGTCAAGCAGATCATAGCAGACCGCAGCGCAACCAAAGCAGTATGCATCGGCGGAGGTGTTATGGGTCTTGAAGGCGCATGGGGTCTGAAAGAAGGCGGACTGGAAGTGACTGTGCTTGAAACAGCTCCGGGACTCCTGCCGCGGCAGCTGGATGATACCGCCTCGGAAATGCTGCAGCAGCTATGTATCGACGCAGGAGTCAACGTGGTCACGGGAGTAAAGATCTCAGAGATCACAGAGAATGCTGTAGTGCTGGATGACGGAACAGAATTTGAGGCACAGCTTGTCATTATGTCGACGGGCATGAGACCTTATACCAAAGTCGCTGAAGACAGCGGTATAGCAGTGGATAAGTGGGTCATAGCTGACAGCAATATGAAGACGAATATCCCTGATGTCTATGCAGCAGGTGACTGCTGCAGTGTCAACGGCCAGCCGCAGGCATTCTGGGCGCAGGCTGTGGAGACCGGCCGTATCGCAGGCGCGAATGCTGCAGGTGACAATGCAGAATACAGATCTATCGGCAGCTCGCTTGTGATCGAAGCCATGAACACCAGCGTTTTCGCGCTCGGCACGAACGGCAAGGATCCTGACAGGAAATTCAGATCCGAGCAGATCAAAGACGATGTCAGGAACACCTACTCTAAGTATTATTATGATCACGGCAGGCTTGTCGGAGCGATCCTTATCGGCGATATATCCGGCATGGGCGCTGCTATCTCTAAAATGAAATAGATCGATTCACTGATAAAAGAGCTGCCGGTTATTCATCCGGCGGCTCTTTTAGTTGGTCGCCTGGACAACAACTATGTTATTATAATATTGCAATAACGAAGTTAAGATATCGGCAAGCTCCGGAACTCTGAGTCCGGCGGCGGAAGAAAACTCTTAAGGAGAGCATCTATGAATAAAAAAATACTGTTTGCCGGCGGTGCGTTGCTGGCGGTCGCAAATATTGCTGTCGCAGAAGTGCTGGCAACAAAGATCGTTGCAAGTTCTGTTTTTATGCCGGAACAGGACAAAAACACTTTTCCGCCGGAAACAAACAGAAAGCATGAAAACAATCCGGAAATAGAAACAGTAAAGATGCAGACGTTTGACGGAATTGAACTGATCGGACACTGGTATCCTTGCGAAAACGCGGAGAGAACGATTGTCTGCATGCACGGCTGGCACGGCAGCTGGCTCAAGGATTTCGGAGACGTCATAGACTTTCTCCACGAAAGCAGATGCAATATTCTGCTTGCCGATGAGAGGGGACAGAACAGCAGCGAAGGATCGTTCATGGGCTTTGCGCTGCTGGAAAGGTACGACTGCATTGAATGGGTGAAATGGGTCAATGCCAGGACATCGCAGGATCTGCCGGTATATCTCTATGGAGTATCAATGGGATCGGCTACAGTTATGCTGGCATCGGAACTCGATAAGCCCGCTAATGTTAAAGGGATAATAGCTGACTGCGGATTTACATCACCGCGGGATATCTGGAAATATCTCACGAACAGAAATATGCATATGCCGTTCGGCGTGCTGCTGAAAAACCAGACGGAGTATAAGTATCGTAAAATAACCGGAAACACCGGAACACATACATCATCACTGGAGGCGCTGGCCAATTGTGTTATTCCGGTACTGTTTGTACATGGCGATGAGGATGATTTTGTTCCGACGGAAATGTCATACAGGAACTATGAAGCCTGTGCAAGCGAGAAAGAACTGCTCATAATAAAGGGCGCCGGACATGCGGTCAATTACAGGACCGATCCGGCATCGTACGAAGCTGCTTTAAAACGCCTGTGGGCAAAATGTGAAAAGTAAGAGTGACCGTATGTTTAACAGAAAAAGGCAATACAATTATCTGGCTGCTGCAGGTCTGTTCATTCTGATCTATGTCTTGCTGCTGTTCGCGTTAGTATATGTCGAAAGAGGCCAGCCGGGATCTGAGATCGACTCATTTGCAGATGCGGTGTGGTATTCACTGGCGACTCTGTCAACGGTAGGATACGGCGATATGACTCCTGTGAGTCCTCTGGGACATTGCATAGGCGTTATTTTCCTGCTGTTGTCCATGGGTGTTCTGGTAGCCTTGTTCGGTTCCGTCGTTTCGGTTCTGACAAGTGAAGGTCTGCCGATGCTCAAGCTAAGGTTTCTCAGGAACAGAGACTGGTATTACCTCGCGGAATATACCGCGGAGGCGGATGCCCTTGCAAAGGACATCCTGAAAGAAGATGAACGGGCTGTCGTCATTTATGGTGTCAACAGAGAGAAGGAATACGAGAAGCCTGATTATCCATGCCTGTTCATCAATGTCTCGCCTGCCAGGATCGTGGCTCACAAGAAAGGCGCGGGGAACCGCTGCAAGCTCTTCTTCCTTGTGGAAAATGATATCGGACGCAACATGAGGGCGGTAGATGTGCACAGACTGGATGCTGATGTGTATGCGAGCACAATGAGCGGGCAGGAGAAAATGCCCGGCAACATATACTTTTTTCACACCTATGACTGCTGCGCGAGAAGCTACTGGCGCGATAACCCGCTCAGTTCATCTGATAATGTGATCGTTCTCATAGGCTTCGGCAATTACGGTCAGGCATTGCTGGAGCGTGCTATACTGACGAATATCAACGACTGTGATTTTGATGTTTCCTATCATGTGTTCGGAGACAGCCGCCGCTTTCAGGAGATACACAGGAACCTTGATCTGGCGTTTGGTATAAATGAAACCGTACCCGGTCATGACAGTATCTTCTTCCATGAAGAACAATGGACTGCTGCGCATGATATCATCAGCCGGGCCAACAGGATCATCATCTGTGAGGATGATGAAGAGGCGGGATGGGATGATCTGTGGCAGATACAGCGGTACTATGGGAACAAAGGCAGGATCTATCTCAGGAGCAACCGCCCGGCACCCGGTGTCAGAGTGTTCGGCACCAATGAAAAGATCTTTACTGTCAATCAGATCGTACGGACACGTCTTAATGATGCCGCACGCACAATGAATGATCTCTACCGCAGAAGTGTTGAGAAAAGCCTTGACTGGGAAGAACTTGATGACAGGCTGAGACAGTCCAAGATCGCGGCCGCTGACCACCTCTTAATGAAAGTCCGTATTCTGCTCAAAACGGGAAAAGCGGTCGATCTGGACAGGGATACTTTCCTTGCTGCATATAAGATCCTGATCCAGGCCCAGAAGGATCCTGATATGGTCGACAAATTCAGAAGGATAGAGCACGCAAGATGGGTGCGATTCTATTCCTATTACAACTGGAGCTACGGGGAAACGCACAGCAGTAAGCGGAGGGAAGACCCTAAACTGCGTGAATATGATACACTCACTGATTATGAGAAAAAGTACTATGACCGTGCATGGAATCTCCTTGGCGAGATAGCTGAGCAGATCAAATAACGTTGATATGAATGTATATACACAGACTCTGATCAATCTCAATCTGGTGCTGGCAGTCATGCTTACGGGCCTGTCCATCATTGTGCTGGTCGATCCGTATATCGACAAAAGGCAGAGACGCGACATGATGCTTGTCGCCCTATTCGTGCTGAGCATTATCGTCAGCAACCAGATGGAGGGTGTGATCACGAGTCCCGGCGAGACCTCCCGGAGGATCGTTACATTTCTGGCGGCATACGGCTACTCGGTCAGGCCGCTGATACTGGCGCTTATGGTCAGTATTGTAGGCAAAGGCAAGAACATCAGGAAGGCATGGGCACTGGTTGCCGCAAACGGGATCATATATCTTATCTCATGCTTTACGGGACTCGCTTTCCGTATTGATCAGGATCTGAGATTTACGAGCACGCCGTTCAACTATTCGTGCATTATAGTCAGCAGTCTGCTTCTGGCCTTGCTCATGTGGGAAGGAATAAAAACATACTGGGATTCGCGCAGACTCGAAGCACTGCTTCCTTTATGCAGTGCCGCTCTGATAATAGGAGCGACCATAGTTGATTTCAACATGGCTTATAATCCGCCGGTATCATTCCTCAACGCGGCTATAACATGTTGTTGTGTGCTCTACTATCTGTGGCTTCACCTGCAGTTCGCAAGGGATCACGAGGAAGCGCTGCACGCTGAACAGCGCATCAGGATCATGGTGTCCCAGATTCAGCCTCATTTTCTTTTCAACACACTTTCGACCATTCAGGCCCTGATCGAGATCGACCCTGACAAAGCATCCGATACTATAGAGAAGTTCGGTACCTATCTGCGGCAGAACATCAAATCTCTGGATCAGCAGACTATCGTACCTATTGACAAAGAGATTGAGCATACCAGAACTTATGCGGATATCGAGCTGATCAGATTTCCATCGATCCGGGTGGAATATGATATCAGGGATCACGGATTCAAAGTTCCGCCGCTGTCGGTGCAGCCGCTGGTGGAAAATGCCATAAGACATGGTGTGAGAGGCCGCAGAGACGGGTATGTATCCGTACTTACTTATTCGGAAGAGGGCGAACATGTGATAGTCGTTCAGGATAATGGCAGAGGGTTCGACATCAATGCCCAGCTCAGCAAGGACAGAGATCACATAGGAATCCGCAACGTACGGGAGAGAATAGAGGGTATGTGTGACGGCACCATGACCATCGAGAGCAAAATCGATGAAGGAACCAGAGTCACAATCAGGATACCTGCATGAAGGGAAGTGATTTCGTAGATGAGAATAGTATGTGTAGATGATGAGGAACTGCTGGTTGAGCGCACCGCCGCTCTGTGCCGCAAACTCCCTTACGCGGAAGATGTTTTCGCATTTTCCTATGCAGAGGATGCTGTCCGGTGGTTTACGGAAAATACTGCGGATCTTGCTCTGCTTGATATCGATATGCCGGATATGAACGGACTCCAGCTTGCTGCAGACATCAAGAAGAAATCACCGTATACCAGGGTAATATTCCTCACAGGTTATGCTGAATATGCAATAGACGCGTATGCTATGCATGCAGAGGGATATCTGCTCAAACCAATAGGATATGACAGTTTCAGGGAGGAGATAGAATACATTTTTCCGGAAGTCCTGGGAGAACGGAAAGAATCTGAAGGTAAGGCTCCTCCTCATATCGAAGCCCGCACTTTCGGGTACTTCAACCTGCTGGTGGACGGCAGACCGGTAAGGTTCTCAAGGTCCAAGGCTAAGGAACTGCTGGCTTTCCTGATCGATCAGAACGGAAATTTTGTCAGCCGCAGGGAGGTTTTCTATGCGCTTTGGGAAGACAGTAATTATGAACGATCTAAACAGAAATATCTGGACACGGTCATACGGAGTCTCCGGGATACTCTGCAGGAATATCATATCAGCGACATACTCGAGACAGAGAAGGGGGCTATGAGAGTCGTGCCGGACAGACTTGTATGCGATCTCTATCGTTTTCTGAAAGGAGATAAAGACGCTGTTAACAGCTACAGAGGTGAATACATGAACTCCTACCCCTGGGCGGACATGACAGAAGGCTATCTTTCCCGGAATGTATCAGGAAAAGAATAGGTATACCGGATATCCGGTCAGTTAAAAACCCTGTGCGGTGATGTGCACAGGGTTTTGTATATACGGAATTACTGTTACCGGTTAAAGCTGAGCAGAGACCATCGACTTGAACTCATCTCTCACCCAGGCCGGTTCAACTATAGTGATGTCTCCGCCGAATCTGAACACCCACGCATAGAATGAAGTGCTGGTGTCAACTCTGACTCTGGCTGTAAATCTGTCATCGGAAATCTTCTGCGCGTGGAAGGAATCTCCGAATCTGTCTATCAGATAGTTGATCGTATAGTCTTTGCAGCTGAGGACAACATCTGTTACCTGGCCTGAGAACATATCAAACTCACGGCATGAATAGCTGCTGAGATCAAAATCCGCAGGAGCCTGCTGAGCAGGCATCTGCTTGAGTTCAACATCACGAAGTTTACTGATCCTGTATGGTCTGACCTTATCAGAACCGACTTCAAGACCTACAGCATAGTAATGATCATTGTTCCACATCAGAGCATACGGACTGACCTCATAGACTTTGCCGTTGTCTCTCAGATATTCATTCCTGTCCATATCATAGTCAGCCATACGGAAGGTGACTCTCACCTGATTCTTGATGGCCTCATTGATGATATCCGCAGTCTGCAGAGTCTTGCTGCCGTCGCACTTGTAGTGATCACTGATGTACAACTCTCTGTTCAGAGAAGCTGCCTGATATATGCTTGTCAGGTCCTTGAGCTTGGCAATGATCTCGCGGGACTTCTTCTGCGAAATAAATCTCGAGGACTGGACAGCATCAACGAGCATTTTGAGCTCTGACAAGTCAAATTCTCTGTCCGTCCAGCGGTATCTGTTAGGCTTGCCTTTCTCCTTACGGATACCGAAACCAAGCTCGTCAATGATGAACCTGATATTGGCATCGATCGTCTTGCGGTCAGGTCTTCCGTGATCCATATTCTCCAGAGCATCCATGATCTGGTAAGTATTCATGCTGTGATCAGCATCCGTGTTTTCATATAAAAGCTTGAGAATGCCGGTCAGCTTGCGCCTGTTGTCATTCATATCCTAAGAAACCTCCTTGATTAGGTCAATTTGAGTATAGCACAGAGCAGAATAAAGCATTGGTGAGATAAATGGTCAAATTAGCTTTTTTCGGGAAAAAAGCATTATAGTTTGCGGTTTGTTTCCGCAAATGGTAAACTATTGGACAATTTCTGCTCTGCGAACTTCAATTGTTAACCCTGGAACTTTGTGTTCTGCCTATATCAATGATTGCGTCCGATGGTCATTTTTTTACGTCACGTGAATTGTCAACCTGGTTACGTCCGGAAAACCGGAATGTAAAGTATCTTTTACAAATACTGTGTAACTGTGCTAAAATAACATAGGTTATTATGTGCTCCGGAATACCGGACAGTGCTATATATGATCAGGAGGCTCATATGGCAGACAAAGTTCTTGTCGTTGATGATGACAAAACGATACTGACAATGTTGTTCAAGGCGCTCAAGAACAACGGCATCGAAGCTGATCTGGCTATCAGCGGGGAAGCCGCACTCGAGCTCGTCAAGCAGAACAAGTATGATCTGATACTTCTCGATATCAACATGAGAGGTATCAATGGGTTTGAGGTGATACAGCAGCTTAGAGGCACCGGCGTCAGCACCCCTGTTATGGTGGTCAGCGGACGCAAGGAAGATCAGGATGCCCTTTACGGACTTGAGATCGGTGCAGATGACTACATAACCAAACCATTCAACCCTGTGACTCTGGTCGCTAAGGCCAAAGCTCTTATCAGGCGGAGCCGCAGCACATCGCCTCAGGGGACAAGCAATATCATCACAGCGGGACCGTTTACTTATAATACTTCGACACTGAGGTTTTACAAGAACGATGTGGAGATCCCTCTTTCATCCAAGGAGAATTCCATGATCAAGCTCTTCATAGACAATGTAGATCATATATTTTCCAAGGATATGATCTACTCAGTAATATGGGGAGAGACAATAATTGATGAAAATGCGATCATGGTATACGTCAACAGGCTCCGTCAGAAGATCGAAGACGATCCGTCGACGCCTAAATATCTGATTACTGTCAGAGGCCTCGGATACAGATTCACCGTATAGACTCAGGCAGACAATTTATTGGTAATATAGTGCACCATACCTGAATGATGCAGATATGGTGCACTTCTTCTGCACACGGACAGGCAGGTCGATTCATATGCTGGACAGCAATTATCTGATAATCAACAGAAAAGCGCAGAAATTCAAAGAGATGCGTATCGCCGGCCGCGCTGCCGTATTTATGGACAGCGGCGGCAAGGTTCTTGATTATGGGGTCATCAGTCTGGGACCTGCGATATACGCAGTTCTTCACTGCGATGAGGTCTGCAACGTCACGCTTGTGATCGACCGCGGAGGACAGGCAGACGTAGTGACACTACTCTGGTGTACGGATGATGGATACAGGCAGGGGCTGGAGCAGCTCCGGAGTGCTCTGCATATTCATTTTTCGCCTCAGAATATAAAACTCAACAGGTATGCTGAAGCGGTTGCGGAAAAACTTGCCCTGGGTGTAAAATTGCGGATAACTGATGAAGTCAGAGCCGCGGATATGGTAAAATGTCCTGATTGCGGCATGCTTAACCCTGCGGGCAGTGTCTACTGCCTGGACTGCGGTGCTGAAATCTGACACAAAAGTCACGCATCAACAAGCGGACCGTCACCGGAAAAATATATGATTAAGGAGATTTTAATGGACAACGAGAAGAACACTGAGCAGACTGTGATGGACGACGAGAAGAACACTGAGCAGACTGCGACGGACAACGAGAAGAACGTTGAGCAGCCTGTCAAGGTCAGCAGCAAGAGGATCAAGAAAACTCAGAGAAGAGAAGCCAAGGCTGCGCGCAAGGCAGCTAACAAGATAGAGGAGAAGAGAACCACTCCTAACAACGGACTGATAGCACTTCTTATATTTGGTGTAGTTGTTGGCATGTTCGCCTTCGTGCTCGGATACAATTATTTCAGCAAACCTGCCACTATCGAGAAATATCTTGAGAAGAACGGTGGGGAAGAGGCATATGGAAGCATGCAGATCGATGAGATCACAACAGCTGCTATCACTGCCAAGGGTAATTCGATGAATGTCGTTATGACTGTCGACGGCAGCGATGAGACGATCACCGGGATCGCAAAAGAGTTTTATTCCGGAGAGAACGGCGAAAAAGAACTCAAAAATTACGCGGCATATTTCATTACCGGCATCAAGCCTCAGACCAGAGCGTTTTCCGCTGATGTCAAGGCAACCATCAAGGTCGGGGATGAGGAACTCAAGACCGTAGAGATGACATACAAAGAAGCAAAGCAGTATCTTGAGGATGCTCAGAAGCAGGCTGAGGAGGATGCTGAAGCTGAGGAAGAGTCATCAGATGAGGCCGCGGAGGAGGACGCTGAGGCTGCGGAAGAGCCAACAGATGAAACTGCAGAGGATACCGGCGCAGGAACTGAAGAGACAGAGGAATCTGCTGACGGCGAATAACAATAATGGATACACAGTCAGACAGGATCAACGAGGCGGCAGACCGCGCCCCTGAGGGCGAGAGGGAAGTCAGGATATTCGGCAGAGGAGATCTGCCCGAACCGGGAAGCAGTAACGGCCGCGAGGGAAGGTCAGCAGGACAGACCATCTTCGCGATCGTTTTTGCGCTGGCTGTTTTCTGCATTGCTTTTGGAATATTCAGGGCATGGAATGCATTCAAAGAATTCGATGACACGATCCTCCATGAGAAGGATACGCAGTTCTACAGTCTGATAAGTTCAGAAGACATCAATATCGAGAATACTCTCGATGCGTTCTGCAGAGAGGCAGAGACGTTTTTTGCACGCACGAGACTGGCGCAGCTGCGCAAAGAGTGGAGTCAGTCGGAAAACGGAGATCTGACTGACCTCAGGGCATATCTTGCGGCCAATACAATGACCGCTAACCCCGTCTATTCAGATATTCTGATGTTTAAGGGCGATAACATGATCATCTCCGCAGAAGGCAGAGAAGGATATTCCTTCCTGACCGAGGCAGACGGACGGGGTCTTCGTATCTGCACCGATGGAAACGGTAATTATTATATGGCATATGAGATAACAGATGCGGGCAGCGTCAGGTACGAAGCCCTGCTGAGTCTCGAGCAGCTGTATATCAATGCTTCCGGAGGCACACCGGCAAGAGGCGTAATGCTGATCGACAGCACTTCCACTGTTCTGATATGCCAGTCAGGTTCTGATGTGCTGGTCACTTCACCGCTTGAGAAACTCGATGACAATACGGCACAGTTCAGAGACTATATGACTGAATGCCAGGGCGCGCAGGTATCCGGCGGGAGTTCACTCGAATTAAAGCGACCTGACGGAGACAGCTATACCGCCAGGATCGTGGTTCAGCCGAGCAGCAAGACGACCAACGGGGAGTTTGCGATAGGGATCACGGCAGATTTTGATCAGGCTCTGCAGCCTTCAAGGAGAGCAGCCGAGATGATTCTCCTTTTCGGCGGCATGGCTATAGCAGGAATCATAGTTCTTGTATTCATGCTCATCTTCATGAGACGGGTCAATACTGCCAATGAGCGGGATCTTGAGGTCCTCAAGAAGAAGAACTCCGCAATGGAAGAACTCAATCAGAATATGCAGGCGCTGGCTCATCATCAGAGACTTGAGACCATCGGTACGATGACAGCCAGCATCGCGCATGATTTCAACAATCTGCTGACACCGATCATGGGTTACAGCATCATGGCTGCTGAAATGCTGCCGGACGATCAGGCTGAGATCCAGGACTATATGATGGAAGTGTATAACGCTTCAGTCAAAGCCAAGGATATTGTTCAGAGACTCGCTGATCTGTCCAAGAAGGGCAAGGAGGAAAGCTACAAGGTGCTTGACCCGATTGAAATCATACGCAGCTCGCTCAAAGTGACGCTGCCGGCCAAGCCTAAGAATGTTGAAGTCAGGGGAAGGTTCAGTTCGGGTCAGGCCAGGATAAGAGGTGATGCTACCCAGATCTCACAGCTCGTGATCAATATAGTGCTTAACGCGTATGACGCGATGAGAGAAAAGGGCGGAACCCTGACGGTGTCTACCAGAATAGAAGAGGGCGGAGTCGCAATGCGGTTCAATGATACCGGTATCGGAATGGATGCTGAGACACTCGCGAGGATATTCGATCCGTTCTATACGACCAAGGAATCCGGCAAAGGTACAGGCCTGGGACTCGCCATCGTACATCAGATATGCGATACACATGGCGCTAAGGTATATGTGGATTCGGAACCGGGAGTCGGAACTGAGTTCCGGATCATTTTCCCGATCGTCGAAGCGGAAAATATGGGAAAAGCAACGACAAGAGTGATCAGCAGCTCAGAGATCAGAGAGCGGCTCGACAAGCCGTCAGAAGAATAGACATATGCGGCAGCGGAAAAACCGCTGCCGTTTCTGCGTTCTTGTATTCCGGGTACATTCTTTTCTGAGAATTTTTTGTCTATCTGACAAATTGCGCCGGAGACCGGGCTCTCTTCGCCCGTTTCTTGTATTTTTGCTGAATTCTTAGTGATTCAAGGGGAAAACAGCACCCTGTTGTGTTATAATATATGCGCATTATTGCGGAGTTTTAACTAATCTAACCCAACACGAAAGGAAACGATCAACATGATAATTCTGGTAGTTAACACGGGAAGTTCATCACTCAAGTATCAGCTTATCAACATGGACGATGAATCCGTTCTCGCTAAGGGTCTCTGCGAGAGAATCGGTGAAGACGGACACATGAATTACAAGACCGAGGCAGGTACTGTATTTGACAAGGACATTGCACTTCCGGATCACGGAGTCGCAATGCAGCTTGTAATCGACGCTCTTACAGACAAGGAGCACGGAGTAATTTCGAGCATGGACGAGATCGGCGCTGTAGGCCACAGGATCGTACAGGGCGGATACATTTTCGACAAATCTGAACTCATTACTGACGAGGTAGAGGCAGGCATCGAAGAGCTCTGCACTCTCGGACCTCTCCACAACCCTCCTGCACTCGTAGGAATCAGAGCTTGCAAGAAGGTTCTTCCTAACACTCCTGGCGTAGTAGTATTCGATACCACATTCCACAGAACAATGGCTGATGAGTGTAAGTATTATGCTATCCCATGGGTATATGCCGAGAAGTATCATGTACAGAGATACGGTGCTCATGGTACCAGCCACAGATATGTTTCTGAGAGATGCGCAGAGCTGATGGGTCAGGATCCTGCAGGTCTCAACATCATTACATGCCACCTCGGAAACGGTTCATCCATCAGTGCTGTCAAGGGCGGAAAGTGCTACGACACATCGATGGGTCTCACACCGCTTGAAGGTCTCGTAATGGGAACCCGCTGCGGTTCGATCGACCCTACAGTTGTCAGCTTCATCTATGAGCAGACAGGTATGCCGGTCAAGGAGATCACTGACATGATGACCAAGAAGTCCGGACTCCTCGCTGTATCAGAGATTTCCGGCGACTGCAGAGACATCACAAAGGCAGAGGCTGAGGGCAACAAGAAAGCTCACATCGCAAGAGAGATGCTGCTCAGATCCGTCAAGCGTTTCATCGGCGCATATGCTGCAGAGCTCGGCCGTGTAGACGCAATGGTATTTACAGCAGGTATCGGCGAGAATGATATCGAGCTGAGAGAGAAAGTCTGCGACAACCTCGGATTCATGGGAGTTGTTATCGACAAGGAGAAGAACAACTGCCGCGGACAGGAAGTAGAGATCACAGGCGAAGGCTCCAAGGTCAGAGTGTTCATCATTCCTACCAACGAAGAGCTGATGATCGCTAAAGATACTCAGGCGATCGTAGAGGCGCTGTAAGCATCGCCGCAATTCACTAAGGGAATAATTATTTCACCATATATTTATTCTAAAAAGTACTTTTTAACCCAACGCTTTTTTAAAAACTTAATGTAAAGGGAGATGAAAAAATGAAGAGACAATTCAAGACAATGGATGGTAACACCGCTGCCGCTCATGTCTCCTATGCGTTCACTGAGGTATCCGGAATTTATCCGATCACTCCGTCTTCGCCTATGGCTGACTATGTAGACCAGTGGGCTGCTGCCGGACGTAAGAACATCTTCGGATCAACTGTACAGGTTGTCGAGATGGAGTCTGAAGCTGGTGCTGCAGGTGCTGTACACGGCTCACTCGGAGCTGGTGCTCTCACCACAACTTACACAGCTTCCCAGGGACTTCTCCTGATGATCCCTAATATGTACAAGATTGCCGGAGAACTGCTGCCAGCAGTATTCCATGTATCGGCACGTACTGTTTCCACTCATGCACTGAACATCTTCGGCGACCACTCCGACGTTTATGCATGCCGTCAGACTGGTTTTGCAATGCTCGCTGAGAGCAATGTACAGGAAGTCATGGATCTCGGTCCTGTAGCACACCTTGCTGCTATCGAAGGAAGAGTTCCTTTCCTGAACTTCTTCGACGGATTCAGAACATCCCACGAGATCCAGAAAGTCGCTGTATGGGACTATGAGGATCTTAAGGAAATGTGCAACATGGACGCTGTAAATGCATTCCGTGATGCATGCCTGAACCCTGATCACCCTCATCTGAGAGGTTCTCACGAGAATGGCGACGTATTCTTCCAGCACAGAGAAGCCTGCAACAAGTTCTATGATGCAGTTCCTGATGTTGTTGAGAAGTATATGGGCAAGATCAATGAGAAGCTCGGTACAGACTATCAGCTGTTCAACTACTATGGTGCTGAAGATGCTGACAGAGTCATCATCGCAATGGGCTCCATCTGCGACGTAGCTGAGGAAGTTATCGACTACCTCAATGCTGCCGGCCAGAAGGTTGGTCTCGTTAAGGTTAGACTCTACAGACCTTTCAGAGCTGACAAGCTGATCGCTGCACTGCCTAAGACTGCTAAGAAGGTTGCTGTTCTTGACAGAACTAAGGAACCTGGCGCACTGGGCGAGCCTCTCTACCTCGATGTTATGACAGCATTCGCTGAGGCAGGCATGAACGACGTAAAGGTTATCGGCGGACGTTATGGACTCGGTTCCAAGGATACTCCACCGGCATCTGTATTCGCTGTTTATGACGAACTTGCTAAGGATGATCCTAAGAGAAAGTTCACCATCGGAATCGTTGATGACGTTACCAACCTCTCACTCGAAGAGAAGGCAGCTCCTATCACAGCTCCTTCCGGAACAATCGAGTGCAAGTTCTGGGGTCTCGGCGGCGA
>JBGUJM010000036.1:0-57116 GCA_045113935.1 Anaerovoracaceae bacterium
TTTTGACATTGATTCAGATGTACAGGTCGCAGGCAAGGAGTGCCCTTATGTAAGCAGGGGCGGTCTCAAGCTCGAAAAAGCCATCAATGAGTGGGGAGTATCCTGTGAGAATGCCGTATGTGTGGATATGGGCGCTTCCACCGGAGGATTCACAGACTGCATGCTGCAGCACGGAGCCGCCAAGGTCTATGCCATTGATGTCGGCTACGGCCAGCTTGACTACCGTCTCAGGACTGATCCGAGAGTGGTCAATATGGAAAAGACCAATATCCGCTACCTTGACACGGATCTCATCAGGGAACCTGCCGATCTCATTTCAATAGATGTCAGTTTCATATCACTGCGCCATATGTTTCCGCCGGCTGCCGCGATACTTGCGCCGGAAGGACAGATCCTCTGCCTTGTCAAGCCTCAGTTCGAGGCCGGCAGAGAGCAGGTAGGTAAGGGCGGCATCGTAAGAGATCCTGCAGTGCATGAAGAAGTTATCAGCAAAGTTATCGGATATGCCCGGGAAAACAGTCTCTTTCCGGTGGCATTAACATATTCACCGATAAAAGGAACAAAAGGAAACATAGAATACTTACTTTTACTTTCAGCCAAAATATGCGATAATGAGATAGGTGTGGGCGATGTGATCCGGGCATCACATCAGGACCTGTGAACATTGCTGCACCCATCATTATAATTAATAACCTTTTGCAATTATTTTTTAAGGAGATGAAGACCTATGGAAGTATCAAAGAGAGTCGCCGGAATGCAGTTCTCACCAATCAGAAGATTCAACGTTTTTGCATTTGAAGCTGAAGATCAGGGCAAGAAAGTTTACCGCCTGAACATCGGACAGCCGGATATCGAGACTCCTCCTTGCTTCATGGAAGCAATCAGAAATTTCGACAAGAAGGTAATCGCATACGCTGAGTCCCAGGGTATCAATGAGCTGCGCGACGCAATGATCTACTACATGAAGAGAGACTTCGACATGGATTATGAGCGCAAGGACATTATCATCACCAACGGTGGTTCCGAGGCTCTTATCCTCGCATTCACAGCTCTCCTCAATCCTGGAGATGAAGCTCTTATCGCTGAACCATTCTATACAAACTACAACACATTCTGCAACGAGGTCAGCGGTGTACTCGTTCCTCTTACAACTTCCGCAGAGGACGGCTATAACTGGGCTAAGAGAGACCTTATCGAGGCTGCTATCACACCTAAGACCAAGGCTATCTGCTGCCTCTCACCTGGTAACCCTACCGGAAGAGTACTGACACTCGAAGACATGAAGCTGATCGGCGACATCGCTAAGGAGCACGACCTCTGGATCATCTCCGATGAAGTATACAGAGAGTTCGTATATGACGGAGCAGAGGCTCACTCATTTGGACAGCTCCCGGACATCGCAGACAGAGTAGTTATCATCGACTCCGTATCCAAGAGATGGTCCGCTTGCGGCGCGCGTGTCGGCGCAGCTATCTCCAAGAACGAAGAGTTCATGAGCGCACTGCTCAAGCTCGCACAGGGCAGACTCTGCGTACCTACACTCGAGCAGGTAGGCGCTGCAGCTCTCTACAGAATGGACAAGAGCTATTATGACGAAGCTAAGGCTGAGTACGAAGCAAGAAGAGACGCTGCTTATGACGAGATCTCCAAGATCCCTGGCGTAGTTTGCCAGAAGCCTGCAGGCGCATTCTACATGACATGCAAGCTGCCTGTTGACAACATCGAAAACTTCCTGATGTTCATGCTCAAGGAATTCGAGGACAACGGCGAGACAGCTATGTTCGCACCGGCTCCTGGATTCTATGCAACCAAGGGCCTCGGCGGAAACGAGATGCGTATCGCTTACGTTCTCACACCGGACAAGATGAGAAGAGCATGCGAGCTCATCAAGATGGGTGTTGCTGCTTACAACGCAAAGTAATCAGAACAGAAGAAACACCGCAATAATGCAGTAGTAAGGTGGTAGGGGGAGAATTCTCCCCCTACAGCTTTTTTGTTAACGGAAGGAATAAACACCAGTGGCACAGGAAAAACTCTCGCCAATGATGCAGCAGTATATCAATATCAAGGAGGAGTATAAGGACACGATCCTTATGTTCCGGCTTGGTGATTTCTATGAGATGTTTTTTGATGATGCCATTCTTGCGTCACGCGAACTTGAGCTGACGCTGACCGGCCGCAACTGCGGTCTTGAAGAGAGAGCTCCTATGTGCGGAGTTCCTCACCATTCCGTCGAGTCGTATATCGTCCGGCTTGTCAAAAACGGTCATAAGGTGGCCATATGCGAGCAGATGGAAGACCCGGCGGAAGCAAAAGGCATAGTACGGCGTGATATCACGAGAGTATATACTCCGGGAACTCTGGATCTTGCTGATTCATCATCCCGTGAAGACAATATTTATATTGCTTCCCTCTGCATCACGAGCGGGGGTCATACAGCTCTGGCGACGGCAGACATATCCACGGGCGAACTCACTGCTGATGAATTCGATGATGATGAGGATATGTCCATCCTTGCCAACGAGCTGTCTGTCAATGGTATACGCGAGATAGTAGTCAGTGAAGATATTTCCAGCAAAGTAGCGGAAGTCCTCAGCAAATATTCATTAAGTCCGTACACGGACTCCGTTGATCCTTCCTATTACCGTGAGGATTCCTGCAGAGACATCGTGCTGAATCATTTCGGTATGACTTCTCTTGTCCCGCTCGACCTCGAGGGCAGGAATGAGATGGTATGCGCAGTAGGTTCGCTGCTTATGTATCTCATGGATATGCAGAAGAGCGATCCCGGACAGATACGCAGCCTCAGGATCAGGGAAAGGGGCAGCTATATGCAGCTCGACCGCACTACACTGCGCAATCTCGAGCTTCTCGAGACTATATACGACCATGAGGTAAAAGGCTCTCTGCTCGGCGTACTCAGCAGGACGAGGACAGCGATGGGAGGCAGACTCCTGAAACAATGGCTGAGACAGCCGCTCAAGGATGCGGAAGCCATCAACAGAAGACTGGATGCGGTAGAGGCTCTGAGGAACACTCCTATTGCAGCCAACAATATTTCCAATTCTCTCAAGTCAGTATATGACTTTCAGAGACTCACGGCAGCCATAGCGGCCGGCCGTGCCAACGGGCGGGATCTCATAGCACTGCGCAATTCGCTCGGCCGCCTGCCTGACATAACAGATCAGCTCGGTTATCTTGACGCGCCTCTGCTGCGCGAGATAGCAGGAGATATCTCTGATTTTGATGATCTGTACAATATGATCGACAGATCGATATGCGAAGAGCCGCCTCATGTCATAACTGAAGGCGGTCTGATAAGAAAAGGATATTCCGAGGAACTTGATGCCCTCAAGGATTCCATCGCCGATGCCAAGGCATGGATAGCAGGACTTGAGAACAGCGAGAAAGAACGCACCGGCATCAGGACTCTCAGAGTCGGATATAACAAAGTGTTCGGCTACTATATAGATGTCAGCAAGGGAATGACAGACAAAGTCCCTGATGACTACATAAGAAAACAGACCCTCGTCAACAACGAGAGATATATAACACCGGAACTCAAGGAGAAGGAGACTCTGGTTTTCAGCGCGGAGACCAGGATCAACAAGCTTGAATATGAAGAGTTCCGCAGGATCCGTTCATCCATCGAACCTTATATCGCGGATCTGCAGAAAGCTTCGGCCGCTGTAGCTGCCCTGGATGTGCTGATCGGTTTTGCGCGCGTCGCGCAGGATAACGGATATGTCAGACCTGTCGTCAATGACGGTGACATTATAGATATCCGCAAAGGCAGACATCCTGCTGTTGAGCAGCTTCTCGGAGCAGGCATGTTCGTTTCCAATGACACTCTCATAGACCTTGACAGCAGGAGCATGCTGATCATAACAGGACCTAATATGTCAGGAAAGTCTACATACATGAGGCAGACTGCTGTGATCGTGCTTATGGCGCAGATCGGCTGCTTCGTTCCTGCCCAGTCCGCTGTTATAGGTGTTGTTGACAGGATATTCACCAGAATAGGAGCTTCAGACAACCTGTCATACGGACAGTCTACTTTCTATATAGAGATGAGTGAGCTCGCCGGCATTCTCAGGAATTCGACCCCGCGGAGCCTTATCATCCTTGATGAGATAGGAAGGGGTACAAGTACGTTCGACGGATTGTCAATTGCATGGTCTACCGTTGAATATCTGTCGGATCCATCGCACCGTGTACGGACCATGTTCGCGACACATTATCATGAGCTGACAGAACTGGCTGACAGGCATGACAACATCCGTAATCTGTCAGTGGCTGTCAGTGAAGACGGTTCGGATGTCGTTTTCCTGCACAATATTGTTGACGGACCGGCCAGCAAGAGTTACGGCATACATGTCGCCCGGATCGCGGGTGTTCCGGAAGAGATCCGCAAAGCCGCAAGGATCAAGCTCAGAGAACTGGAATCCGGTGAAGTCTCATCAGGCCGCAAGGATAGCGGCAGTGTACAGCTGTCATTCATACCTGAAGGATTCAGCATGGCAGATCTCAGAGAGGAACCTGACAGATACGGGAAAATCATCGACAGGATCCGTGATATGGATATCAATGTCATGACTCCTCTGGCCGCGATGAATACACTTCAGGATCTGATAGATGAAGTCAGAGATGCGGGGGACGATGGCAGATGATAAAAGTTCTTGATAAATTCATAGCCGATAAGATCGCTGCAGGTGAAGTGATAGAGAGACCGGTGTCTGCTGTCAAGGAACTTGTAGAGAACTCTATAGATGCAGGTGCTCATTCTGTCATCGTAGAAATCAGGGGAGGCGGCAAGTCGTATATCAGAGTCACTGATGACGGATGCGGTATTGCTCCTGATGAAGTTGAAACAGCTTTTCTCAGGCACGCTACCAGCAAGATCAGCAGCATATCTGATCTTGATAATATACGCTCTCTCGGCTTCAGAGGTGAAGCTCTCGCGAGCATCGCGGCAGTCAGCAAACTTACTGTCGTCACCAGGACTCCTGACAGACCTGCAGGTGTCAGGCTGATGATGCATGGAGGCAGAAAAGTCTCCTGTGAGACTGCAGGAGCCAATCCGGGAACAACGATCGTCGCCGAAGACCTGTTCTATAATACACCTGCAAGACGCAAGTTTATGGGAACAGACGCGAGAGAAGGCAGCGCGGTCATTGAACTCATTCAGCAGTATGCTGTATGCTATCCTGCCATTAAATTCATGATGGTGAGGAATGGAGAGACGGTGTTCACGACACGCGGGGACGGAAATACTCTGCAGACGATCCAGTCGCTGTATCCGGATACCGATCACGCTTCTCTCATTCCGGTCAGCGGAAACCATGTCAGCGGATTCGTATCGGATCCCGGCACCACCAAGTCCACAAGACGCGGTCAGCTTTTCTTCGTGAACGGCAGACTTGTCGACAGCAAGGTCATAGAGAAAGGTATCGAATCCGGTTACGGCGGCAGAATATTCTCAGGATATCCTGTGGCAGTAATTTTCATAGATGCGGACCCTGCCGATATCGATGTCAATATTCATCCGGGCAAAAGAGAGATCAGGTTCCTGAAAGCTCAGGAAGTTTCGGACGATATCGCGTCTGTGATAGACGCTGCGATGAAGAGCAGGGAAGCTGTCCCGTCAGGCAGACCGGCAGGAGCTGCCGGCACAAGGTCAAGGGAAGAGTACACCTCTGCATTTACCCGGCCGGGAACAGTCAAAGAGATTTCAGCGCGGTCAGATAAGAGTGCTGAAGAGCCGCCTGCGGCATCCTACGTCATAAAGGACACCGAACCGGTATATACCGGTGAACAGGCATCGATCAGAGAATTCCTCGGAAGTCTCAGCCGGCCGAAAGAAGAAACTACTTCCGCTGAGCCATGGATACCTCAGCAGGACCAGCCGTCAGACAGGCCATTCAGTTTTGACGAGCTTGAATACAGAGGATATCTGTTTGACACATATATCGTCATGCAGTCCCGTGATACCGTGTATCTGTTCGACCAGCACGCGGCTCACGAGAGGATCTTCTATGAGAAGTTTACCGGTCACTACCTCAGAGGCGAGAAAAATACACAACCTGTTCTTTCACCCCTCACAATCAACGTCAGCGCTGATGTATACTATATGAGCAGGGACTGGCTGGCGCCTCTGGAGCAGGCAGGATATGATATAGAGGATTTCGGCGCGGAGTCATTCGTGATCCGCGGGATACCTTCGTATATGGAACTGTCCGAGGCGGATGCTTTTGCCAGATCCTATCTCGAAGCGCTTGACGAAGTTTCGGGCCGCAATGATATCGTCATAGATAAACTCATCATGAAATCATGTAAGTCTGCGGTCAAAGCAGGGGAGCATCTGTCACCTATGGAGATCAGCGATCTTATCAGCAAGCTGGCAGCCTGCGCCAATCCATACTGCTGTCCTCACGGCAGACCTACTTTTATAAGATATACAAAATATGAAATCGAGCGTTCATTCAGGCGCAAATGATCATTATAACGGGAGAATACAACAGATGAACAATACTGTTTATGTAATATCCGGTCCCACCGCGGTGGGCAAAAGCATCATCGCTTTCTATCTTGCCAAGCGTATAGGCGGTGAGATCGTCAACTGTGACTCGGTACAGCTGTACAAATACATGGATGTCGGCAGCGCGAAACCTCCGGAAGAGACAATGCGCAAAATCAGACATCACCTGTATTCCATCGTCGAACCTGACTACAGTATGACCGTAGCTACCTATCAGAAGCTTGCCAACGCTGTGATAGATGATATACTGGCGCGCGGCAAGACTCCTATTCTGTGCGGCGGCACCGGACTGTACCTTAATTCAGTTCTGTATGATATGGATTTTGCCGGCAGCAGGGGCAACGCAGCCAGAAGAGCCGAGCTCGAGCAGATGGCAGAGACGCGCGGCAGCGATTATATGTATCAGTATCTGACGGCGATCGATCCGGACTCAGCTTCGAGGATACATCCGAACAATACCCGCAAGATCATCAGAGCCATCGAGGCTTTCGAAGAAGGTCAGGGGATCAGAGATCTTTCGGAATGCAGACTTAATCCTAAGTATGATTTCAGGTTTTTTGCTCTCACGATGGAACGCGAATGGCTGTATGACCGGATCAACAGAAGAGTCCTTCAGCTGATCGACAAGGGGCTGATCGATGAAGTGCTCGGACTTCTCAGAAGAGGCTATTCTGTCAACACTCCTGCCATGAAGGCCATCGGCTATAAAGAGACCATCGCGTACATCAACAAAGAGTATGACCTTGAGACACTGGTGGAGGAGATCCGCAGGAATACACGGCATTACGCAAAACGCCAGCTGACATGGCTGAGGCGTTATGATTTTGTGCACTGGATCGAGATACACAAAGGCGATACCGTAGGTGAAATAGTCGACGTGCTGCTCGAAGAAGCGGCTAAGTAGATCACAGGAATGAAGACCACAGGCGACAGCAGGAATCTCAGATCACACAACAAAAGCGGCAAGCCCGACAATATCGTCGAGAAGGAAAACGACATCTATATGGAATGCGAGAAGATACAGAAGGAACTG
This sequence comes from Anaerovoracaceae bacterium, assembly GCA_045113935.1. Lineage (GTDB taxonomy): Bacteria > Bacillota > Clostridia > Peptostreptococcales > Anaerovoracaceae > Crickella. The sequence continues at coordinate 7,572 of JBGUJM010000036.1, forward strand.
CCTTCCTTCCTGCGTTCCTATTTTTCATACCTCAAAGGCAACGTTCTTCCGATGACCAGGCTGGCCTATCTTCATGATGTACGTTTCTTCTTCAACTACCTGATCAGTGAAACAGATCTTACAGAGGCGGATAAGCCTTCCAAAGTGACTTCCGAAGAGCTCGATGCCATAGAAGCTGCGGATATCAACCTCTTCATCGATTACTGCCGCAAATATATGGTCGACGACGGAGAGACCGTAACGGTCTATGAAAACAACAACCGGTCTCTTGCCAGAAAGAAGTCTTCTGTATCGGTGATGTTCAAGCAGCTCTACAGGGACGGTATCATCAGGCGTAACATAACCGATGGTTTTGACCCGATCAAAGTACCGAAACCGGGTGAGAGGGAGATCAAGGCTCTCCAGGACGATGAAGTCATGATCATGCTCGATGCTGTCACAACAGGAAACGGTCTGACCGCTCATGAGCGCAGATACTGGGAAAAGACTAAAATGCGGGATAAAGCGATCCTGATGATGTTCGTCACATACGGACTGCGTCTCAGTGAGCTCCAGCAGCTCAACGTCTCCTCGTTCAATTTCTCGAGAGGGGAGTTCAAGATCTACCGCAAGAGGGGCAAAGAGTCGATAATGCCTCTCAACCGCTCCGTAGTAATGGTACTGACTGATTACCTCTCAGGTGAGAGAAAGACCGTCACAGCCCGGAATAACGCTGCTGAGGATGCTCTCTTCCTGTCGCTTCAGGGGAAGCGCATCACAGAAAGGGCGATCCGGGAGCTGGTCAAGAAATACACATCCATAGCGCTCGGCACATCGCGCGATTCAGGCTACAGCCCGCACAAGCTGAGGGCGACTGCCGCTACATCTCTCATTGGCCGCGGCAATTCGATATATGATGTTGCCGCGCTCCTCGATCATGAGCAGGTCACGACGACACAGCTCTATGCGCAGCACAGGATGAATGTAAAACGCGATCTTGTCAACGACATGGAGTGGGAGATCGAACGTACGGATGATAATTGATAACCTATATATAATATAAAACGATACGGTAATATGACATACAGCAAATACAACGAATATCTTATCAATGAGTTTAATATAGACCCCCGCGTCATAGATATCACGGAAAGGGCAGAGGAGAAGCTCTCGGACAGATTCAGAGAGATCGATGACATATGTTCCATCTGCCAGATGAAGGTTCTCAGAGCTTTTCAGGATAATCACATCAATGCCACTCATTTTGACTGGAGCACAGGTTACGGATACGATGATCCCGGACGGGCCGCCGTAGAAAAGGTCTACGCGTCCGTTTTCGGCACTGAGGCAGCTCTTGTCAGGCCGAATATAGTCAACGGCACCCACGCGATCGCAACCACTCTGTTCGGCCTTCTCAAACCGGGGGATGAACTGCTCGAAGCCAGCGGATCTCCTTATGACACACTGGAAACCGTGATCGGCAAATACTCTGACGGCAGTTTTAACGGAACTATTCTTGATTACGGAATTCTGTATAATGAAGTACCTCTTAATGATGATCTTGATCTCGACCCGGATACCATCAGAGCAGCCATAACTGAGAAAACCGCTGTCGTTGCTCTCCAGAGATCCACCGGATATGACTGGAGACCGGCAATTTCCCTGGAAAGCATCCGCAGAGTCACGGAAATGGTGCATGATATCGACCCTTCCATCGTAGTCATGCTGGATAACTGCTACGGCGAGTTCGTGGATATCCATGAACCTACAGAATTCGGTGTGGATGTCATGGCAGGATCACTCATCAAAAATCCGGGCGGCGGGATCGCTTTGTCCGGCGGATACATCGTCGGAAGGGAAGATCTCATCGGGAAGATCGCTTACCGCCTCACCTGTCCGGGGATAGGAGCAGAATGCGGTCTCACATACGGTCAGAACAGACATGTACTGCAGGGTCTTTTCATGGCTCCGAAAGTCGTGAACGCGGCTCTCAGAGGAGCGATGCTCGCGGGTGTTGTATACGATGAGCTGGGATTTGAGGTCATGCCTCCGGCGATGGCTCCGAGAAGCGACATCATACAGGCTGTGAAGTTTCTGGATCCGGAGAGGACAGTTGCGTTCTGTCAGGCAGTGCAGGCGGCCGCGCCTATAGATTCCTATGTTTCTCCTGTGCCATGGGATATGCCCGGATATCAGGATCAGGTCATCATGGCGGCAGGAGCTTTCGTTCAGGGCTCATCTATCGAGCTCAGCGCCGACGCGCCTCTCCGTGAGCCTTATATCGCTTATTTCCAGGGTGGTCTCACTTATGAGCACTCCAGATACGGTGTCATCAAGAGCGTCGATACTCTCATGAAGAAAGGTCTTCTGCCTCAGAATGGAAAACAGTAAGAAACTCTCTGCTATCATAAAACTATCAGTGCTGGCTCTCATCATAATCGGAGTGCCGGCTTTTCTGTATATGAATTGCAGAGACACTCTTTTCAATACGGAATGGCTGCGGCACCTGCCTCAGCTGCTGCAGCAGTACAAAGAGGAGGCCGCGTTCATACTGGCCGGTATGCAGGTTCTGCAGGTGATCATATGCATCGTTCCGGGGCAGCCGATACAGTTTGCGGCAAGCTATATGTACGGGATCGTGAGAGGGTATCTTATCTCCATCATCGGCGCCTTCATCGGAGCTTCCGTAGCTTTTTATATATCAAAACTGCTCGGAAGAGATGCTGTAGGCGAACTGTTCGGCGAAGAGCGTATTGAAGATTACCGGAGAAAACTCAATTCCGGAAGGGGTCTCATGGCAGTCCTCCTGATCTATCTGATACCGGGTGTTCCGAAAGACCTGACAGCCTATGCTGCCGGCGTATCCGATATGAGGATCAGACCTTTTCTCATAGTATCCACGATCGGACGCTCTCCGGCCATGATCGGCAGCCTGTTGTTCGGTCATTTCTTCGGAACAAAGAATTACCGGGCGATCGCGGTGCTTGCCGTGGTTACAGTCATCGCGCTTATAATCTTTTTCATAAAAAGAAAGTCTATTGTCGCTCTGCTCGATGATCTTGAGAAGAATGATGAAAAAAAAGATCATGTGTCATAGACTTACAATCTAAGGATGGTTATATAATGGCTAAGAAACAGAAAATAGACAAAACCAATGCCATGAGACAGCTTGACAGCGCCGGCATTGAATATGAAATGGGTGAATATGAATACTCCGAAGACGATCTCTCGGGTGTTCACGCCGCGGAAGCTCTCGGAGTCTCGGAAGACGAGGTTTTCAAGACCCTTGTAACGCGAGGCGACGATAACAATTTATTCGTATTTGTTATTCCATCCGGCGCTTCTCTTGATCTGAAGAAGGCTGCACAGGTGTCCGGCAACAAGAAAATCGAGATGATCCATGTCAAAGAGATATTCGATCTTACCGGATACATCCGGGGAGGCTGTTCTCCTATAGGGATGAAGAAAGCATATCCTACATATATAGATGAAACTGCAGTTCTGTTCGACCGCATCTACTTTTCGGCGGGCAAAAGGGGAGTGCAGATCATTCTTTCACCTGAGATACTCTCTGATTTTATCGGTGCGGATTTCGCTGATCTGACAAAAGACTGATATCATGGACATTATCGCTGAATTAAAACGAATCATCGATACTTCACGGCGCATCGTGTTTTTCGGCGGGGCCGGTGTTTCCACTGCCAGCGGGATACCTGACTTCCGTTCTTCTGACGGGCTGTATTCTTCTGATTATAAAGGCCTGTCACCGGAAACGATACTCAGCGCCTCTTTTTTTGCGCTCCATACTGATGCTTTCTATGATTTCTACCGTAAATATATGCTGCATCCCGACGCCAGGCCGGCTGCTGTCCACAGATGGCTGTATGAGCTTGAAAAGCAGGATAAGCTGCGCGGAATAGTCACACAGAACATAGATGGTCTGCACAAGGCCGCAGGCAACAAGCGCGTGTATGAGCTGCACGGATCCGTTCATGAGAATTACTGCATCAACTGCGAGACATCCTATCCGCTGAGCCGGATCCTGGATTCTGAAGGTATTCCGAGATGTGAAAAATGCGGAGGCATTATAAAACCGTGGGTCGTCCTGTATGGCGAGGCTCTTGACAAATATACATGCATCGGAGCTTCGCGCGAGATCTCGGGCGCGGATACGCTCATAGTAGCCGGTACATCGCTCAATGTAGAGCCTGCCGCATCCTTCATCGATGGGTTTTCAGGACGCAATCTTGTCGTTATCAACAAGGAGCCAACACCCGCGGACAGCAAAGCCACATTACTCATAAGAGGGGATATAGATGCAGTCATAAGACAGCTTATAAACGCATAGAAGACCTTATTCAGGCCGGAATTAAGATCCTGACAGGACCGCTGAAGACTTATCAAAGCCATCATCGCGGTCTTATTTTATTACACCCGATCATTCAAAAACCCATGAATTTCAACGGGTACAAGAGATAAGTCCTTCGCCTGAAATATTTTCGAACTTTTGTTCAAAAACGTATTGACACTTTCAGAACATTTGTTTATAATACCCATATAGCAACGAACAAGTGTTTCATTTGCCGTTTCAGGCAGTACATATACAGAAAGTCAGGTGAATACTATGAAGAGCCGCAGATATAGAATTGTGAAACCAGTAAGATTCTTTTTCTTCGTACTTATGTGCATTATGGTGATCGTATTTGCAGGATACGGACTCCTGAATATCAGCAAGGCTGAGGCAGCTACGGCAAGCACATATGCCCGTGTAGTCATTCAGGAGAATGATACACTGTGGGATATCGTCGAGGCCTACAATCCTGATGTCAGAATAAGCTATCAGGAGATCGTCCATAACATATGTGAGACCAATGATATCGATGTCAACGATCTGCATCCGGGAGATATTGTATTTATTCCGGTATACTGATCAGATATGATCAGGCGGTACATAATAGTGAGCTAGTAATAATATCTACCTCCGCGGTAAATATTTTCTAGGATAGTGTGTTTTATATGAGAACCGGTACTGACAGCATTTGCATCCCGGCAGTCAGTACCGGATTTTCATGTGGAAAAATAACAGTCAGTGAAACCTATCAATTAGTTGCGAATCCATTATGTCCTTGATGTATAATAAATCAGATTGAAAGCCGGAGCAGTTCAGCCCGGCAGGCGGGAGAAATTATGGCAGATCAGAATATCAAAATACCATGGGATGGATGGAGAATAGTCAGAGAGATAGGCAGGGGATCATTCGGTACAGTATATGAGATAGAACGTCAGCTGTACAACAATACTGAAAAAGCAGCTATGAAAGTCATCAGTATTCCAAGGGACAGGAATGCTCTTGAAATGATGATGTTTACAACAGGTTACGATGATTCTGCCGTGGAAAAGAGCATCAATGAAGAACTCCACAGAGTAGAACAGGAATACTCTGTATTAAGCAAATTGAGCGGTATCTCCAACATCGTCAGTGTCGCTGATTTTGCATGTGTCCCGAACGCGGAAATGAAAGGCTATACGGTATTTATCCGTATGGAACTGCTGAAGTCTCTTCAGGCTCTTATCCAGGAGAAACGAAGAAGAGGAGAATTTTTCACAGAAGAAGAGACCATAAAGCTCGGCATGGATATATGCAGGGCGCTTACCGTATGCGAGAAATACGACATAATCCACAGAGATATCAAGCCTCAGAACATAATGGTATCGTCTCTTGGAGACTACAATCTCGGAGATTTCGGGACTGCCAGACAGATAGATCATACAACTCAGGCGACATATGCGGGAACTGTTTCTTTTATGGCTCCCGAAGTCCTGAAGCACCAGAAATACGGCAGGACAATAGATATATATTCCCTCGGTCTTGTTATGTACTGGCTGATGAACCGGTACAGGATGCCTTTCGTTTCACCCGAAGGGATCCCGGCCGCACAGGATCTCGAAGAAGCAGAGCAGAAAAGAGTCTCCGGTGAGATGCTGCCTCCGGCATGTGACGCGAGCCCTGAACTGAACGATATCATTCTGAAAGCATGTTCGTACAGCAGCGGAGACAGGTACAGAAGTGCTTCAGATATGCTGGACGCACTTGAGAACCTGTCCAGAAACAGTTCATTCTTCAATATGCTGAATGGGAATGATTCTACTGTCGCAATGTTCCATACCGGTGATACAGATGATACAGCAACAGAAACAGTCGGCTGGTTCAATACAGATTACAGGAAACATTCATATGATCCTGCCGGTCCTGTTGATTCTGCCGGATATCGAACGGATGTTCCTGATGACTCTGGCGCGGAACTTTATAATGAAATCACACCTGAGATCAGAAATGAAACTTCTCATAAGAAGTATATATTTGCCGCTGTGGCTGTTGTATTGATCATCGCAGGCATAGCAGCTTTTATCATGAACCTTAATTCGCCGGCTGTTAGTGAGACAGAAACCCCGGCGGTTAATGAAGTGGAAACTCCGGCTGTTAACGCGCCGGAAACGCTGTCATCATATCTGGAAAATCATCCTGATGAGATGGCAGTTATAGAAAATGCCGCCAACGATACACCCGGAATGAAAATATCGATCATCGGAAATCAGATACAATATAATTATGATATATCTGAATTCGATAATATGACTCCGGAAATCGCTGCAAGTGAAGAAATAAAGGCAGGTCTTATAAATAGCTCTGAGGAAAATAAAGATACATTTACACAAATAATCAAAGATGTCGAAGACCAGACCGGAATTGAAGGTATTACTATGCGATTCAATTATTATTATGGTGATGAATTACTGTGCTGGATAATATATAACTCTTCAGGAATCCAAGACCATTCATAGAACAGCTATCCGTTATACAGTAAAACAGCTGATCCGGGGTATTAACTATTCCGAAAATTATGATTTTAGGAATAGTTGTAGGTCTGAAGAATGGGCCCGCAAGGGCCCTCTTTCTGTTATCCGTTATCTTTTGAAGTTTGATCCGTCTCCGAAATGATTGAAGAATTCTCTGATGAAATCTACCGGCGGCCTCTTCTCATTTTTGTTTTGCTTTATGGAATAAGCGAATACGCCTATGACTAAAGCTGCTGATATTATAATTATGATAATTTCAAATGCGCCCATTTTGTTTCTGCGGCACCTGCCTCCCGGACGATAGTCCGGATCTCCTTATTTATGCTTTAAGTGATTTATGCCTTTTTCAGTTTCGGTTTCTATATCGATAGTTCCGATCAGTGTGTCATCGTCACACTTGAAAACACCGATCATATCACTGAAAATGACTTTTTCATACTGTTCTTTCCTGTTGCCCTCAGAGTCGATGACCCCCGTGTAATAATCTCCGCTCGAAATCTGTATATTGGACAGCAGCTCACCTGCCGGGGTTCCTTCAGGTATGATACCTATGCTTGTTCTTCCGGTATCAGAATAAATAATATAGCCTGTAGTCTCAAAATTGGTGTCTGTGATGACCTTGGACGGAAGGTTGATCTTGTCGTATTCTTCCTTCTTGATATTGACCGGAACAAGAGCGTACCCTTCGTAATCACCTATACCCTTGATATACGCATAGGATTCAGAACCTGCATCTATATTTCTGATACCTCCAATAATGTAGTCCACGCCTTCTGTCATAGGCTTTGATCCGTCATGGATCCCAAGGTCCGGAAGAACAGGTTCGCCCGTATATTCCACACTGGTACTTCCGCTGATATTTATTGCTGATTCTGCGGTATCCTTGTCTATATACCAGTAATTGATATCGACCTTGTCAGCTGATGCGGAATCAAGATCAGCAACTTTCGCAGAGCTGCTGTACTGCCATTTTGTATAGCGGCATTTTGAACCGATAGAGTTACTGTACTGAGCGATCCAGAGATCTATATCATCAGAAAAATCCCGGCCATTATTGAGATACTCAGCAAAGAAATAGGAATTTGCGTATATACCCGCGTCATATCCGTATGACTGGACAGTTTTGCAGAAAGCTTTTGCCGCAGCGATCGCGTCTTCCTCTGTCAGTCCACTGAGTCTGCTCCCTGCCTTGTTATAGAACTCATAGTCCATGTATACAGGCAGCATGAGGTCTTCCGGTCCTATTCCGAGTTTCTGCAGTCTTGAAATGGCAAACTCAGCCTCCCTTACAGCGTCTTCAGCGTTTGCTGCCTGAGAGAATGCGTAAACACCGCACATCAGCCCGGCATCTTTGGCATTTTTATAATGTTCCCTGAACATGTCATCTGTCTCCAGATTGCCCGAACTGTTGCGTGTCAGAGTAACCCGCATGATTGCGAAATCGATCCCTGACTCCTTTGCAGCTTTCCAGTCGATATCATCATCCTGATATATGGATACATCTACACCATCCACTATAACAGAATTATAAAACCGTGCGTCATGTTCACGATAGTCACTCCTGTCCTCATACGCAGCCGACACCTCAAAGCCGGCAGCAGAGACCGCAAGTATTATCAGTAACATAACAGTAATGGCTTTTTTCATCATTTTTCCTTTAATATCAAACATATTTTAAAAGGGCCGGCCGACGGAATAACGGCAGATGCCTCTTCAATTAAACTCCTGTTTTGTTAAAGCTGTATATCCGTTTTATGTGGATATTATGATATGTTGCCGATATCAGTCAGTTGCTGCTGTCCTGCAAAATGATCAGAATACCACTGCAGGCATAAAAAAAACAGCACTTCGACTGTCACTCAAGGCATATATAGTATATGATAAATCAACCTTTTGTCAACAATCTGACTATTATAAATACAATTACCAGGTAACAGCTATATCGATCTGATTGGGATTTCTCTTCGCAAAACCGCCGGTATCACATACAATGCCCTCACCCAGGGATGTCTCCACTATAGATCCGCGCGGGTGCAGTCCCAGATTGGCCGCTACCATAATATAGTCTCCAAGCATCTTACAGCCGTCTTCGCGCACCCAGTACTCATCAGTGTTGCCCATATTTCTCATGATGCGCACCACCCCGTTCATATTCAGATTATAGTAGGTTTCCTTGCCGGACGGGCCGTAGTTGACTCCGCGTCCTTTGGACAATACGGGACCCTTCCATCTGTGCTCTTCTTCCCACCATTCTTCATAGGCTTCCACGCCTTTATTGATCGAATCTGTAGGATCAAACAGGAAGGAAACGCTTGTTTCGGATATAGCGGCAGTCCTTCTGTCAATGATCCTGTCCGTAGATGTATTACAGATTTCCAGACATGAAAAACCGGCTGCAAACAGCTCAGATATGATTATAAGTATAAGAAAATCATTGGGCAGTCTTTTCAGTCTTTTCTTTTTCATCATATGAGTATAGATGTCCCAAGGAAGGAATCATCTCCTATAACAGCCTGGTTAGCTTTGACTTCTGCTTCAAAATCTTCCCATGAGTATTCTTCGCCTGAAGAACGGAAATAGTTTTCCCATATTGAATACGGACAGGCAGCGATTCCCACGATCTCGGCTGAGCTGTTGTCATTTCTGAGATCATCACCTGTAAACTTGAATGCAAGCATATAATCCTCATCACCGCATTCAGCAATGTATCTTATATATGCCTGTGTCGGGTCAGATGTGCTGACGAATCTGCCTATCTCTGTAATTTCAGCTTCTGACCAGTCAGCCATTGAGATCAGGCCTGCAGCATCACCCTCACCTATCGAACCAAGGCGATCGACATCTCCTTCTTCAAGCATAGTCAATGCTTCTTCGGTCTGAGCGCTGAGGAAATCTTCATCTGTATAGAACGCGATATCTTCAGTGTAATCCGTGTCATAATCATTGTCTACGACAATATCCCGGTGATCATTATCAGATAAAAGCACAAACGAAAAGGCCGCAAAGATCACGGCAAAAGTAGCAATAAAAACAGCCAGTACAATTCTCAAGACCATTTTGCCGTCAGCATTCGATGCTTTCGGGATCTTGTGATCAGTCATCAGCTTCCTGCCCTGAGGCAGTACCGGACGTGATGAAGGACGGGCTGAATTTTTGGGCACATTAAAAGCCGGCACTTTTGCAGGTCTGTCCGGAGATTCTGCTTTATTCTCGTATTGCCTTGCAGTATTGATTACCGGAGCTGAAGTGCGGTTCCCGAACGCGGTAGGTTCCGTTGCAGCCCGTATGACTGCTGACAGAATCTCCCCCGCGGCTACCATGATGATGATAATGATAATATCCATGATAAGGAACTCAGGTCTTGATCCCCTGCCTCCCGGAAATAACCACGGCAGAGGAAACCCTCTCATTCCGCCGCTTCTATGCAGCAGCCCGCCAAACAGAATAACGGATGCCATTAGGATATCCCTCTCGATGACAGAGTTGATCCGCTCCTGTGCTGTTCCGGTTTCACTGTTTTTGGGAATATTTATGTGTATTTCTTTCTTTTTCATGCTTAATTAACCGATAATTATTATTATAAACGTATTGATTATTATATCATATCTTCCGATAAAATCAGCATATTTTATCGCCGGGTTTACTCTGTGCTGTTTTCTTCTGCGTTTTCCATCTCTTCAGGCTGCAGCGGTTCCATAACCGCGCCTTCAGTCTGCTCAATGTCCTGCGGACCTATTGATGTGCCGTCCCCTGTATAACGTGTGATCACGATCCTGCAATCTGTAAATGAACCTTCCGCAAAGATCCAGTAGACGTTTTTCTCCTGCGCCTGGAAGACCAGAGCGAAATCTTTAGGATTACCGCTGATCAGTTCACCGGAATCATCGTCAGAACTTACCGGGAACCTATTGCTGTCATAAGCTGTCGCAGTAATATCTCCGTCAGATTCAGAATAAACAGCAAGTGGAATCGTTTCCGTTGCTTTGAATTGTATGATCGTATCGCGAACGATCGGAAATGATCCGGGCTTTTCTGCTTTCATTATATCTATCCTTTTACAGCTGACTTTGACATCTGCTGTTTTGCCGCTGGCCTCTTCAGTAGTTACCCAGATATAATATTCTTTGCCCTCCTCAAGGTCGCAGATCCCCTCTGTAACCTTTACTTCTTTACTGTCTGATGAAGTCACTGAGGTTATCCCGGAATACGCGGACTTTTCATTTGCTGATACTACTTCCGAGACAAATCTGTAATACCCTGTCTCTTCCGGCCTGAAAACAGCGGCTGTCTGTTCATCAGCATTGACTGTGATCACAGCAGCTTCGTCCAGGGTGATTTCAGCCGGAGGCATTTCTTCTGCTGCCTTTGTTATAGTTATGCTGAATGAGCCTTTATATTTTTTATCCTCATCAGCACAGACAGGATCTATAACAATAAAGCATCTGGTTCCTTCTGTCAGATACGCTGTGCCGGTCACATCACTTGCAGGGTCATCCGCATTGTCCGCTGCTATATAATCTGTCAGATGCCTGTCTGTGACATTCATCGTCAGGAACACATCTGCATCAGAGCTGATATCAGTTATCTCAAAATCGTATTCTGCGGTTTCATCCGGTATGAATGAAAAGACAGGGACCCTGCTTCGCCCGGTAATGAATTTGCGGCTGTTCCCGAATGTAATACTCTCCGTCTTTCCTTCAGACAGAACAATTGTCGTTTTCTTGAGTATGAAATTGGGGTCTGTTCTGACTGCGTCATACAGCATCAGAGCTGCCGTGATGACAATCAGCAGTACAGAAATAACAAGGAATTTCTTTTTCATATCATCTCTCCCAGCAGGATTGCCTGACTGCCAGTATCCTGTCTGTAACGATAACGGGGTTTTTCCAGGTGTCTGCAGCAGATTCGAAATTAATATGTATCTCTCCGTCCTCTACCAGTATCTCTTCATTCATTTTAGGAACTTCGACACGTGTGACTTCTCTGTTTTTTACAAACAGGGTCGCTAAGCCCTGGTTCAGTGGACTGATCTCGTATTTGGTTATGAATGAAGTCTTTAAACCTGCCGCAGAACCCTTGTACGAACTCGAAACATACAGGTAATTACCTTCAATATCCGCGCCCTGACTGCTTGAATCTATACCGGTTATGACTGAATAAAAGGTCGTATTGAGTTTGTCATTATCCTCACCTTCTGTGATCCTGTAGCCGTTCATATAGCCTTCCGCAGTGCCCTTGCGGCCGATGTACGTACCAACCCAGAGCCTGCCGCCATCGCACTCGAGAAATGACGGCTTGTTCTTGATATACACATAACCGGATATCTCAGAACGTTTCACCTCATGCAGCCTCTCATTCAGCATATTCAGGAACACATCATATTTTATGTACTGTACAAATGGTGTGCCCTTATATGCGTCTGATGTGTCCCCTGTCATCCAGATTTCATTTCCGTCAAAAGCAATCCCGCCTGCGTGATAGGTATTCGGAAGAGTCAGGGTCGAAACGACCTGCCGGCTTGATGCGTCCACAACATATATCACGGAATTGTTTATCTTCTCTGCATCATATGCTGTTATCAGCCAGTAATCGCCTGCTTTGCAGAAGCCTTGAGGGATATAGTCTGAAGACTCAATGTCATTTCCGTCATGAGACGTGCAGGTACATACAAGGCCCGGAATCGGTATGGTTCTGCTGTCATCCATATAACCGGCAATTGCAGAATGCACAGAATTCATTTTCGCTTTGAGCACCTTCCTGTATTCTGAATGCTCCGCGTATTTTTTGTACTCAAAAGAAGACTGCAGGACTATGTCATCCATGCCTGCCTCTGCACCTTCTGCTGCACCAGCTGCCGGTTCATCGCCGGGCAGTCCGTATGAACAGTACAGTAACGGTCTGAACGCAGCGCAGATACATAACGCTATTAATATGATCAGTAGTCTTCTTTTGATATGCATATCGTGTATGTTCAGTTTATTTATGAACTGCGAAATATATTATACCAAAAAAAGCAGGAGAACATATGCCCTCCTGCTTCATGCTTCCCCCTACTTATTGAATAATCTGTGGATTTTGTCTAACAGCGCCCCAACATAGTAGACTCCGACCAGCATAGCAACGGCGATCTGCACCGTAAGGCTGAGCAACGGAGTCGTATGGTCAAGGTTCATAGCCAGCATACCTATCGCCCATCCTGCAAGCCATGATGGCATATGCAGTATTTTCGGCACAGAACAGGAAATAACGACTACAAGAAAGCCGAGTACCGCAAGCGTGCAAAACAGGCTTAAATCCGCGTTAAACGGCGTATGGGCCATAATGAGATTGCTTATCAATGCCCAGATGTCTCCCGCGAGATAGCCAAGCGCTATTTTGTGCGCATCTTCAAATTTATTTCCGTTCGTTCCGTATATACCTGCGGCAATAAGCGCTATAGGACCTACCGTGTTGCCGAGATAAGGACTTGCTACAGCCCATGCAGGCGGCAGAACTGCGATGAGTAATGCCAGTGTCAGTATTTCTTTTCTATTCATGTGATTATTGTTTTCTCCGGCTGCTAACAAGCGGCAGCCCGCAAGCTGCCGCTCATTATTATGGATTATTAAGTGGTTAAGCAGTATGCGCTGTGACTAATCCTCGTAAGTCTTTCTGAGGATATAGAATCCGTCACTGTTCGCGTCAATAATGATATTGCCCCTGTCATCGACTACTACGTCCTCTGTCATAGCCATCATCGGTCCAGGGAACGGGAAGCACTTTTTGGTAGGATTCGGAGGGATGAAATATGCCTTTTCCTTGATATAGAAAGGATCGGATACGTCATATACTCTGAGTCCTGCAGCAAAGTAGCAGTCATAGACTACATCAGTCCTCTGTTCGAGCCAAGGTTTGTTGCTCATCGGCTCGTGTACATTGTGAGGTCCGAACGGTCCGCCCTTGGATCCTTCCGCAAGGCAGTAAACATTGAAGTTAGGTGCCGGGAAGTCTTCCGGTACTTCCGGATACGGGAATTCTGCTATCAGTACAGGATTCGTCGGATCGCTTACATCGACCATATGCAGGTTGTTCATTGCCTGAGCCTGCTTTACAACTCCGTCCTTGATAAAGCCGAATCTCTCGCCCTCATTGGTTACTACTACGAGATCCCTTCCGACAAGCGGAAGCGCTGTATGAGTGCGGGCGCCTGCAAGTCTGCTTGAGAATGCCGGCATGAACTTGAGGTTGCCTAGAGCCTTAGGATGCCTGATATCTGAGATATCGAGAACATACAGGCCGTCTCCGCAGTATCCGCAGTAAACCTTGTCGCCTACTACGAACGGAGGACCATGCAGCCATCCTTTGTCCATAAAGTCAGGGTTGTGCGGCGCGGAGTGATCGACCTCCCTGCCCGGTACACCATAAATGTACTGGTGAGGAGCCCACCATCTGCCGACCTCTACAGGGTTGGCAGGATCCGCGATGCTTACGATCCTGTATATGAGTCCTTCGAACTCATCTGCTTCAGATGACAGGTGTACATAATCTCCGCCGTTATACATGAACCTGTGGACGCCCATGGAATAAGGAACTCCGCAATCCCAGTATCCGAGATACTCAGGATTTTCAGGGTCATTCTTCAGATCATAGATCATGATGCCCTGCAGGCTCTTCATCTTATCCCTGTCACCGACCAGAACAGCCGGTCCCGATCCGGATGTAAGCGCGAAGATCAGCTTATCATCGGCGATCTGGAGTTTTGGAATCGATGTAGTAGGATATTCATCGATATCGAACGGACGCCACTTCTTGATGAATACAGGGTTTCTCGGATCCGTAACATCACTGATCATGATGCCTACTCCGTCCGGTCCTGCTGCGAAACATGCGCCATAGAGCAGATATCTGCCTGACTCTGTACGGTAAAGCCCCATCTGGAACATACCGCAAGTGCCATCCATGTCGCAATACGAAAGGACTTCCAGATTCTTGATGTATCCGTCATTCCCCTCGCCTTTTGAGTAGAAATATTTGCCTTTACCCATTTTGGTCTCCTGATTCTATCTCATCGTGATATATCCACGATACTGTGTGAGATTGTCTGATCTTGCGTAATCTGAGAGGAATATGCCGCTGATGCCATAGGACTTCTTGAAATATGGGAAGTCTTCTGTCTCTGCCCATGCAGGCTTAGCGCACTTCTCTGCTGCAGCAGCAGCTGCGTCACACCATGCTGTCTGGCACTCGAACCACATCTCTACGATACGGTCGAAGTCACAGCCGTTGACTTCCTTCTTGATCTTGCTGGATACGCAGCGTGTGCAACCATCGTGCGAAGTCCATGCAGGGATGAATTCTTCTTTGAGCCACTTGTCGCCTTCTTCAGCGCTGACACCTTCCGGATACTTGACCATGAACATCCATCTGTAGTTAGGTCCGTCCTCAACAGTGCGGCCTTCGCCCTTGAAGTCTTCTTCCCACCATACAGGAACGAATGCGAAGATGAAAGGAACGGTTCCCGCAGCTTCATCGCCCTTGGTTGAACGAGCGTCATCGCCTTCGATATTGACCTCTTCGGACTTATCGATACCGTGTGAATGACCCATGTCAGGGATGTTATTCTGCCATACGAGTACATCTGTCGGGAAATACTCAGTGAGGATCTTGTGATGATCCTTTGCAAATCCGACATCATTAGGATTGGCGAGCCAGTAATGCTCTGTCATCTGCATTCTTACTGTTCCGAATCTTGCTCCGCCCGGAGGTGTCGGGAGTGCAGGATAGAAAGCGTACTTGCTTACATAAGGTCCGAACTGTGAAATGCTGTCCGGCACATGATATCTGTACAGCCAGTTTTCGAGCTTGATTCTGTAATCCTCATGCGCGAGGTCAACGAGGATGATACTTCTTACCGGATAAAACTCAGGTCTGTTCATTGAGATGTTCTCCTTTCATAATAAAGGACCGTCAGGATCCTTTCTGATGGTACAAAAGCAGGCAGGGAATTATCATCCCCTGCCTGTAATTGCCTGTTCAATATTATTTGCTCTTGGATGGGGATGGTGTAGGAGCGATAACGTTTGTGTAGTGCTCCTTGCGAGCCTTGAACTCAGGATCCTTGAAGAGGTTCATGAGTCTGCCCTCGTTCTCGAAGATATCCTTTCCGTGAGCTGCTTTGCCGGAAAGCAGATCGTGGCAGTGTTCGATAGTTCCGTTTTCGCCAAGTTCAGGATCGTTTACCAGCTTCACGCCGTTGTCTGTCAATTCAAGGTGGCCTTCAAGACCGCAGAGCTCACAGACAGCATGGTTTGTACCAGGGAAAATGTAGAAATTGTTTCCGTGGCAATGCGGGCATCCGCCGTCCTCGCCCTTCCAGAGATCCAGATTCTCGGAACCCGGAATCATGACATTGTTGTCGATGATGTACTGAGCAGCTTCAACAAGGTTTCTGCCGATTTCCTTCATACGCTCGACTTTATCGTCCTGCATGATAACATCCTTGCTCCAGGAGAAGTAATCGTTGTTGATCACCTTCCAACCCGGGGACAGAGACAGCATTGCATGGTCAGTCTCTACACGGCAGGCCCAGTCAGAACCGCCGATACCAACATATGAAGTAGCCTTCTGTCTGAAGTAACGAGGATTCAGGCCTTCTTTGCCCTGTTCTTTAAGTTTTCCGTCGAGCATCATGAGCATACCTGTATCGTGTCCAGGTCCCATTCTGTCGCACATAATGTGGAAGAGTCCGGATCCGCCGGATTCATAGATAGGATCTACTACAAGTAAGCCGTCAGCTTCTACAATCTTCTCATAAAGAGCCTTGTAATCGTCCTGTCTTGTGCAGATCATGCCCTTGCCCATTACGAGACCTCTCGAGCATGCTACGCAGCCTGTGCAAGTCTGGATATCCCAGTCAAAGAGATGGATGAATTCGATCTCAGCACCGAGCTTCTGGCACTCTTCGAGTGCTACTCTGCACATAGTGTCATTGTTGCCGTTCTTGGTTCCCAGTGAAATTCCCAGAATCTTCATATTGTTTCCCTCCTGCAATATGTTCAGAAAAAAGTTGATTGGTTCTGCACTATTCAAAACTATTATATATATTTTAACAATTTGGCGCAGATGTTATGAGTATAATTTGTGAAAAATAGATTATTCAGCAATGAAGCATCACTTATTAGTGCTGATCAGGTCCCGGTCCCATCTGTGGCGCAGGCTCATTGCAGATCGCTCTTGACCACTTATCAGCAACATTGTTCCAGAAGAACGCAATGATAAGAGTCGGTATATAGCAAGGAATGAATCCCTTAAGTACAGAAGCGATATATGGTCCGAAGCTGAATGCGCCGCCGGCAGCCATTCCTACAGCTGTCATAATAAGATCAAGAATTACACAGAATACAGCAGCAACAACAACGTTCAGGAGAATACCGAACTTGAGAGTTCCAGGCTGTGAGTGTTTAGCCGCAAATGCGAATCCCCATCTTTCTGCGTGAAGGAAGTTTACAAAGAATGTTACTACGTATGCGAGTATAGCCATTCTGATGTAATTAGGTCCGTTCAGGCTTCCTGGCGCGTCAAGGTTTGAGAGCGCAAGAGCTACGAGTGTGATAACGAGGCTCAGCGGCAGGTCCATGATAAGCGCATATACTGCTGTAAGTTTATTGCTCTTCTGCATTATTTTATCCCCTTTCAATATCAACTTATTAATGTCTGTTAAAAAAGAAACAAGCCTTTATAGTTATATGATAACCATAAAGACCTGTTTTGTATAATTGCTATATTCATACATGGTTCATAACTATATGGTTATAAATCATGTTTTTCAATGGTTTCGGCTTCTGTTTTCGATGACTCCTGTTCAGCAATCACTTCACGCAGTATTCTCTCCATTGCCTGTACCGGCTCACTCTTCCTTGCAGCCATCCTTGCTATGGATATAATGTCTCTGGCATTGAAAGGTATCCATCTGAGATCTGCTGCGCCTCTGGCCCAAACCCATTCATCCGCGATAGCAACCCCCATATTGTTCCTGACGCAGGTTATCATGGATTCATGGTTCTTGACGAACCTGAGTCTCGGGATGAAACCGAAAGGCCTTGTATATGATGCGATCGAATCTATGACCAGATCATCAACTATCTCATAAGGAGCAATAAACACTTCCTTGCTGAAATCCTTGAGAGTTAGTTCTTTCTCCCCTGCCAGAGGATGCTCTGCAGAATATATAACTATCTTTCCGATACTGGCAACGTCAGTGCAGCTGAATTCTCTGTTCATATTGACCGTGTTGTTCATGGTAACGATGATATCCATGTTACCGTTGAGCAGAGAAGTAGTGAGTTCTTTGATACCGCAGCAATTGATAACGACCTCTATGTCCGGATATATATCGCCGAATCGTTTCATCATCGGCGGAATGATGCCGAACAGATCCCAGCCCTCCAGAAAGCCGACACGCATAATACCGCTTTTCTTACCGAGGATCCTGTCCACCTCGACCTTGGTATTGATAAGATCGGCTTTATATCTGCTGAAAAGATCAAAATACAGTTTTCCGGCCTCAGTGAGTTCTGTTTTCTGGTTGTTTCTTATAAAAAGTCTCGCTCCGAGTTCTTTCTCAAGCTGGGCTATCTGTCGCGAGATTGCAGGCTGAGACACAAAGAGTTCTTCAGAAGTTTTTGTAAAACTGAGATTGGTGGCCACAGCCATGAAATAATCTATCTGAAGGTCGTTCATTTTCTATCCTCTGTATTCATTCTGTCAAGATATCTCTGCAGTATTACGATTGCAGCCTGGCGGTCAATGATCTTCTTCCTGTCCTCACGGCTCATATTGGCCTCTATCAGGACTTCTTCTGCTTCAGCAGTTGAATACCTCTCATCCTGCCATTCTATTCTGACTCTGGACAGAGGGCCCGAACTCCTGAGTTTGTTCTCAAGCATCTGCCGGAACGCTCTTACCTTCTCAGTCTGGACCGAGTCCGAGTCATCAAGATTGAGCGGCAATCCTATTACAACAACAGAGCAGTCATATTCTCTGATATAGTCTATGACCTTGCCCGTATCCTTGCGTATGCCTACTCTGTCAATGGTAGTCACTCCTGTCGCAATTATACCAAGAGGGTCGCTTACCGCGACCCCCACTGTCCTGTCTCCTACATCAAGTCCAAGAATGCGCATTACTTCTTGCCGATACCAAGATAGCTTGTAAGGATCTCCTCCAGCAGCTCATCTCTGTCGATCTTGAGGATGAGATTCCTTGCATTGTTATGGCTTGTGATATAAGAAGGGTCTCCGGAAGTAAGATAACCTACGATCTGATCTACCGCATTATAACCACGGTCTGTAAGAGCAGCATAGATCTCTACAAGAGCCTCTTTCTTATCAAGCTGGCTGTCTTTGAATCCTTCGAACATAATAGTGTTCTTACTCATTGTAATCCTCCAATTAATATACCCAATTACATCTGATTAGCTATAAACTGTTCTGCTGCGGCAAATGCTTCGCCGATCCTGGAAGGATCCTTTGCGCCTGCCTGAGCCATATTGGCCTTGCCGCCGCCGCCACCGCCTGCGGCCTTGGCAGCTTCCTTGATGATCTTACCGGCATTATACCCCTTGCCAACAAGGTCTTCTGTTACCGATGTGATGAATGTCACCTTGCCGTCATTGACAGCAGCGAATACCATCACTACGTTATTCTTCTTTTCCTTGACAGCGTCGCATATGCTGCGGAGCTGATCTGCGTCGGTATTGCTGAACTCTCTTGTAATGAGTTCCACGTCTCCTACTTTCTTTGCTGATGCTATTATATCATCAAGTGCGCCTGTTATCTCGTCTGATTTGAATGATTTTATAGTATTCTCAAGTTCTTTGATATCAGACATCACCTGAGCAGCCTTACGCGTCAGATCGGACTCACTTGACTTAAGTGTATGAGCAACATCACTGATCGTGGATTCCTTGCCTGCAAGATAGCTGATGACGTTGGATCCTGTGATAGCTTCGATACGTCTGACTCCGGACGCGATGCCGCCTTCACTGATGATCTTGAATCCGCCGACCTTGCCGGTATTGTCTATATGGGTGCCTCCGCAGAATTCTACGCTGTAATCTCCCATACTGACTACCCTGACGATATCACCGTATTTCTCGCCGAACAGCGCCATGGCACCGAGCTTTTTGGCGTCTTCGATCGGCATCTCCTCCATCCTGATCGGAAGATATTCATCGACTTTCTCATTGACGATGGATTCTATCTTAGCTATCTCATCCGGTGTCACCGCCTGGTAGTGATTGAAGTCGAATCTCAGATAGTTGTCATCCACATATGACCCTGCCTGCATGACATGGTCTCCGAGAACATCTCTCAGTGCCTGCTGCAGCAGATGTGTAGCAGAGTGCTGCCTTGCTATCTTGTGTCTTCTTACCGCGTCTATAGCCAGACTGACTTCGTCTCCCGGCTTGATACGCATTGCAAGTCCGGTATCCTCCGGATTGATGACATGCAGATAGATCCCGTTCTCCTTGACGACATCCTCTACTCTCAGAACGTTTTCGCCGTGTGTTACTGTTCCTGTATCATATACCTGACCGCCGCTTGTAGCGTAGAAAGGTGTAGATTCAAATATGATGAACTTGCGGTTCTCATCGAAGTTTCCGACGTACATGACCTTTGAGTCAGCCGTTTCTGCAGTATAACCGAGGAAGACGGTAGGATCGAGGTGGCTGTATTCCGAAGCGTCTCTCCAGGCATCGCCCTCAGTATCTCTCTGGTTCGCTCTCGCAAGTTCCTTCTGTGCTGTCATGCACTCATTGAAACCGTCAACGTCCGCAGACAGACCTTTCTCTTCAAGGATCTCCTGTGTGACTTCCAGAGGGAATCCGTAAGTATCGTAGAGTTTGAATGTAAGATCTCCGGCGAGGACTTTTTCACCCTTCTTATCCATGTCTGCCATGTAGCCTTCAAGGATATCCATACCTCTGTCAAGGGTCTTCGCAAAGTTGTCCTCCTCGATCTTGATGATCTTCATGATGTAATCATGATTCTCAACGAGTTCAGGATATGCTCCTCCGGAGGTCTTGACTACGCTCTCTGCGAGTTCTACCAGCGGATTAGCCTGTGTAATGCCGAGAAGTTTGCAGTGTCTTGCCGCTCTTCTGATGATCCTCTTGAGAATATAGCCTCTTCCCTCATTGCTCGGAAGTATACCGTCAGCGATCATGAATGTCATCGATCTCAGGTGGTCGGTAACGATTCTGACACTGACATCGACCCTGTGGTTGCCGGCCTGGTATTCAACGCCTGCCATATCTGTAATGGCGTCTCTGATAAATTTGACGGTATCAACGTCAAATATCGAATCTACATCCTGAAGAATGCATGCAAGTCTCTCGAGACCCATGCCGGTATCGATATTAGGATGTGCAAGTCTCGGATAGGAACCATCTTCCTGTCTGTCGAACTGTGTAAATACGTGATTCCAGAATTCAAGATATCTGTCACAATCGCACCCCGGCTTGCAGTCCGGACTGCCGCATCCCCATTCAGGTCCGCGGTCATAATATATCTCTGAACAAGGTCCGCAAGGGCCAAGACCGATCTCCCAGAAATTGTCATCCTTTCCGAGCCTTACGATTTTTTCTTCAGGCATCCCGATGATGTCCCTCCAGATCTCAAAGGCCTCGTCATCGTTCTCATATATTGTAGCCCAGAGCTTTTCCTTAGGCATCTTAAGCCATTCGGTGCAGAACTCCCACCCCCACTGGAGAGATTCTTTTTTGAAATAATCTCCGAAACTGAAATTACCAAGCATTTCAAAGAATGTGCCGTGACGCGCAGTCTTTCCGACATTGTCTATGTCGTTGGTCCTGATACACTTCTGGCATGTAGTCATCCTCTTGCAAGGCGGAGTTTCAACTCCTGCAAAATATGGCTTGAGCGGTGCCATTCCTGAATTGATTATCATCAGACTCTTGTCATTGCGCGGGATCAGAGAGGCGCTGCCTCCCGCATAATGTCCCTTGCTGACAAAAAAGTCTCTGAACATATCTCTTAAATCGTTTACCCCGAGTTTTTCCATGAAATATCTCCTTGTCTACAAAACTGCCATCTATTATACCACTATCAGGAGTTTATTTCATCAACTATCTCGATCGATTCAAGAGATGCTTTGACCTCTGCTCTGATCTCTGCAAGGAACTCTGCCCGGAGGACAGCCTGCTCAGCTTTTTCCTCTTCAGTAAGCCCCTCAGCCTTTGATTTGTGAGCCAGTTCGTTGATTCTGTCGAGTTTTATCTTTTCCATATTCTATCCCCGTCTGATTATTTGCGGCCCAGCTTCATGACGCCGCAGCATCATGCTAACATAACGAAGCTGCCCAAATCAACTGACGGTTTCTTTACTGTGAACTCTGTCATACATCTGTCTGTTCACGATATCAGAGATGTATGTGATGAATTTCTTGTTGGACGGTTTCTCATCAAAAATACTCATCTTGCTGACCCGTCTGTTTTTGGCGCAGTCAGTAAATGCGGCTCCGATGGCATTTCTGATGTTATGTTCGATACTGTCCGAATTGCTGATCCGGTATTTGCGCGCAATGAAAGGATAAACATCTGTCTTAAGGCTTACTTTGCTGGTATTCCGGTCATTGACTATCCTGACTGCTTCAAGCAGATACGCATAGCCGTTGTGCTCCATCTTGATGCCGTATTCCTGCAGCGTTACAGTTGCAAGAGCATAGAATTCCTGATACCTTTCAAGATCATTCACAGTATGGTCCGATGCCGGCTCGAAACCGAAGAGATATGTTCCTTTCGCTCTCGGTGAAGCATCCATGATTGTTCTGATGTCTCCGTTATCAGAGATCCATTGAGTGATCGCAGACAGCTGGTCAATGAGAATTCTCAGATTATCTGTATTGTCCTTCTCTGGAGTCTTCATTTTTCATCATCTCCTTTTACACAATAATATAATCTTTAATGTTGTTATAAATCGAATCTCCGATCCCATCTACATCCTTTATGTCCTCTTTGCTGCGGAATCTTGTCTTGCTGCGGTATTCAATGATGCTGTCCGCTTTGGCTTCACCGATGCCCTTAAGTGTCATGAGTTCTTCTTTTGATGCTGAATTGATATTGACAAGTCCGCCGGAAGATCCTGCGGCTGCACCGGTTTCTCCCTGAGCTGTATCAGTCCGGGGAGTTTCTTCTGTAGAGGCCTGTTCCGTACCATCAGCATTCACTGCAGCTCTTGACGGTATATATATCTTCTCTCCGTCTTCCACATATTCAGCTCTGTTGATAGAGTCGGTATCAGCATTGCTGAGAAGGCCGCCCGCCAGATCTATGACTTCGAAAAGCCTTGTCCCGCTGTCCACAGTGTATACTCCCGGACTGACGACCGCACCGCCTATGTCGACACATATCTCCGTGCTGCCGCCCGGTGTGCTGCTGTCCTCGATAGTTATATCGGCTTTGCTGTTCTCATGCAGGCGCAGTATCAGCGCGATCATCAGAATCAGGATTATCAGCAGTCCTTTGACAATATTCTTCCTGTCACTTATCAGATCTTCGGCTGCCGATCTGATCTTGTTTGCAGCATTGCTTTGCATTCCTGTCACCTCAGGTCAAGATTTCGCCTTCTTTGCTATGCCGCAATATTAATATAGTCCAGCTCCCACGCAAAATAAGTCAGTGTTTACAGAATATTTATATAAAACTGCAAAATACGCCCTGTTCTCTTCATTTCTATACCGGATTGAGCAGAAGCAGCGTTTTTTGCATTAAGAGATTGCTGAAAACAGAGATTTTTATGTACAAAAAAGGGAAGATAATATCTCCCCTTCGTTGACTGCAATGCTGTTTACTATGACTTGTGGCTGTCAGTCCTCAGTATACTCAAACTCGAAATCCTGTATTCGTACAGTATCTCCTTCCTTGAGACCGAGCTGTCTGAGAAGTTTGATGCCTCCCTGTTTCTCAATATAATTGTACAGATATCTTATTGATCCCTGATCAGTGAAATTCGTGGAATTGAATATTTTGGTAAGCTGTTTGCCTTCAAGAACGTACGCTCCGTCCTCGTCCCTGTAAGCGCTGATCTTCCTGTAGTCAGCATCATAATCATCAGCCGCAAAGTCGTACATTGTCATCTGCTGCTCTTCTGGCTCTTCATAGGTTTCTATCTCGTGCAGCACTTCATTCAGAAGCTCTGTAATGCCCTGTCTGGTCGCCGCGCTGACAGGAACGACCTTCCTTCCTTCGGCTTTCATGAATGCCATGAACTCGTCATACTTTGCCTGATCGGTAATGATATCCGTTTTATTGGCAGCAATGATCTGCGGCTTTCTGAGAAGTTTCGGATCGTACTGCTCAAGTTCAGCGAGGATCTTCCTGTAGTCATCAGACGGATCTCTTCCTTCTGAACCGGAGACATCCACTACATGGATCAGGACCTTGGTCCTTTCAATATGCTTGAGGAACTTGTATCCCAGACCCGCGCCCTGTGAGGCTCCTTCGATGATGCCGGCAATATCAGCCATAACAAAACTTGTATCATGGATATATACTACTCCGAGATTAGGATCTATCGTCGTAAAGTGATACCCTGCTATCTTAGGCCTGGAATTGGTACATACCGACAGAAGCGTCGACTTGCCCACGTTAGGGAATCCCAGAAGTCCGACATCCGCTATCAGCTTGAGCTCAAGGATAACTTCTCTCTCTCTGGCAAAACCTCCTGCCTCGGCAAAATTCGGTGCCTGTCGGATGCTGCTCTTGTAATGCACATTGCCTCTTCCGCCCTTGCCGCCCTTAGCAGCAACGACTGTGTCTCCGTCTGTGCACAGATCCTTCATCAGGTGGCCCGTTTCCTTATCAATTATGAGTGTTCCCACAGGGACCTTGATATACAGATCCTGACCTTTCTTTCCGTAACGGTTTCTTTTCATTCCGTTCTGTCCGTTCTCGGCCTGATATTTTCTCTTGTATTTGAGATCCATCAGAGTTCTGAGGTTGCGGTCAGCAACAAAAATAACACTGCCGCCGTCACCTCCGTCACCGCCATCCGGTCCGCCGTCAGGGACATATGGATCACGCCTGAACGTGACTGCACCGTTTCCGCCCTTGCCCGATCTGATCGTTATTTCCGCTCTGTCTACGAACATTTCTCTGCTCCTGTTCTAAATGCGAAAAAACAGCCCCTGAAATGCAGGGGCTGAAGTGTTGAATCGAGGAATTATGCTTCCTTGCTGTAAACGCTTACTTTCTTTCTCTTCTTGTCGTATCTCTCGAACTTTACAGTTCCGTCGATCTTTGCGAACAGAGTGTCATCTCCGCCGATGCCGACATTGTTACCAGGATGCAGCTTAGTGCCTCTCTGTCTCATGATGATGCTTCCAGCGCTTACATATTCACCGGCACCTACCTTAAGTCCAAGTCTCTTGGACTCGGAATCTCTGCCGTTCTTGGAACTTCCTACTCCCTTTTTACTTGACATCGAATTTTACCTCCTGTTCCTTATTAGTTAGCCTCGATAGCTGCAAGGATTTCAGCCTTAGTTGCCTTAGCAGCAACCTCGATGCCCATTTCCTTAGCGATAGCAAGGAGTTCATCCTTCTTCATGGATGCGTTAGCCTTGGCTGTCTCTGTTGCAGGAGTCTCAGCATTTGCTGCGGATTCCTTATTATCAGCCTTAGCAGCGCCGATACCTGTTACCTTGACCAGTGTATATGGCTGTCTGTGGCCGTTCTTACGTCTGTAATCTTTCTTAGCCTTGTACTTGTAGATAATAACCTTGTCAGCCTTACCCTGCTCAAGTACCTCAGCTTCAACTGCGTAACCGCTTACAAGCGGGGTGCCTACTACGAGCTCGTCTCCGCCTACTGCGATAACTTCGTCAAAGACTACCTTGTCACCAACCTGTGCGTCAAGCTTCTCTACTCTGAACTCATCGTTCTCCTGTACTCTGTACTGCTTGCCGCCTGTTCTGATAATTGCGTACATTATATGTTTTTCCTCCTTAAACCAGACTCGCCGAACCGGGTGCATCACTGTCGGATCAATGTGGTGTGATGCTTAAAATAACCCTTTACGTGCGGTTGACCGCGTTCAAGTATAACAAAAGCATATATGCGCGTCAAGAATTTTTTACTAATAATTGATAAAAATGGCGAACTTTGTATATTTCGTCAGAAGCTCAGGATCATGATCTTATCCTTCAATAACCACTCCGTCCTCATCGACACGGATGTCACCCTGAGACGGACGTCTTGACTCCTCAAAGGATGCCATTACTCTGGAGCGGACCTCATTGAGGACATCCCTGTGCTCCTCAAGATAGAGCTTGACATTCTCTCTGCCCTGACCGATACGCTCGCCGTTGTAGCTGTACCATGAACCTGCCTTGTCAATGATACCGAGATCTGTTGCCGTATCGAGGATATCTCCCGCAAGGGATATTCCTGTACCGTACATGATATCGAACTCTGCCTTCTTGAAAGGAGGAGCTACTTTGTTCTTGACGATCTTGACTCTGGTCCTGTTTCCGAGCATGTCCTCGCCCTTCTTGATAGTCTCCACTCTTCTGACATCGAGTCTCATGGATGCATAGAACTTGAGGGCCCTGCCGCCGGTAGTCGTCTCCGGGTTGCCGAACATGATACCGATTTTCTCTCTCAGCTGATTGATGAAGATGACACATGTATTGGACTTGTTGACAGCGCCTGCGATCTTACGGAGAGCCTGTGACATGAGTCTCGCCTGAAGACCCACATGAGAGTCTCCCATCTCACCCTGGATCTCTGCCTTAGGAACAAGAGCTGCTACAGAGTCTATGACTATGATATCGAGAGCTCCGCTGCGGGCGAGCATCTCGCATATCTCGAGCGCCTGCTCACCTGTATCCGGCTGTGAAACAAGCAGTTCATCGACGTTGACTCCGAGATTCTTTGCGTACACAGGATCGAGAGCATGCTCAGCATCAATAAAAGCTGCCTGGCCGCCGTTCTTCTGTGCCTCTGCTATTGCATGCAGAGTGAGTGTTGTCTTTCCTGATGACTCAGGACCATAGATCTCTATGATCCTTCCCTTAGGATATCCTCCGACTCCTGTAGCCATATCGAGACTGATGGATCCTGTGGAAATAACATCCAGATTGGTCACAGGACCGGCATCGCCGAGTTTCATGATGGCACCTTTGCCGTACTGCTTCTGTATCTGTTCAAGCGCCTGATTGAGGGCTTTTTCCTTTGCTGCATTATCTGTATTAATAGTAGCCATGGTTCCTCCCGAATATTTTCAGAACAAGTGTTCGTATATATAATACTTTGCCGGTCCCTTCCTGTCAATGATTTTTTATATTTTACTTGCCATCATTAATTATAGCCGCATCCTGTTTTTTGTCGAACGCAGGGATCATCAGATCCTGCAATTCACGACCTTTGCAAAGTTTTTTATTGTTTTTTTGCTCTGTCCGGATCTATATTTCACCCTTCACAAGCAGATATACGGTTCTCAGCATCCTGAGCAGGAAATAATTCCGGTTCCAGTTTCTGAAATTGCGGGATGTATTGACCGGAACGCTGCCGACTTTTCCTCTGTAAGCGTATCCGATGAAGGCCTCCCCCGCATTATGCCCCGGGTCGGCTTCCGGTCCCGCAAAGCCGGTAATGGATATCCCTATGTCCGCTCCGAACGCTTTCTGCGCACCGGCTGCCATCGTCTCTGCCGTTTCCGCGCTTACAACACCGTATGTATCTATCGTCTCCATAGGAACGCCCACCAGTGCATGCTTGGCCTCATTGCTGTATGTGACATATGAAGCCTTTATCACCTCTGAGGCTCCGGCAACATCGGTAATCGCGCCGGCAAATTTACCCCCTGTACATGACTCGGCCGCGGAGATCGTCAGGTGTTTCTCTTTGAGAAGTCTTACAACAACTTCTACAAGTTCTTCGTCATCGTAGCTGTAGATGTATCTGCCTGCCAGTTCATCAATGCGTATGATCATCTGCTCAACAGCTGATCTGGCTTCCTCTATGGTGTCCCTCTGAGAAGCGACCCTGAGAGTACATTCGCCTTCTTTTGCATAAGTCGCGATCGTAGGATCTGTCTGACCGTCTATCAGAGGCAGCAGAAGCGTTTCAAGATCTGACTCCCCGATGCCGATAGTACGGATGACACGGTAATACATCTTCTTGTCCATCAGATTTTCGAGATACTGCCTTGCGCCGTTTTCAAACAGCCACTTCATCTCGCGCGGGGGTCCCGGGAAGCATATAACAGTCTTGCCGTCCTTTTCGAGCGCAAATCCCGGAGCGGTTCCGGAAGCGTTATACAGAGGCGTGCATCCATCAGGCAGATATGCCTGTTTGATATTATTTTCCGTCATGGTGCGGCCACGCTGCGCAAAGAAAGATTCGAGGTCTGACATGACTTTTTCATCTCTATACATACCCGCGCCCATGAACTCTGCAACTATTTCCTTAGTCAGATCGTCCTGAGTCGGTCCGAGTCCGCCTGTCAGAAGTACCAGGTCAGTGTCCTCAAACGCCTCAGCGAGTTTTGCCCTGAGTCTGGCCGGATTATCGCCTACCACAAAGTGATACATTACGTCAAAACCCATGAGGTTGAGCTGTTCTGAAAGGAATGCCGCGTTGGTGTTTACAGTCTGTCCGAACAGAAGCTCCGTCCCGACGGCAATGATCGATGTCTTCATATTATTATCCTTCTTCCGCTACATGGAGAAAACGTCTCTGTTCCTGTATACGTATTCTGCTCCGGAGTATACCGTCATAACGAGTGAAGCTATGAATATAGCGTATGCTGCAGTAGAGATCATGGTGACGTCCGGCAGGCAGCGGCTGAGCAGCATCAGAATGACAGCTATCATCTGCAGCACTGTCTTGATCTTGCCTGACATGCCTGCAGCGAGAACGCGTCCTTCGGAAGCGGCCACCGTTCTCATTCCTGCAACGACGAACTCTCTGGCAAGGATGATGATCAGCATCCATGCTTCGATATTTCCGGTCTCTATGAAGAGGCACAGCGCCGAGTAAACAAGTATTTTGTCCGCAAGAGGATCCATTATTTTACCGAAGTTAGTGACGAGATTCCGTGATCTCGCTATCTTTCCGTCAAGAAAGTCGGTGAACGACGCCGCAATGAATATCACCAGCGCGGGAATATACATTCCCAGCATGAAGAAAACTATGAAGAAAGGTACGGCGATCATTCTCGCGACTGTAAGTTTATTAGGAAGATTCATTTCACTTCTCCTTCCGTTTCAATTGTTATCAGTCCACAATACGGCCTTCGAGATCATATTCATATGCGTTGACTATCTCTACATCGACAATGTCACCGGGCTCAAGATAAGTTTCGCTTTCGAACGTGACATTGCAGTCTATTTCAGGCGAATCATATCTGGTCCTGCCTGAATAAACACAGTCATCTATGATCTCATCCACTATAACTTCGTATACTTTTCCGATCTTTTTCTCATTGAGTTCCTCGCTGACTCTCAGCTGGTGCTCCATGACGGCATTTCGTCTGTCCTGTCTGATCTCTTCATCGATTTTGCCGTCCATTTCAAATGACGGTGTTCCCTCTTCGTCAGAAAAAGCAAATGCTCCGAGCCTGTCTATATGCATAGTATCGATAAACTCAAGAAGTTCGGCCATATCCTCGTCAGTCTCTCCCGGGAAACCTACAAGAAGTGTCGTCCTGATATGCACATCAGGTATCCTTTCTCTGAGCAGGCTGATCGCGGCGCGTATGGAGTCACCTGTTGACTGTCTTCTCATAAGATGAAGAACTCTGTCGGAAATATGCTGGATCGGCATGTCGATATATTTACAGATCTTCGGCTCATTGGCTATGGTTTCAATGAGTTCTTCAGTAATACCATTATCGTAAACATACATCAGCCTGATCCATTCGATGCCTTCGATGAGGCAAAGCTGCCTGAGAAGGTCGGGAAGACAGAGTCTGCCGTACAGATCCCGTCCGTACTGGGATGTATCCTGCGCGATCAGGATCAGTTCCCTGATCCCGGCGTCCGCCATATCCTGCGCTTCACGGACGCAGTCTTCGATACGCTTTGATCTGTATGGTCCGCGGATCGAAGGGATCGCGCAGAAACTGCAGGCGTTATTGCAGCCTTCCGCGATCTTGAGATAGCCGTAATGAGCTCCTTCATCGAATAATCTCTCCCTGTATCTGAGATCGTCTATTGTATCACCCACCATATCGCCTGAATCAGTCTCAGCCAGCAGGATATCCGGCAGCGCATCGTAATCATTGACTCCGAAGAACAGATCTGCTTCCGGGATTTCTTCAGCAAGTTCGCTGTGATATCTCTCTGAGAGACATCCTGTAACTACGAGTTTTTTGTCCCTGCCTTTCTCATCAGCAAGTTCAAAGATCCTCGCGATCGATTCTTTCTTGGCATCTTCTATGAATCCGCAGGTATTGACTATGAGAATATCTGCTTCTTCCGGCTCAAACACAATGCTGCAGCCTCTCTGAACCAGTGAGGCCGCAAGCATCTGCGAATCGTATTCATTTTTGGCACAGCCAAGTGTATCTATGTAGATTTTTTTCATACTGTCAGTGTTTTCCTAATCAATATTATTATCTGAATTCAGTATCATCTTCCGTACGCTTTCCGGCAGTGAATTGAAATAGTCCACCGCAGTATTGCGGGATGTATCCGCCGGCGGCGCAGGTATCTCTTCTTCAGATATCTGACGCTCCTGCTGGGATACCAGCTGCATGTGTGGTTTGCCCTGTACCTTGGCATTAAGTTCTGCCTTCTCCTGAGGAGAGATCTCATCTATGGTCTCAGCTGCAGCGGCAGCATTTGCGCCTCCGCTGTAATACTGATCCTCTGTGATCAGGACCTGTCTCGGTCTGGAACCGTCGGAAGGTCCGATGATACCCTTTTCTTCAATCTCATCAATGATCCTGGCAGCTCTGTTGTATCCGATCCTGAAGCGTCTCTGAAGCATAGATACGGAAGCCTGTCCTGATTTGAGGATGAAAGCAATGGCATCTTCGGTAAGTTCATCCTGAGGCTCTGCTCCGGCTCTCTTTTCATTGCTCTCTATCGCTTTCTGTATCTCTTCATCATATACAGGCCCGCCGCCTTCTTTCTTGACGAACTTGATGAGCTTTTCGATCTCACCGTCTGAGATATAAGGTCCCTGAACTCTGTAAGGCTTGTTCGACCCTACAGGTGAGAACAGCATGTCTCCCTTACCCAGGAGTTTCTCTGCTCCCGCCATATCAAGGATCGTCCTTGAATCAAACTGGGAAGCGACACTGAACGCGATCCTTGAAGGTATATTAGCCTTGATGAGACCTGTGACTACATCAACAGAAGGCCTCTGTGTAGCAACGATAAGATGCATTCCCGCGGCTCTGGCTTTCTGGGCAAGTCTGCAGATCGAGTTTTCAACTTCTGCCGGGGCAGCCATCATCAGATCTGCCAGCTCGTCAATAATGATGACGATCTGAGGCTTGCAGTTCTGCGGCTCATGATTGGCTCTCATCAGCTCGTTATACGATACAAGATCCTTGACGCCTTCTTTGGCGAAAAGCTCGTACCTTTTGTCCATCTCCTCCACTGCGATAGCAAGTGCTCTTGAAGCCTTGCGGGCATCAGTGACCACCGGTGTCAGCATGTGAGGTATACCGTTGTAGTTCGCCAGTTCTACTACCTTAGGGTCGATCATAACGAGCTTGAGTTCGGATGGCTTTGCTTTATACAGGAAGCTCGCTATTATCGTGTTGATACATACCGACTTGCCCGAACCGGTAGCGCCTGCGATCAGCAGATGCGGCATTTCCTTGAGATCGGCAACGATATTATTTCCGGAGATGTCCTTGCCGACGACGAACGATATCTTCGAATCCGCAGACATGAATTCTTCAGATTCAATGAGTTCACGCACGAATACAGGTGACGGCTTGTCATTCTCGACCTCGATGCCTACAGCCGCTTTGCCCGGGATAGGAGCTTCGATCCTTATGGTCTTGGCTCTCAGGTTAAGAGCTATATCATCAGCCAGCCTTGTGATGCTGGCGACCTTGACGCCCGTTGCCGGCTGCACCTCATACCTTGTCACGGATGCGCCTTGTGTTACTTTGATGACTTTAGCATCCACTCCGAAGTCATTCAGAGTCTTCTCAAGGAGATCAGCTTTCTCTTCCAGCTGATATTCTGTCATCATCTGTTTAGGGCCGGTGCTCTTTTTGAGAAGATTGACAGGCGGAAGCACATATGCGCTGTCATCAGCCTGCGCGGCAAAACTGTCAGCAAGAGCCTGATCCTCTTCGGACCTCGCAGTTTCTTCCTGCAGACCCTTGCCGGATTTGCGAGGTTTTCTCACTCCGTCGGCATCTTCCTCAAGTCCCTTGTCAGGCTTTGAGCTGGTTCCGGTTATCTTTTGCCTGTGCTTATTGGCAGCTTCGTATCCGCCATCCATGCCTTTGCCTGAAAGACCCTGCGCAGTCATGGCAATTCCTGCGCCTGCGGCATTGCCTCCGCTGTAAGAAAAATCTCCAAGGCCGCTATTTCTTCCGCTGCCGCGGTGACCGTCAAGTCCGAATCCGCCGGAATGACCGTATTCATTGTCATCCCCCAGTCCGTACCTTTTCCCTCCATATCCTGAAGGTGACACATCGCCGCCCATGCCGTATGACGCAGACACGGCAGGGGATTTCTCTGTCATTCCCTTTCCGGTATTATCAGCAGGTTTCGGAGTCGTTTTCCTTCCCGGATAGCCGAAGTCCAGGTCATCCACATCGTCATAATGCATGCGTTCATCAGCTGTGACAGTTCTGTCTGTTTCATTGACAGTCTTGTCCTGTGAAAACGCTCCGGTAATCTTTTTGGCTATCTGACCGAAAAACGTGTCTTTTCCGAAGACCTGTGTATATGTGATCTCATCCTCATCTGAATGAGGCTGTTCAGCAGCCATTGGATTCATCGGCGCAAGAGGCTCAATGACCCTGCCGGATCCGGAAACCGCTGCTGCAGAGGTTGCGCCGCCATGTCTGAGAGCATCATACTGGTCTCTCTGGCTCGGTACAGAGTCTGCTTCTTCATCGTCAACCCTGAGGAGATTCAGCAGGGACTTCCATACTGACTTGACAGACGCGCCGACAGAAGATTCTCCCGTCTCCGGCTCTGCTCCTCCCGGCACAATACCCGTATACGGATCAGCCCCCGGCGTTGCGGTACTTGCAACAGCCATCTGGACCTTAGCCATTTCAGCCTCCTCCATTTCCCGTATTATGCGCTTCTCCTCATGCTTTTTGAACATGTTATCGAAAAATCTCGATATCGGAGTATTTGCAACAAGAAATACTGAAATCAGCAGCACTGCCGAAGCAATAATGAGGAGACCCGGCATACCGAAGAATTTAACAAGGATCGAGCCGAGTTCCATTCCTAGAGCGCCTCCGCCCTCGCCTTTGACACCATCAACATAGTACTGCGCCATCTCAATGAATCCGAATCCCAGTGAATTCTCATCGATAAAACGGTAGGAGTTGAGCATGCACATATTCAGGAATATCAATATGCTGAATATTACTGTCCTGCCGCTGATGTGCTGCATCTTGCGGAGAAGTATCAGCAATGCGAACAGCATCACGAAAAACGGGAGTACATATGCCATGATCCCGAACAGTCCCATGCAGATGTTATGTACCTTGGAACCAAATGTTCCTGTGGAATTCATTACAACAGTGATGAGCAGGAACAGGCCGAGCGCGAACAGAGTGATGCTCCATATCACATCTATGTTGCGCCTGTCGCGGTCGTATTCCTCCTGCATCGCTCTGATCTTATCTATTTTGATCTGATCCGGACTTGCCGAAGCAGCAGTCTGGCTGCTCTTTCCGGATGATGATGCGCTCTTCTTGTTCTTGCTCCCAGGCGGTCTGCCCGGGCCTCTTTTAGTTGTATTGTTCTGATTGTCTGCTGCCATAGATTATCTCCTGCTCTGCATACTTTCAGTAAGTTCTGTAAGTCTGTCAGTTGTTCCTGATTGTATATATTATAAGGAAAGCTCCCACCAGCCATACATAAAACGAGAAGAATCTGAGGCTGTACTTCCTTACAACAGTGATCATCGTTTTGATTGCGATCACACCGGACAACGCCGCCACCACGCATCCGACCAGCACCGGGCCCATGCTTGTGGCCGCAGCTCCCATCTCACCGCCATGTGCCTCCAGTATGAGTGATCCCAGGATCGAAGGTACGGAGATCAGAAACGCGAACTCGACGGCGAACTCTCTTTCAAGACCGGACAGAAGTCCTCCTACGAGAGTAGAGCCCGATCTTGAAATTCCCGGACAGATAGCTACGCCCTGCATAGTGCCTATGATGACCGCGTGCATCCATGTCATCTGCCTGATGCCTGTAGTGTTCTTTCTCTTCGACTGCGCGATCCACAGCAGAACGCCTGTGACAAGCAGTCCGACTCCTGTAGGCAGAAGTGTCTTATAGAAAGACTCGAACAGGTCATTGAAGGCCAGACCTATGATCGCAGTCGGGATCGAAGCTATGATGATCATAACGCCCAGCTTGCGTACAGGTCTCTCTTTGAGCCTCAGGCCCTTTCCTGTCACCAGATCTGCTATCGTAATGAAAAGTTCCTTGATAAGTTCAAGCAGGTCGTTCCAGTAACAGAAAAAAATGGATACGAGAGTGCCCACATGAAGCAGTATCGTAAAAATAAGCACAGAATCCCCGGATATTCCCAGAAAATGCTGGACGATCAAAAGATGTCCGGAGCTGCTCACCGGCAGAAACTCAGTGAGTCCCTGCACCAGTCCCAGTATTATCGCTTCCAGATAAGACACTGTAAATTCCTCCTTATAATCATATGTAAAGGCACACTAAAAGTGTCTGCACATAAAAAATCAATATATTATACCACGATATATTGATGGAGTCACCACATATCTTACCGATATGTTGTGTCTGTAAAGTCATCTTTACATTATTTGGGAGACAAACAAATAGTGCAAGCCTCATCAGCTTGCACCCTTCCATCAATGATGATCGTGTAACGATCCTTAATTATTCTGCGTTCACGACGTCTTTGCCGTCATAGTAACCGCAGTTAGGACATACTCTGTGTGGAAGCTTTGGCTCATGGCACTGAGGACAGATCGAAAGTCCGGTAATGCTCTTCTTCATGTTAGCAGCCTTCCTGCCGCTTGTCTTAGCCTGTGATGTTTTCCTCTTAGGTACTGCCACTGTCGACACCTCCTTATATGTAAATTCTGATTATCAGCATATCAATCGCGCCAAAATGACTGACGCACTCAATTATTATATTCACGGGCTGCGCCATTGTCAATGATTTTTCAGATGTTTTCGGCTATTCATCGGAAAAATCAAGGGACCGCCTGCCGGCAGTCCCTTAAATGGTCGGGGTGACACGATTCGAACGTGCGACCTCTTCGTCCCGAACGAAGCGCTCTACCAAGCTGAGCCACACCCCGCCACGCAATATTTAAAATAACGCAAACGGATTCTTAATGCAACCCTTTTTTATTATTACTTTTATTTATACAGAATTTTTTCAGCTGCAGACTCATTTTACGATCACCGGCATGTGTCTGTAATCACTGCACGCATCTATGTCTGAACCCCTGATCAGATTGTATATGTCTGCCGCGTGAACATCCTTTTCAAGCATCCTGCGCGAACTGTCATTCAGCACATGGGCTTCTTTATTGATATTGGTTATGACTGGCAGCGATGCTGTCTCAAGGTTCCTTATCTCAGCGAGAAGCTGCCGCCCCTTTTCTGTGAAGCCGAGCACTCTGATATATCCCGGGAGGCTGCCATCCCTTGAAATGCCCAGCAGAACCTGCATGCAAAGCCTGGAGATCCTTGTATATGTATATCTTTTCGACTTGACTGACATGATTAGTTCATCCGGGCTGCCGGCTCTTCTGATATTACTCTTAAGAAGATTCCCGAGACCTTCACCGCCGGACGGGCATTCATCGATCGCTTCAGCAGAGCTGTTCAGAACAGAAAACCGCAGCAGATCCATCAGAACTCTTTCCTCCGCGCTGCCCCGGGAGAAAACCGATCTTTTCTTCGTTTCTTCAGCAACACATGCAGGTGTGCAGTTCCTGATGTCTCCGCCGTCTCTCATCAATTTACGGATCCCGGTCGCGCTCATCAATCCATCAGCGTCTGCAGTTTCGTGATAACCTGCCCCCTGTCTTCTGACTGCAAGAGGTACAGACTTCTCCATTGCGAGAATGTATTCCAGCCCAAGAATGTCATTAGGCGAACCTGAAAGGCCGGCAGCAGACCGCGGACCACCGAGTTCTGTGAAAACCTTCTCTCTTGCCGCCGGATAGCTGAAGCCTTCTTTTCTCATGAGACGGATGCCTTCATCGATACGCTGCCTGTTCTGCCGGATAAACTCCGCGGTTTCTGTCAGGGCAGCGGTATCACCCGACTCGCTTCCGAAAGATATCCACTCCGTCTGTCCCAGCGATTCAAGCAGGCGGACCCCTGCAGAAGCATAGCGGCCTGCGTCTGAGAGACAGTACATAACAGGTATCTCAATGACCAGATCCGCGCCGGATTTGAGCGCGTGCTCTGCTCTGGTCCATTTGTCCCACACAGCGGGCATTCCGCGCTGTACAAAGTTCCCGCTCATGGCCGCAACAACAGCGTCACATCCGCTGATCACGCGAGTCTCAGCAATGTGATGGAGGTGTCCTTTATGGAATGGATTGTATTCTGCTATGATTCCTGCGGCTTTCATACTTTCAAAAAACGGGACCGAATGCTTATCCGGTCCCTTGAGTTCCTGTTATTGGATAACTGAATTATTCTGCCGGGGTCTCCGGAGTCTCTGCCGGAGGTTCTCCAAGCTGTACTCTCTCTGCGAGAGTCTTCATTTCCTGTCTGTTCTGATTGACTCTTGCATTGATGTTGTTCAGCATCTCGGTGAAATAATCGGTCATCGGCTGGATGTATGCAGCGCCAACACCGGCGATATCATTCTGCATGTCATACAGAAGCTGATCAATATACTCATAAGATCTGTATTTCATGTAGTTGGAGTGATTCTCCGCTTCTTTCATCAGAGCATCAGCCCTCTTCTGAGCATCCTTATAAATGCTGTTGTTGTTGACAAGATACTCGACCTGATCCCTTGCCTCGTTGATCATGCGGTTGTATTCTCTCTTGGCATCATTGATGATCCTGTCTTTCTCCTGACCCAGCCACTTCGCCTGCTGGATATCCCTAGGGAGATTGAGTCTCATGTCTTCGATGATCTTCTGCGCTACATCGAGATCGATGATACCCTTTTCAGAGAAAGGCATCTTGCCCGAAGAATTGATCAGCTCCTCGAGTTCATCAAGCAGCGACATGATTTTGATGCTGTCATCGTTCATAATTTATTCCTCCTGCAATTTAGATCTGATCCTTGATACTACATATTCAGGTACAAGTCCGTCCACACTGCCGCCGAATAAAGCAACCTCTTTGACGAGACTTGAGCTTATGAATGAATACTGAGGATCGGTCATCAGGAATACAGATTCCGTATTCCCCGTGAACAGTCTGGCATTCATCTGAGCCATCTGCAGTTCGTTCTCAAAATCAGTAGTAGCTCTAAGTCCCCTGACATATGCGTCAAACCCGTTCCGGTTGACATAATCAGCAATCAAACCGCTGAACGTATCAACCCTGACATTGGAAAGATGTCCCGTGACCTCCTTCATGATCTCAACCCTCTCGTCAATATCAAACAGATAATTCTTGTTTACGTTGATGGCGATCACAACGGTCAGCGAGTCAAATATGCGGGCCGCCCGCTCGATGATATTGAGATGTCCGTTGGTAACAGGATCAAAAGATCCCGCGTACAGAGCTTTTCTTTCCATAATTATATAATCCTTACAGAGTCAAGTGTAGCAAAGTTAAGGATTTTTAGCAATAAACTATTCAAATATATAGACGTCCACGCCAATGGATCCGTACTTTTTTTCCTTGATTCTGACCAATCTGCCATAGCTTTCTGATAACTTATTATCGTAAAGATGTTCCGCGACAACTACACTTCCTTCATCCAGCAGTTTTTTCTCCTGAAGCAGTTCCAGCGCCTGTGGGTAATAGTCAAGCTGTTCGTACGGAGGATCCAGGATCACTATATCCAGCTTGTCGGTGATCCTTGAGATCGCCGCTTTGTAGTCGCTGTTCAGCACTTTGCACCTTTCACCGGCCCGGCAGTTATCTATATTGGCGAGCAAAACTCTGTAATTCTGCCGGTTCAGTTCCGCAAACCAGCACTTTTCCGCGCCCCGTGACAGGGCTTCCAGTCCCATAGCGCCGCTGCCTGCAAAGAGATCCGCGACACAGGCTCCGGGTATCCAGTCCCTTATCATGCTGAAGATCGCTTCACGCACCTTCTCTGTCGTAGGTCTGATGCCCCTCGGCACCTCAATATTTCTGTACTTGAATTCTCCTGAAGTGATTTTCATACCAGTTCTCCTTTTGCGGTACCATCCTTTCCCGGTGTTATGAGAACGGCCCCGGTACACGTATCTCACAGAATGTTTGAATTGTCTGTTTCTGAACCTGAATTCATATACTCTTCTACATAAACCAGATCAGTACCGTCAGGCGA
Organism: Anaerovoracaceae bacterium; assembly: GCA_045113935.1. GTDB lineage: Bacteria > Bacillota > Clostridia > Peptostreptococcales > Anaerovoracaceae > Crickella. The sequence goes on from JBGUJM010000036.1 coordinate 46,080, forward strand.
AGCAATAATGCAGTCAGCATCCTGCATTGCAGCTTCCAGTATATCAGTATATCTGCACAGAGCAAGAATATCCCGGGTGTAGTTTCCGGACTGCATCGTACCCATTATATCTCCCGGCCCCCGCAGTCTGTAATCCACTTCGCTGATCTCGAACCCATCGCTTATTTCTGCCATAGCCCTGGCTCTGGCGACTGCTGTCTCTGATCTGCTGTAATTGATCAGATAGCAGTAGGACTGTTTATCGCTGCGTCCGACTCTGCCTCTCAGCTGATGCATCTGTGCAAGGCCGAACCTCTCTGAATTCTCGATCACTATTATCGTAGCATCCGGTACATCGATACCGACCTCTATCACCACCGTAGACACCAGTATGTTGGTTCTGTGGGCAGCGAAGTCATCCATTATGGATTCCTTTTCTTCCTTGGAGAGCTTTCCGTGAAGCAATGCCGGTCTCTCCCCCGGAAACCTGCCCTGCACCTCAGCATATAGCTGCATCACAGATGAAAGGTCCTCATCCTCACTGTCTATACTCGGAGCGATAATGTACGCGAGGTTTCCCGCGGAAAGTTCATCCCTTACCGCTCTGTATGCTCTTTCCCGGCTGCTCTGATCAAGCGCCCGGGTGATGATCTCTCTGCGTCCCTGCGGCCTCGTTCTTATTATGCTGAAATCCATATCTCCGAAAACCGTGGCTGCCAGCGTCCTTGGTATAGGAGTAGCTGACATGACCAGCACATTGACTCCCCGTCCTTTACGGGTCAGTGTTTTGCGCTGATTGACACCGAATCTGTGCTGCTCATCGGTTATGACCAGAGCAAGATCTGAAAACTCAACATCCTTCTGTATTATCGCATGGGTGCCGGTCACAACATCGGCTCTGCCCTCAGCGATATCCGCCAGCACCTGTCTGCGCGCGGCTGCCTTCATACCACTTATCAGCAGTACGACCCTTATCCCATACGGCTCAAGATCTGCCCGCAGTCTTTCAAAATGCTGCCGCGCAAGGATCTCTGTCGGCGCCATCATAGCTGACTGATGCCCGGCTGACGCGCACTTGAATATCGCGGCCTCTGCCACGACAGTCTTACCGCAGCCGACATCTCCCTGTACCAGACGGTTCATCGGTCTTGCCGATATAAGATCTTTCTCTATATCTGATATGCATTTCCGCTGTCCCTCTGTCAGGTCAAAAGGCAGAGACCGGATAAACGGGCCGATGTCCTCATCCGGGACAGAAGCATCATCCGCAGCAGTTTCCAGCCTCAGCCGGCTCATCCTTATCGCCAGCTGATATGTCAGAAGCTGCTCGTATACGATCCGGTATCTTGCTGCCTTATAATGCTGCTCGCTCTCGGGAAAGTGTATGTTCCTGTAAGCAAATTCCCGTCCGCAGAGCCTTCTGTTTTCTATAACGCGGGGGCTGATCCACTCCTCGCTCAGATCCGCTGTATCAAGTGCTGTCCTGATCCATTTGGTCAGATTGACTCCGCTTATCCCGGGAGCAGTCCTGTATATAGGAATAATGCCTCGGAGATCCCGCTCTGAACCTTCCGGCGCCATCTCCGGGTTGGTCCAGGATCTCATGCCGTTTCTTATCTTCATCCTGCCGAAAAGGACATATTTTGTACCTGTCTTCAGCGTTTTTCTCAGATATGGCATGTTGAAGAATGCGGCACTGAAAACGCAGCTGTTATCTCTGAGGGTGCATTCTACTATGCTCCTGTGTCCGGAAAGCGGCCTGATCTGCACTCTGATGAGTTCACCGCATACCAAAGTATCACGGTCCTCGCCGGCCCGTGACGCAGGTATCAGGCCTCTCCTGTCCTTATATCTGACAGGAAAATATGAAAGCAGGCCGCCTACTGTTGTGATGCCCATGGCCTCAAGCGTCTGCTGTTTCCTGCTTCCTATACCCTTGATATTCGTTACATCATCGAAAAATGACAGTTTATCAGGCATTTCTTCTGACTACTTCTATATTTCTTTTGATGATCTGATCTGACATTACGCCTCTTACATGTACCGATATGCTGCCGGGCTTGGCAAGATGCAGTATCTCATAATCATTCTCTACCATTGAAAAAATCTTCTCGGCTATGTCTGAAATACTGGTTCCGAGCTTAGTAATAATAAAAATCTTGACTCTCACAATATTCTTCTTGTCATAGATCTCGACTGCGTCAAAATAATCAGGATCCATGAATCTCGAAGTCCTGGTTCCGATAGGCTTGCCCTTCTTGCTGCACAGAATGATATCATCTCCCATGTCAAGGAGGTCCTCAACTATCATCCGTTCCAGTACGCCTTTATTGACGGCAACCGCGCCGTATTCATTTCTGAGTATTACAGACATATCTCACCTCATCAGCTTTAACCAGTTTAATGAATCATATCATTATCCGGGCAAAACAAAAAGCCTTAAGCATCAGCTTAAGACTTCCGGTTGTTATGCTATCAGACGGCACGGTTGACCTTGCCCGATCTGAGGCAGCTTGTGCATACGGATGCTTTTCTTACTCTGCCGTTATCGTTGATCCTTACAGTCTGGATATTAGCATTCCATTTTCTTCTTGTATGGATATTAGAGTGAGAAACCGCATTGCCAGAAGTCTGACCTTTGCCGCATACTTCACATTTTCTGGACATTTGCCGCACCTCCTTCATTCATGGATTATTGATGTGATTTTTTCACACGCTCGAATACTATACCACAACGCGCATCACGTATGCAAGAACTTTTTTATTCTTTTACTTATCACATTCGCATAGTATAATATTTCGGTACTTTTAATGAAAGGACATGATCATGAACAGTTCTCACAGGACACGGTGGATAATGATTATAGTATCTGTTTTGGTGATCGCAGCCGCAGTGGCATTCTCGATATACCGCTCATCTGCTACCAAACTTCTGGATACATCCGCATACAGTGATCTGCATAAGGCTATTCAGGAGACCGCTGAATCAGACGGATTCACAAGTCAGGAAGACCTTGCGGCATATATTGAAAGCTGGGCAGATCACAACGGTCTTGAATATACAGTCGACAAATCCGGCAACATCATCTTTGACAGGGATGCTGCAGAACGCAAGAAGAATATTTCCCCTACGGTTGTCTGCGTAAGCTACAATTATGAGACTGCAGGTGAAAACGCGCGTCTCCTTGCAGGCGCCGCTATGATCGCCGGCGCAGATATTACTTCCGGCCGCCGGACTGTAATATTCTTCAATGATACACAGAATAACGGCAACGGATACAAATCTGTCAGTTCTAAATATTTCAAGGACAAAGCCAAAGTAATATATCTGGATTACGGCAGCTCATCATACATTTCCTGTTCTTCTTTCGCTAAGAAGTATTCATCTGTCAGGATCAAGGCCGGCAGATATGAACCTGAATGCGATTCGGCTGTCAAAGTTCATATTTCCGGACTGACTTCCGGGATCATAGGAACCGGGATATCCAAGCATCCGGATCCAATATCAGCGCTCGGGACACTTCTGACGCGGCTCAAGAGCAAATCCGTCGCGTACCAGCTGGCTGATTTTGAGGTCGGTACCAACGGCAGCATGTATCCTGTATCCATGGATGCCACTATCATGCTCAATTCTTATTCGGTGCCTTCTTTTACTAAATATATAGATAAAAGAATCAAAGCATGGGAAAAATCATATGGAAGTGATTATGAAGATCTTTCCTATACATATGAAGTGATCGATGATCCGGAGCAGCTGCCTGAAGAATCCTATTCCCGCAAGGCAACCGCCAGACTTACCAATGTACTCTACACGATTCAGCCCGGCGTCTACACATATGAAGAAGATGACATTATACCTGAAGGCAGAGAGGCCGGAGATGTCTGCGGCATTAATGCTGTTTTAGGTATGCATTCTGATGACGGAGCTATTTATGTCGATCTCATGACACAGGCATATAATGACAGCTATATGGACAGGATCATGGGTGACAATACAGCCGCTGCGGAGTTATTCGACTGCAGTCTCACTGAGACATATTCAGTCCCGGCCTTTCTGAATGAGAAAGATTCCCTTCACAGGACAATGGTCTCGACATATTACAAACTCAACAAAGATTCAGCCGCCGGCGGAACGCTGTCAACAGACATGGATAATTACTTCACTCCATGTTCCTATCTGGCCGGAACCGGCAAAAATGCTGATATAATCCATCTTCGTTTCAATTCTGACAATGCGTCCAGAATGATCAACACGATCATGTGCTATATAGCATATAAGGGCAATAACTTATTATTGTAAAGTATTGCCCTCAATGCTTGAGAGAAATGTCCTGATATGGTAAAATTATGTGAATTATGTCCCTAAATGTGGAAAAAAATATCCGGAGGCATAATAAATGAGATCGGACAGAGACAAAAGAACTGACAGTGAACGTGAAATAGACGAGTTTCTCGCTCAGTTCGAAACTCCTGTTGATGAATTGTCGGCAGATGTCAATTCATATCTTGATACGGCAGATACCACAAAACTGACTGCGGCGCGTACATTTTACGGCGCTGAATTCAAGAATGCGGAGATCGATGACGTCTCCGCTGTTTCTGATGACAAAATTATTGAACAGCCTTCAGAATCCGTTTCTGAACTGCCTGTTTCCGAACCTGCAGCAGTAACTTCAGAGACCATCGCGCCTTCCCCTGCTTCAGATATTCCGGAGCTTCCGCAGGAAAAAAAGCCTGCTGAAAAGCCCGAAAAGAAGAAAAGAAAGAACAGAGCAAAGGACAAGACGCCTCTGGACAAGGCCGACGCAGCCAGAAAAAAATCAAAAAAAGCCAAAAGCATTAAACGTCAGATTCTGAAGCGTGAGCTTTTCTATAAGAAGAACAGGAAATATGATCCTGAGAAACCTGACAGCCAGACCAACCGCAAGTATGTAATCAGTATAGGCAAGCTCTTCAGGGATTGTATACTTCTCGGCGTACTCATGGTGCTCTGCTTCATGATCTATGCGCTGGCATGCGTCACACTGGCTCCGCACATTGATCCGACTGATATTTATTCATCAGTTGATACATCGTCGATGATATTCGACGATGCGGGCAATGAAATCGACAGTGTTTATTACACTCAGAACAGGCAGGTCGTCAAATATGCCGATATGCCGGAAGATCTTATCAATTCTTTTGTTGCGATCGAAGATAAGACTTTCTGGAAGCATCACGGATTCAACTGGACCCGTATGTTCGGCGCGGTCCTCTCCTCCTTCGGCGGAGGCGGACGGATCAGCGGAACGTCCACTATCACTCAGCAGCTGGCGCGAAATGTATACCTGTCAGACATCAAGAGTGTCAGGAGTATAAGGCGTAAGATCGTCGAGATGTACTATGCCAGCCGGATCGAGAGGAAACTCAGCAAAGAAGAAATCGTCGAAGCATACCTCAATTCCATCTATCTTGGTTACGGATGCTACGGCGTGGATGCTGCTGCCCGTACCTATTTCTCCAAGGAAGTCAAAGATCTCAGTCTGGTCGAATGCGCTGCTCTTGCGGCCCTTCCTCAGGCACCGGAAGACTATGCACTCCTCAAAATGGTAGACAGCAACTTTAAGGCCGGAGAAGATGCCAAGATCGTTCAGACTGATCCGGATACTGTTGTAACCAATGATACAGCCAGAGCCCGCCGTGACCTGACATTAGGTCTCATGAAAGATCAGGGATACATTACAGACGCAGAGTATTCCGAAAGCGTTGATCAGTCTCTCAACTCATTTATCAACCCTACCATCTCTGTAGGCTACGGTGATTATTCCTACTATCATGAGTATCTGGTAGATACAGTGATCAGCGACCTGATGGATCAGTATGGGATGGAATATGCTGACGCGGAACGCATGGTATATACGAAGGGTCTTCAGATCTATTCAACGATGGACAGTCAGGCGCAGACGACGGTAGCCGAGGCTTTCAAAGATTCATCCAACTTCCCTTCCGTTTCCGCGATTCATAAAACGGACGAAGACGGAAATATGCTCAATAACGATGGCGATATTGCTTTATATAACTATGAGCATTATTTTGACGAGAACGGCAATTTCACTCTGTCAGGGGATTCGGTAAGCATCAACAGTGACGGATCCGTGACAATAATGAAAGGACATGATCTGCACATCTATGAGACTCAGGTTCAGGACGGAACAGATTACAGTCTGGAGTTCAAGAACTATTATGTAGTTGATAATGATCAGCTGTACTCCATCCAGGGCGGTTACATCAATGTCCCTTCAAATTACAAGTCTCTGGATTCCAACGGCAATCTTGTCATATCCGCGGACTATTTCAATGATTACGCAGGTGACATGAAGAAAGACGGCGACAGTCTCATAATCACCAAAAATGCATATTCCCTCGCTACCAGGACCATGCAGCCGCAGGGTGCTATGGTTATCGTCGAAGTCGGTACCGGTCAGGTCAAAGCCATGGTCGGCGGAAGGGCTTTCAGAGGTCAGAAGCTTCTCAACAGAGCTCTTAACACCCGTCAGCCCGGATCTTCCATCAAGCCGCTTGCCGTGTACGGTGCTGCTCTCCAGAAGAGTTACGACATAGCAGCCAGGGGCAAGAAATGGCCTTATATCGATTTCGGTATAGACAAGCAGGGTTCCAAAGGCTGGGGAGATTATGTTACTACCCACTCCTCTATAGAGGATGAACGATGCCAAATTGAGAACAGAACCTGGCCTGAGAACGTTACCAGATCATACTCCGGAGAAAACACTTTCAAAACTGCCATACAGAAATCCATTAACACCTGTGCTGTCAAGCTGCAGCTCCAGGTCGGACCGGACTACTCTATGGATCAGCTGGAGAAATTCGGTATCACTACAGCGATCAGGGATGAGAGTCAGGCAGCAAATGATATGAATCCTGCCGCGCTCGGTCTCGGTGCTATGGTTCAGGGTGTTGAACCTTTGGAGATGGCACTTGCCTATGCCACATTCCCGGGTCAGGGCAAGCTCAACACACCGATATGCTATACTAAGGTCCTTGACCGGAACGGCAAAGTCCTTCTCGAAGGCAAATCCCAGCAGTCAGAGGCTCTGAATGAAGGCGTGGCTTTCATTATGACAGATGTACTGCAGTCAGTAGTCAAAGCAAACGGATACGCCATAGATGAAGTCGTCACCGGCGGCAAGACCGGAACAACCAATGACAAATACGATATCTGGTTCGACGGTTTCACTCCTTCATATGCCGCGGCTCTCTGGATCGGTACGGACCAGAATGTGGAAATGTCCGACATGTCATATGTTGCAGCCAGACTCTGGGGCAAGATCATGGGACAGATTCCAAAAGCCTGTCAGGGATCATATCCTGCCCAGCCTTCCAATGTAGTCAGCAAGGGCGGATACTATTACACAAGCGGAACAGAGACAGGTCTCACCGTCTACAAGTCTCCTGAACGGCTCAAAAAGGAAAGAGAAGAAAAGCTCAGGAAAGCACGCGCTAAGTGGGACAAGGAACGCGAAAAGCATAAGATACTGGTTCCGGAAAAAGGTCATTGGGAGACCAAGAAGAAGACTATTCACCATGATGCGGTGACCCACCAGGAGGATGATACTTCCAAACCAATCTATAAACAGGTCGAGAAGAAGGTCAAAATTAAAGACGCCTACGACGATCCGCCTACTACGGATCCGGAAACCGGTGAAACGATCCCTGGCCAGCACCATGAAGCTGAATATCAGATTACATATGAAAAACAGCTGGTGGGCTACGAGAAGAAAACGGTAGTGGATAAACCTGCCTGGGATGAAGAGGTCACCGAAAAAGTCTGGGTCGTTGATGAGCCTGAACATTATGAATACGAGAAAGGCTGGCGCGACGGAGACAGACCATAATATGGTATGAATACACGATCTGCAGAGTACTCTGCAGATCGTTTTTTTGGGTAATTATACGGATATTACTTAATGCAACATGTCCCCTGCCATCTATAACCAGACCTTATTTCCGGTTGAAAAATAGTTTTGTGAAGACTTTGTGAAGGAGTTATTCATGTTGACATCACATAATAGCGGATGTAAAATATTTGGGTAGTTAGACGCAAAGCGTCAATTTTAATAGGAGGTATTTATTATGGAACAAAGTAAAGGCAAATTTAATTCGAATTTCGGATTTCTGATGGCCTCACTTGGATCCGCAGTAGGCCTTGGTAACCTCTGGTCCTTCCCTTACAAAATGGGACTCGGCGGAGGATTCGCGTTCCTGCTGCTCTACGTCATTCTGCTTGTAACAGTAGGATATCCTCTGGTACTCTCTGAGATCGCTGTCGGACGTAAGTCCCAGAAGGCAGCTATCGAAGCTTATGACGAGATCCACCATGCATTCAAGTTCAACGGTGTACTCCAGACAATCGTACCGTTCTTCCTGATCGCTTTCTACTGCACATTCGGCGGATACATCATGAAATATCTTGTATTCAGCATTATGGCATTCGGCGGAAAGGAAATCGATCCGGGCGCATTCTTCGAAGCATCACTGCTCAGCAATGGCGGAGCTGCTATGATCTGGATGGTTATCTTCCTTGCGCTCACAGTACTCATCGTTCTCGGCGGTGTATCCGGCGGTATCGAGAAGTTCTGCAAGGTAGCTATGCCGGCGCTCTTCGTAATGCTGGTCATCATCGTAATCAGATCCTGCACACTTCCGGGATCAGGTGAGGGTCTGGCATTCCTGTTCAAGCCTCATTTCGACGGCATGAACTCTGCTTCAGGATTCTTTGATACACTCAAGCTCGCAGGCGGCCAGATGTTCTTCTCACTGTCACTTGCATCCGCTTGTCTGATCGCTTACGGTTCATATCTGGACAAGAAAGAGAATCTCGAGAAGGACGCTGTTATCATCGCTGTTGGTGACTCCATCGCTGCTATCCTTGCCGGTATGGCTATCATGCCTGCATGCACAGCTTATGGAATCGAGCCTGGTGCAGGTCCTGGACTTCTGTTCATCTCGATGCAGACAGTATTCAACGAGATGACCGGTGGCAAGCTCTTCGGCTTCCTGTTCTGGCTCCTCGTATTCTTCGCAGCTCTGTCCTCATCCATCGGTATGATGGAGGGCGGCATCTCGGCTATCCTCGACAGCAGGATCAAAGCCGGCAAGTCTGCTAACAGATTCGGAGTTACAATGATCATGGGTCTCTGGGCACTCATCGGAAACGCTCTGACAACTCTCGACTGCCTTGGCGCAGCTCCTACGGTTCAGTGGTTCCACCTGCTCGGACAGCCTGACGTACTCGATGTATGGGATGCTATCGCTGAAGGTATCCTGATGCCTCTCACAGGTCTGATCATGGCTATCCTGATCGGCTGGGTAGTTCCTCACTACATTGATGATGAAGTTGAGAAGGGTTCCAACTTCAAGTCAAGAGGCCTCTACACATTCTGCATCAAGTACCTCGGACCTCTGTTCATGGCAATGATCGTTTATGGACAGGTTACATCATTCTGGGGCAACTAATCAGAATCTGCAATCTAACTACATTAAGACCCGGCGTTTTCGCCGGGTCTTTTCTTTCTCTGATTTTGTGACGTCTTATTTCTTTTGACATGAACAAACTGCCCAAGTAAAATATAGCTGTATACAGAAATATGCATGTGCCTGCCCGGGGTACCGGACAGGCCCGTAACGGAGGCTCCATCATGCTCACAGGCAAAACAATAGTACTCGGTATCACGGGCGGTATCGCGGCGTACAAGTCGGCTTATCTTGCCAGTGCTCTTAAGAAACAGCATGCCGATGTTCATGTCGTCATGACCGCTCACGCAACTGAGTTCATATCCCCTCTCACTTTTGAGACTCTCACCAATAACAGGTGTACTGTGGAGATGTTCGACAGGCATTTTGAATATGATGTAAAACATATATCGCTGGCCAAGGCAGCCGATCTGATGATCGTTGCTCCTGCTACTGCCAATTTTATCGCAAAGGCAGCGAATGGTATCGCGGATGATATGCTTACTACGGTATTTCTTGCTGCTAAGTGCCCTAAGCTTGTCTCCCCTGCCATGAACACGGCAATGTATGAGAATCCCGCTACACAGGCCAATCTTGAGAAACTTGCAGAATATGGAGTTAAACTGATAGAGCCGGCAACCGGCCTGCTTGCATGCGGAGATGAAGGCAAAGGCAAAATGCCTGAACCTGATGTTCTGCTTGAGCATATTATCAATGAGGCAGCCTGCGCCAAGGACCTCGCGGGTCTCAGAGTGCTGGTCACGGCGGGTCCTACTCAGGAAGCTATCGATCCTGTAAGATATATCACCAATCATTCCAGCGGCAAGATGGGCTATGCGCTTGCAAAAGCGTGCTGCATGAGAGGCGCGGATGTTACACTCGTCAGCGGGCGCACTGCACTGACTCCTCCTGTCGGTGTAAAGATTATTGATGTCGTCAGTTCTCAGGACATGCATGACGCTGTCCTTGATCACGCGGCATCCTGTGATATGCTCTTCAAAGCGGCTGCAGTCGCTGATTATACTCCTGTTGAAACAGCAGATCATAAGATCAAAAAGCAGGATGGAGACATGTCTATCCCGCTTAAGCGTACTTCAGATATTCTTCGTGATGTAGCCGGTATCCGCAGGCATGATCAGATCATCTGCGGTTTTGCGATGGAGACCGAAAACCTGCTTGAGAATTCAAGATCCAAGCTTGAAAAGAAGTCTCTCGATATGATATGCGCTAACAGTCTCAGGACTGAAGGTGCCGGTTTCAAAGGTGACACTAATGTAGTGACTGTCATCACTGAGGATGAAATCATCGAGCTCGGCAAGATGAGCAAGATCGAAACAGCTCAGAGAATCATCGACATCGCGCTGAACCTCTATCATTCAAAAGGCTGAGCGGATAATACATATTGATAATTCAAAATGGCAGGATCGGGCAACCGTTTCCTGCCATTTACTGTATTGATTGAATCCTTCTATCATTTTGACAATAGTTTTTCGTATATTTCCCGGTCTCTGTCTTTGAAGACATTGAAGATGACTTTCTCTATGCCCC
>JBGUJM010000037.1:0-4461 GCA_045113935.1 Anaerovoracaceae bacterium
TCCCCTGCTACAACTCACAGGACTACATGGAAAAGTGCATACAGACGCTGCTTGTCGGAGGAGATGAGGTAGAGATTCTCATCGTAGATGATGGATCTTCCGACAGGACAGCCGAGATTGCCGACCGGCTTGAAAGTGAACACCAGGGGATCATCCGTGCGATTCATCAGCCCAACAAGGGACACGGCGGCGCTGTCAACACAGGACTTGAGAACGCGACAGGCCTGTATTTTAAAGTTGTTGACAGTGACGACAAAGTCAAGCCTTCTGCCTACAAGAGTATTCTGGATGTGCTTCGAAGGTTCAGCGGATCGGTACAGGGGGATATTGAGGAAACAGACGCTGAAGTACAGGACAAGGAAGAACCCATCGATCTTCTGATCTCAAACTTTGTGTACAACAAAGAGGACAAGAACCGCCACAATGTTATGCAGTACAGAAGATGCCTCCCTCAAGACCGCGTCTTCTCCTGGGATGAGGCAGGCCATTTTCCCGTCGGGAAATATATCCTGATGCACTCAGTTATTTTCAGGACGCAGATGCTGCGTGAGAGCGGGCTCAAGCTCCCGGAGCACACCTTCTATGTCGATAATATTTACGTATTCAATCCCCTCCCTTATGTGCGGAGAATGTATTATCTCGATGTAAACTTCTACTATTATTTTATCGGCAGAGAGGATCAGTCGGTCCACGAATCTGTTATGATCAAACGTCTTGACCAGCAGCAGAGGGTCAACCGCATCATGATCGATTACTTTACAGACCCTGCAAACCAGGAGAGGATCGGCGCGTATAAGACGCTCAGACAGTATATGTTCAATTATCTGGAGATTATCACGACGATCACATCCGTTCTCTCGATCCGCTCCGGCACCGCCGAAAATCTGCGGATCAGGGATGAAATCTGGGAGTATCTGCGCAGCCGGGATGAGAAGCTCTGGAAAAAAATGCGGAGGAGACCTCTCGGCATCGCTATGAATGTCAACGGCAGGATTCCCAAAGCCTTTGTATCCGCGTGCTATCTGCTGGCACAGCGGCTCTTTAGTTTCAACTGACCGGATTATGATCGGCTGTCAGGAGACTGCTGAGGCAGCAAGAGGTACAGCCTTCAGCCCGGATCCGTATCAGGAGCGGATTTGCAAAAACGATCATTCTGCCCGGATTCCTATCAGGAGCGGATCGGCAGAAACAAGCATTCAGGACGGATTATTGTAAACAATCACACGGTTGTGCTGATCATTTACATGACTATTTGTGCCGGAGCGCCACAAATAGCCCTCATGGAAGACAGGAAACCGCCGGTTTCAAAGTCCATTATTTATGACTCTGAACAGCGGTTTATTGCTGTCCCATCGCACGCAGCGCTCCGGAATGGAGATTATTATGTGCGGAATTGTTGGTTATATCGGAACAAAACAGGCAGCGCCCATTCTTCTTGACGGGCTTTCCAGGCTTGAATACAGGGGATACGATTCGGCAGGCCTCGCGGTGCGTGACGGCGAAGCGGAGCCCTCGATCGTCAAAGCCAAGGGCAGACTGAAGATACTCGAAGAGAAGACCAATGGCGGACAGGCCATGATCGGAACATGCGGAATCGGCCACACCCGCTGGGCGACTCACGGAGAACCCTCCGAGGGCAATGCCCACCCTCACTGCACGGATGACCGCTCGATCATCGGCGTCCACAACGGAATCATAGAGAACTATCAGGAACTCAAGGAAAAGCTTCTCCGCAAAGGTTATACCTTCATAAGCCAGACAGACACCGAGGTGGCTGTCAAGCTTGTCGACTATTATTACAAGAAGGACAAGATGGGCCCTCTCGAGGCGATTACCCACTCCATGATGCGCATACGCGGTTCCTACGCGCTTGTGCTCATGTTCCGCGACTTCCCCGGCCAGCTCTTCGCTGCCCGCAAGGACAGCCCCATGATCATCGGTGTTGAGGACGGTGAGACCTATCTGGCCTCCGACGTTCCGGCGATTCTTCGCTATACCCGCAACGTCTATTACATCGGCAACAGTGAAGTTGCAAAGATTTCCGCCGGCAATGTCACATTCTACAACATTGACCAGGAAGAGATCGAAAAGGAACTGACTGAGATCAAGTGGGACGCGGAATCTGCTGAAAAGGGCGGTTTCGAGCACTTCATGATGAAGGAAATCCATGAGCAGCCCAAAGCGGTTCAGGACACCTATAATTCCATCGTCAAAAACGGAAAGATCACCCTCGAGGGTATTTCTCTCACTGATGATCAGATCAGGGAGATCAGCGATATCAACATCGTTGCCTGCGGCAGCGCCTATCACATCGGCATCAGCCTGCAGTATGTGATCGAGAAACTGGCCAGGATCCCGGTCCGGGTGGAACTGGGAAGCGAATTCCGCTACCGCGATCCGATTCTGGGTCAGAATACTCTGGTCATCGTCATCAGCCAGTCCGGTGAGACAGCGGATTCCCTCGCGGCCCTGCGGGAGGCAAAGGACAAGGGTGCCAGGACTCTGGGCATCGTCAACGTTATCGGTTCGACGATCGCGCGCGAGGCGGATGATGTCCTCTACACGCTGGCAGGTCCCGAGATCGCTGTCGCGACGACCAAGGCCTACTCCACACAGCTCATTGCCGGATATCTTCTGGCCATTCATTTTGCTTTTGTCCGCGGCCTTATCACTCAGGAGCAGGTGGACAAGTATCTGGATGATATCGCCCAGCTCCCTGACAAGATCAGCAGAGTCCTGGACGACAAGGAGAGGATCCAGTGGTTCGCCTCCAAGTTTTCCCACTCTCACAATATCTTTTTCATCGGCAGAGGTATTGATTACGCCATCTGCCTTGAGGGCAGCCTCAAGATGAAAGAGATCAGCTATATTCACTCCGAGGGCTATGCGGCCGGCGAACTCAAGCACGGCACGATCAGCCTGATCGAGGACGGAACTCTTGTAATCGGTGTCGTGACACAGCCCGATCTCTATGAAAAGACTGTCAGCAACATGGTCGAGGTCAAGAGCCGCGGAGCTTATCTGATGGGTCTGACCACCTACGGACAGTACAATATCGAAGACACCGTAAACTTCACGGTTTACGTGCCCAAGACAGATCCCCTGTTCGCCAACAGCCTGGCGATCGTCTCCCTTCAGCTGCTTGCCTACTATATCAGCGTAGCCAAGGGCCTCGACGTGGACAAGCCCAGAAATCTGGCAAAGAGCGTCACCGTCGAATAAGCCGCTGTCATTTTCGGGACTGCAGCGGGAGGGAATCTGCCCGCGTATGAAAGGGGCTGCCGGAAAGCCCTGTGCTGCCCGGCAGTGAACAATAACAGTCACTGTTCACACCCTCGACAGGGCGTGGACAGCCAATAACAGCTGCGGGCGCTGCTGCTTCTGTCTTACATCAAAAAAATCTGCCCGGTGAGGCAACAGACGTGCTTTTGGCGCGCCTGTGCCGCAGGAGAGCCTTTTTATGTATAAAAAAGAAAAAACAGGCTGGCTGAAACACCTGGATTTCATCGTGCTCGATCTCATAGTTTTCCAGCTATGTTATATTCTGAGCTACTGGATCCTGCGTGGCATCTCCAACCCGTACGGTATCGTTTTGTACCGCTACCAGGCTATTGTCTACATTTTTTGCCAGTTGATTGTGGTTCTCGTCTCGGAGAGCTACAAAAATGTGCTCAGGCGCAGCCCCTTTATGGAGCTCACCGCGACATTCCGCTATGTGGCAAGTGTTGAGATACTCAATCTGCTCTACCTGTTCTCGGTCCACCAGATCTACATGATCTCCCGACTGCTGACAGGCCTGACGGCAGTACTGTTTTTCATTGTTTCTTTTATTGCCAGACAGCTGAACAAGAAGAGAATCCTGAATATGAGAAAGGACCAGAAGGGTCAGAGATCTCTGATGGTCATCACTTCCAGCCACCTGGTCGACCAGGTGATCAAGGATCTGACAGAACATTCTTTCCACGACTATTTTATTTCCGGCATTATCCTGATGGATCAGGCTTCCTCCGACAGGAAGGAGATCAACGGAATCCCGACCCTGGGTAGGGGAGAGAATATTCTCTTCTATATCAGCCGGAACTGGGTGGATGAGGTCTTCCTCTACCAGCCGGACAATCTTCCCTATCCGATCGAATTGGTCGACTCCCTGCTGAATATGGGAATCACTGTTCATTACTGTATCTCTGCCCTCAATGAGAGCAGGTGGGGCACACAGGAAGTCGAAAAGATCGGAAATTACAAAGTGCTGACCAACAGCCTTCGCATTGTGTCGATCCGCGAGCTGGCCCTGAAGAGGCTCATTGATATTGCCGGCGGAATCGTCGGCTGCCTGCTGACCGCGGTCATTTTTATCTTTATCGCGCCGATCATCTACATCCAGTCCCCCGGGCCGATCTTCTTTACCCAGAAGAGAATCGGTAAGAACGGCAAGGTGTTCAGGATGTACAAGTTCCGCAGCAT
>JBGUJM010000038.1:0-34712 GCA_045113935.1 Anaerovoracaceae bacterium
GAGATTTTCCTGCAGCCAATTTAATTCGCGAATGAGAAAAGCCCTCCTTCAGGCGAATGCCTGAAAAAGGACTTTGTCTACGGTCTGTGAGACCCGGATGGGTCTCGTTTATTTTTGCCGTAATTGAGCTTATTACACTGCAGGGTGTATTGGAGTGACTTGTATCAAAAAGCTTCGCCCATAGCCGTCATCTTCTCAGTGATCTCAAGAATCTTGTCGCGTACATATACAGCTGCCGGTGTCAGCTTGCGTCCTGAAGCCCATGTCAGATAAAGAGGCATCCTTGCATCAGGATGTTCAACAGGGACCATCCTGACTGAACGGACATTGTGCGGTACGCCGACAGACAGACCGACACCTGCGCCGGAAGCTACAGCCAGATGCTGTGCTGTCCAGTCTGATACATATGTGATTTCAGGCTTTACATCCTCTGACTTGAACATGTTTTTGATATGGTTATCCAGATTGGAGTTGATGTCGATCGCTATTATCTTTTCGTCGCAGAAATCGCTGACATTTACACTTTCGCGCCTTGCAAGCGGGTGCCAGACCGGGACGATAAGATAGATCCTGTGATTGCCTATAAATTGTGACTTGCATCCGTCTGTCATCTCACTGGCAGATATGATCATGTCGCACTGGCCATGGATCAGATGCTCCCTGAGATCCGTCCAGTTATGATCCACTTCAAAGTTGAGCTCGATGTTATTGTCGTCATCGGCGCATGCATCATGGAATCTGCTGATCAGAACCGGAGCAAAAGTCATAGCCACACTGAAGAAGAACTCGAGTTTTACCTTGCCGTAGAGAGAACTCTTCATGCTGATGATCTCGCTCTCGCCGTCCTCTATCATCTTGAGGCTGGCTTCCGCATAAGGAAGAAGGGCTTTACCGTACGGAGTCAGATCTATCTTGCGGTTGGGCCTTCTGATGAAGAGAGATACGCCAAGCTCGCTTTCCAGCTCCCTTATCGAGTAACTGAGGCTTGACTGTGCGACATACAGATTGTTGGCTGCTGCGGTGAAGTGGCGCATTTTGGCTACTTCACAGAAGTATTTCAGCTGAGTAAGTGTCATTATCCTAACCCCCTATGCAGAAAATGCCGTCTTACCAAGAGTAAAGAATTATTTGTTAAATTTCTGATAATTGATAATATCATGCGCAAAATGATCGTTTCAAGCGAACGGCCGGACCTCATCATACAAGTTTTCGATCACAGTTTCTAATCAGCTCCGATCCGCGGTGCGCAGATCTCGATCGAATTTTCTTATCGAATTCTTGTGTTAGACAGCAGAAATTCGATCGATATACTTTTAATTAGAAACACGGCAGATGCAATAAGGAGAAAACCTGATGGCAGAAAGAAAATGGCTGATCACAGGCATCAGCAGCGGATTCGGAAAGGAGATCGCCGGGCAGGCGCTTGCGGCAGGGGACATCGTCTTCGGTACTGCAAGGAACATGAAAAAGCTGGATGACCTTAAGGCAAAATATCCTGAAACTCTTCTGACTGCAGCTCTGGATGTTACAGATACGGAATCTGTATACAGGGTGACTGAGGAAGCATTCAGTAAACTCGGTACGGTGGATGTTGTGGTAAGCAACGCCGGATACGGGTTGTATGGAGCCGCGGAGGAGATCTCAGATGATGAAGCGCTGCTTCAGATCCAGACTAATCTGATAGGTTCGATCGCATTTATCCGCTCGACGCTTCCGTATCTTCGCAGGCAGAAGCATGGCCGTATCATACAGGTCGCTTCCGTGGCAGGGCAGGTCGGATATGCCGGGAACTCGCTCTACAATGCGACCAAATTCGGTATCACCGGTTACTGTGAGGCTCTGTCTATAGAGATGAAACCGTTCAATGTGGGCGTGACCGTTGTAGAACCGGGCGGTGCCAGAACAGATTTCAGATATGGCGGAGTCAAGGTAGCAAAGAATCTGATGCCTGAATATGAGCATGCTCACGGATTCCTGGATATGATCGATGCGTCCAAGGGTCTGGCCCCGGGAGATCCCGCAGCAATGGCATCGAGGATCATCGAATCTGTCGATCAGGAGCCGGCACCTAAACACATCGCGCTCGGCTCTCAGGCACTGAGGCAGATCCTGGAAGACCTTTCGGTAAGGCTCGCGGGGTACTGCAGCCAGATAGAGCTTGCAGCTTCTACAGATGTAAAAGAATAAGCAGATAATAATTCAGCAATCAAAGTGCGGAAGGAGAATATTATGGCAACTAATTATCCACATTCACTCAGTCCACTGAATATCGGAAAAGTACAGATCCGTAACAGATATGCGCTTGCTCCGATGGGCACAGGCAGCATGGGCGGTCCAAAAGGAGAGTACACAGATAATACGATCGAGTATTATCTCGAGAGAGCACGCGGAGGGTTTGGTCTCATCGTCATGGGCAGTATCATCGTAGATATGGAAGCTCAGAAGCCTGATCTGATCAACGGCCCGATTCCTCCTTCATACGCACCGATGGTATGGAGAGAGTCTGCATGCCGTCTGGTAGAGAGGATCCACGCATATGGAACAAAAGTATTTATGCAGATCGGATTCGGACACGGCAGACAGAAGCCGGGACAGAAGGCACCATCTCCGATTCCAAGATACGCAGATCCGAGTGAGATCTGTGAACAGATCACTGTAGAAGAGATCAAGACCAAGATCGCTTATATGGTAAAGACCGCAAAGATGGCCAAGGACGCCGGTTTTGACGGAGTAGAGGTACACGCAATGCACTGGGGATATCTTCTCGACCAGTTCGCCCTTGCTATATGCAACTTCCGTGAGGACGAGTACGGCGGGAGCCTCGAGAACAGACTGAGAGTCCACAAGGAGATCGTTGAGGGCATCAAGGCTGAATGCGGAGCCGACTTCCCTGTATCGATCAGAATGGGAATGAAGTCCTGGATCAAGGGTTTCAACAAGCCATCACTCTTCGGAGATGAAGAGGCAGGCCGTACCATCGAAGAGGCATGCGAGATTGCAAAGCTGCTTGAGTCCTATGGATATGACATGCTCGACTGCAACTCCGGAATTTACGACTCCTTCTATTATGCAGTAGCGCCTGCATACATGGAAAAGGGCTATAATATCAAACTCGCGAAAGAGATCAAGAAGAACGTAAATATTCCTGTATTCGTAGCAGGTAAAATGAATGACCCTGATATGTGCGAGCAGGCGATCGCTAACGGTGAGATCGATGGTGTTGCTCTCGGAAGATCGGGACTCGCGGAAGCAGCTTATCCGCAGTGGCTCGAGAGAGGCCGCCCGGACAAGATCCACCCATGTATCGCATGCGGTAACTGCATGGCATCTTCATTCTCAAAGGTTTCCGCTACCTGTGCTGTAAATCCTGTCGGAATGCGTCCGGGACAGTATCCTACACTCAGGACTCTGCAGCCTAAGAACGTTATCGTAGTAGGCGGCGGTGTCGGCGGCATGGAAGCAGCAAGAACAGCGGCTCTGCGCGGACATAATGTCACCCTGATCGAGCGTTCAGACAGACTCGGAGGAAGACTGTTCGATGCCGGAAGACACGCATTCAAACAGGACATCCGCAACCTCGCGAAGTGGTATGAAAACGAGATCAGAGAGCTTGGTGTAGAGATCAAAACAGAGACTGAGGCAACACCTGAGCTTCTGAAAGAGCTCGGCGCTCAGACAGTCATCATGTCAGTAGGCGCTGATCCGGTAATGCCAAGACGTATTCCTGGCATCGATCATCCTAAGGCGGTATCCTGCGAGGATGTGATCTCAGGAAAGAAGAAGGTAGGCGAGAAGGTAGCTATTATCGGCGCAGGTCTTGTAGGCGCTGAAATGGCTTACGATATGGCCAAGGAAGAAGGCAAGAGAGTCGTTCTCGTAGATGGACTTGACGACATCCTTTCCAACGATCCTAACGGTGTGCCTTTCCAGACACGCTGGATGCTCAATGAGCTGCTCGCGCTCAATGGAGTAGAGAAATACATGGGTCACATGCTCGACTGTATAAATGATAAGGGCTGCGTTCTCAAGAGCAAAAATGGAGAACAGGTACAGATCGAGTGTGATGACGTGATCATCGCTATAGGATTCAGAGCAAGAAAGTCAATGCGTCAGGATCTCTATGGTTCAGACATGGAAGTCTACGAGATCGTAGCAGGAAACGGAATCGGCAGCATTGCCAGCCAGGTCAATGACGCTTATGAGATCGCAAGACATCTGTAGTAATAGAGAAAACCGTTTACGGCGTTGAAATTGCTGTATTAGACATCGGAAACACCGGATTATAAAATTTACTTGTAAGAACAAAGAAACACTTGTGACAGATACAGGAGGCAGATATGTACGATTTTTACTTCCACTTGAATACGAAATTTTACTACGGAAAAGGCGTTGTAGGACAGATTGCGGACGAGATTCTTAACTACGGAAACAAGGCATTCTTCATCTATGATGCAATCCCGGCAAAGGCATCGGGAGCACATGATCTGATCCACAGTGTCTGCGGTGAAAAGGGCATCACTGTAACAGATTTTGCCATCACTGATCCTCATCCAAAGCACACAACAATTGACGAAGCCAGAGCACTGCTGAAGCAGAACGGCGCAGATGTGGTAGTAGCGCTCGGCGGAGGAGTTACAGTCGATTCAGCTAAAGCTATCTGCCTTACTATTACTCATGACGGCAGCTGCTGGGATGTATTCGAAGCTGCAGAGAAGATCGAATCTCTCTCAACACAGGGAAAGAAGGAAGAGGGCGTACTACCTCTGATCACTATCCCTACTATCGCAGCAAGCGGTTCGGAAGTTTCAAATGTAGCAGTTATCGAAAATCACGAGAAACAGCTCAAACTTGACTACCGCAGTGATACTCTGAGACCTGTAGCAGTTTTCACAGATCCAACATACACATTCACAGTTCCGAAATTCCCGACTGCATGCGGAATCCTGGACATCATGTCACATTCATATGAAGGATACTTCAGCCACAGCACCGGAAGCATGCAGGACGGTATCTCAGAGACAATCCAGAGAACCTGTGTTGAACACGGAAGAAAGGTGATGCTTGTTCCTAACGCATATGAATCAAGAGCACAGCTCCTGTGGGCAGCTCAGCTGTCGATCGCACACCTGTCAGATCAGGGAAGAAAATTTGTCGGCAATATCCATGCTACAGAGCGTGTTGTCAGCACATATTTCGGATTCCCTCATGGAGCAGGAGTTGCTATCATGACACTCGCATGGTTCAAATATGCACTTAACGACCAGACAGCTTACAGATTTGCAAGATGGGCTAAGAATGTATGGGGAGTAAACCCTGCGCTCGACGATATGACAGCAGCAAGAGAAGGAATCAAGCGCTATGAAGAGTTCGTTGAAGAGCTTGGAGTACCTACAAGACTGAGCCAGTCAAGACTTGAGGTCAGCAAAGAACTTGTAGCTAAGTGCGCTGATGAAGTATGGGAAAGAGTTGATGCCAGCACATGGTTCAAGCCGCTCAGCAGCAAACAGGAACTTCTTGACTACATGATGCTTGCATGGGAATAGATTAAACATACATAAACCGATAACCTCCATAATAGGACAGCAAAATTGCTCACCGCGGCACCGGTGGGCAATTTTGTTTTAGGAGACAGAGAACCGTCCCCTGTCTCCTGGCTCGCCTTTCTTTTTGTTATCTGAGATGTTACCATATACATAAAGTATGATAGCTATAATGCTATATGTATTACAAATACATTCGCATTAGAGCTATTTTTAATATATATGCATTTTGGGCCTGATTGTGAAAAATAAGCAGGCCGGAATCAACAGGACAACAGGGAGGATAGAGATGGAATATACATTTCCGGTAACCAGAACAACACAACCAAAACCAAGACCGACGGACGAATCGTCACTGGGATTTGGAAAATACTTTACAGATCATATGTTTATGATGGATTATGATGAAGGTCAGGGATGGCATGACGGACGCATCATCCCTTACGGACCGATATGTTTTGATCCGGGAGCAACAACACTTCACTACGGACAGATGATGTTCGAAGGTCTCAAGGCATACCGCAATCCTGAGGGAACACTGAACCTGTTCCGTCCGGACATGAACGCAAAGCGTCTCAACCGCACCAACGAAAGAATGTGCATTCCTCCGATGGATGAGGATCTGTTCCTGTCTGCCGTCAAGGCAATCGTCAAGGTGGACGAGGACTGGACACCGACCGGACCGGGAACCGCGCTGTATATCAGACCGTTTATCGTATCGCCGGAAGTAAGTTTTTCCGTACTTCCTGCCAAAAAGTACTGGTTCATCATTATTCTCTGCGCGGTGGGTGCTTACTATGCGGGCAATGAGACCAAACTCCACGGAAGCCGCATTCTTGTAGAAGAAGAGTATATCCGCGCTGCAGTCGGCGGCACCGGTTTTGCAAAATGCGCAGGCAACTATGCATGCGGCATGATCGCTTCCTACAAAGCTCATGAGTTCGGCTGCGAGGAGGTCCTGTGGCTTGACGCAAAGGAACGCCGTTATGTTGAGGAAGTAGGAACATCCAATGCTTTCTTCAGGATAGGAGATAAGATCGTCACACCGGAACTGACAGGTTCGATCCTTCCGGGCGTAACGAGAGACAGTGTAATCAAGCTTCTGCGCAAGTGGGGATATGAAGTGGAAGAGCGCCGTATTACACTGGATGAAGTGTTTGAAGCGATCAATGACGGAACTCTTAAGGAAGCATGGGCTACCGGTACTGCGTGCGTGATCTCTCCGATCGGAGTGCTCAACTATGAGGGCAAGGATCACGTTATCAACAACGAGGTCGTCGGAGATGTCAGCCAGCGTCTCTATGACACACTTTACGGAATGCAGACAGGAAAGCTTCCTGATATAATGGGAGACTGGATCGTCCATATTTAGAAGAAAAAGGGGACGGATATGGATATCAGAACTCTGCAGTATTTTATCGCTGTAGCAGAAGAACTCAATATTACCAGAGCTGCTGAGAGGCTGCATATGAGCCAACCGCCGCTCAGCGCGCAGATCAAGGCACTGGAGACGGAGCTGGATACACAGCTGTTCATAAGGGGTAAGAGACGTCTGCAGCTGACGGAGACCGGACAGCTTCTGTACAGAAGAGCGAAGGAGATCATCAGTCTGTCCGAAAAGACCCGGTCAGAGATCTTTTCCATGGGTGCCGGTATGAGAGGAACCATATCGATCGGACTGGTCGAAGGTATGGCACCTGATATTGCAGCGGAATGGTTTGCGGGGTTTTTGGAACTCTATCCGAATATCCGCTTCAGAATACTTGACGGGAGTACTGATGATCTGCTGGAGAAACTCCGGAGCGGTATCATCAGCCTGGCGGTAATTACATCACCTTGTGATAATTCTCTGCTCCACAGTTTCCATGTCGGAGAGGAAAGGGTGGCAGCGCTTATGAGCCGCGCCCATCCGCTGGCCTCATCAGCCGGTGATGAAATAGATATTTCCGATCTCGCAGGGGAGAAACTGATAGTACCCAGCAGGAAAGCAACTGTGGAAACCATATACAGATGGTTCAGGGAGGTGGATGCAGAACCCGAGATAGTCTGCGAGATGGACAGCTACCTTGACGCGGCAGCCCTGGCAGGAAGACAAGTAGGAATCAGTATTTATCCCCGGACTGCCTATATCCCTAATGACTCGCTTGTCTTCAAGGAGATAGCGGGAGATGAGAAGATCATGGAGTATCTGTTCGTATGGCGGAAAGGACACCCATTGCCTCACATAGAAGAGCGATTCATAGATTTTGTCAGAGACATGGTAGAAAAATGATAAAGTGAATACTAAGCGTAAGAGGAGGCCTGTATATCAGGACTCCTCTTTTTTCATATGTTCCGGATATGTTAATGCACATGAAATATGTATTTCATATAAATTGTTACATAGTCTATCCTTGAAATATGTTTTTTTTCACAAAAACAGGGCGTAAAGGGTGCCCGCGAGCAGAAAGGGGGACTGTATGAGTACGGTATCTGATTATTTCGGATCGATGGTATTTGACGATAAAGTCATGAGGTCGATGCTATCTGCAGATGTGTACCGTTCAATGCGTAAGACGATCGATCAGGGAAAACCACTGAATCAGATCGTAGCGGATGCTGTGGCGCAGGCCATGAAAGACTGGGCGGTCTCAAAAGGTGCTACACATTTTACACACTGGTTCCAGCCTCTGAATGGAGTCACAGCTGAAAAGCATGACAGTTTCATCCAGACATCCCCGGATGGCGGCGTGATCATGGATTTCTCAGGAAAGGAACTTATCAAAGGAGAACCGGATGCTTCTTCTTTCCCATCGGGAGGACTTAGGGCAACATTTGAAGCAAGAGGTTATACCGCCTGGGATCCGACTTCATACGCATTTATCAAAGGAAAGACTCTGTGTATTCCTACAGCTTTCTGCTCATACAGCGGAGAGGCAATGGATGAAAAAACATCGCTTCTCCGTTCGATGGAAGCACTGAATAAGCAGGCTCTGAGAGTTCTCAGGATCATGGGCGCTGATCAGGTCAGACGAGTATATCCTGTTGCCGGGGTTGAACAGGAGTATTTTCTTGTACCGGTCGACCTGTATGAACAGAGACCGGATCTCAGATTCACCGGAAGGACCTTGTTCGGTGTCATGCCTCCGAAAGGTCAGGAACTCGATGACCATTATTTCGGAGCCATCAAGCCTGAGATCTCAAAGTTCATGGAAGAACTCAACGAGGAACTCTGGAAACTGGGGATATTTGCCAAAACGGAACACAATGAGGTGGCGCCGTCCCAGCATGAACTCGCATGCATATATACCAGAGTGAACGTGACAACGGATCAGAACCAGCTGGCTATGGAGATCATCAAAAAGGTCGCCGAACGCCATGGTTTTGTCGCGCTGCTTCATGAAAAGCCTTTCGATGGTGTAAACGGAAGCGGCAAACATAATAACTGGTCACTCTCAACAGACAGGGGAGTCAATCTTATGGCACCCGGGGAGACACCGCATGATAATGCAATATTCCTTGTATTTCTCTGCGCGGTCATCAGAGCTGTGGATGAATATCAGGACCTTCTGAGGATATCTGTTGCTTCAGCAAGCAATGACCACAGACTGGGTGCCAATGAAGCTCCTCCGGCTGTTATCTCTATCTTCCTCGGTGACGAGCTGACTGCAGTTCTCAGATCCATTGAAGAAGATATCCCATATGATAATCATGAAAAAGTAATGATGATGCTCGGATCTGAAGTATTGCCGAGATTCAACAGAGATAATACGGACAGAAACCGGACCTCACCGTTCGCTTTCACCGGCAACAAATTCGAATTCAGGATGCCTGGTTCGATGAGCAGTATTGCGTTCCCGAATGTGATACTGAACAGTGCGGTTGCTGACTCGCTCGCTTTCTTTGCGGACAGACTGGAAAACGAGAAAGATATGACATCCGCAATGTACTCTCTGGTAAGAGAAACAATGAAAGATCATAAGAGGATCATTTTCAACGGAAACGGATATAACGAGGAGTGGATAGAAGAGGCGAAGAGACGCGGACTGTCCAATTACAGGACTACAGCTGACTGTGTTCCGCATCTGCTGGATGAAAAGAATGTTGAAATGCTGACAAGGCAGGAGGTCTATACCAGATCAGAGCTGGAATCCCGGTGCGAGATAATGCTGGAGAATTACTGCAAGACTATCTGTATCGAGGCAAGAACCATGAGGTCGATGGCGATCAAGAGGATCGCTCCGGCAATCGAAAGCTATACGGCCGAACTGGCGCGCAATATGAATGACAAAAGAGCTGCTGTGCCTGAACTGGAATGCAGATTTGAAAGCAGCACTATAAAGTATCTGTCTGAGATCACAGACTGCCTGCAGGATGATGTGGCTCAGATGATAGACATTCTGGAGTCACTCACCTGTGAAGATTACCTGGCTGACAGCAGGGTGATCGCGGACAGACTGCTACCTGCAATGGCAGCGCTCAGAGCCGACAGTGACGCGGCGGAGATGAAAATGTCTAAGAAACACTGGCCACTGCCAAATTACGGGCTGCTGCTGTTTGGGGAAAAGTAGAGTTTCTTCCGGCCGCAAGGACGGGAATCAGTTACACCTCAGATGGAACGGCATGGCCGTAAAGGAGATATAAAATGTGTACGATAATGAGCACTACCGGTCCGCTGATAAGTCAGGAGGACTTTATAGAAGCCTTTGCAAGGACAAAATACAGAGGACCGGATGATACAAGAATTATAAGCGCCGGCACCGGGCTCATGGGATTTCACAGGCTGTCGATCATGGGTCTTACGCCGGAAGGAATGCAGCCTTTTGAACTAAGCGGATGCACTGTGATCTGCAACGGAGAGATATACGGATTCAAAAGCCTGAGAGAGGATCTGAAGAGCAGAGGATATACGTTCAGATCGGGATCTGACTGCGAATTGCTGCTGCCGATGTGGCTGGAATACGGAACGGATATGTTTCGTATGCTGGACGCTGAATTCGCATGTGTGATATATGACGGCAGGACGGGGGAGTATATCGCGGCAAGAGATCCGATAGGCATAAGACCTCTGTATTATGGCTATGATGGAGAATACAACATCGTTTTCTCAAGTGAACCCAAAAGCCTGCTTGGTCTGTGCCGCAGGATCATGCCGTTTCCGCCGGGACATTACTGGAGAAACGGAGGGTTCGTTTCCTACTGCGATATAACCGAAGTTGATCACTATCTGCATGATGATATAGAAGAAGTCTGCGGCAATATAAGAGAAAAACTGACGGAAGGGGTGAAGAAACGCCTCGTGGCAGATGCAAAAGTAGGATTTCTGCTCTCGGGAGGACTTGACTCATCTCTGGTCTGTTCTATAGCATCAAGAGAATCCGCTGAACCAATCAGGACCTTCGCGGTGGGAATGGATGTCGATCCGATCGATCTTAAATATGCCAGAACAGTCGCTGATTATCTCGGAACAGATCATACTGAAGTGATCATGTCCAGACAGGATGTTCTGGATGCGCTGGAGGATGTCATATACCTGCTCGGAACATACGATATCACGACGATACGCGCTTCTATGGGGATGTATCTGATGTGCAAAGCAATACACGAAAAGACAGACATCAGGGTTATTCTGACCGGCGAGATCTCTGATGAATTATTCGGCTATAAATACACAGATTTTGCCCCGTCCGCGGAAGCATTTCAGGAAGAAGCGGTCAAGCGTATCAGAGAATTACACATGTATGATGTTCTGAGGGCAGACCGATGCATCTCCGGAAACAGCCTTGAAGGAAGAGTGCCGTTCGGGGATCTGGACTTTGTGAAATACGTGATGGCCGTAGATCCGGAGATGAAGCTGAACAAGTACGGAAAAGGCAAGTATCTGCTGAGGAAAGCTTTTGAAGGGGATTATCTGCCCGATGAGATCCTGTGGAGAGAAAAGGCGGCATTCTCAGACGCTGTGGGGCATTCAATGGTGGATGATCTCAAAGAATACGCAGAGGGTCTGTACAGCGATGAAGAATATGAAGAGAAAAGGATGAAATATTCCCATTCGATGCCATTCACCAAGGAATCCCTGCTGTACAGAGAGATCTTCGAAAAATATTATCCGGGTCAGTCTGCGATGATAGTTGATTTCTGGATGCCTAATAAAGAGTGGGATGGCTGTGATGTGAATGATCCGTCAGCAAGAGTGCTGTCCAACTACGGTGACTCGGGGAAATAAGGAGGTGCGGTTTGACAGCTAAGTATATTTTTGTTACAGGCGGAGTTGTTTCCGGCCTGGGAAAGGGTATCACGGCTGCTTCACTGGGAAGACTTCTCAAGGCGCGAGGACTTAAAGTGGCAGCACAGAAACTGGATCCGTATATCAATGTTGACCCGGGAACCATGAGTCCGTTTCAGCATGGAGAGGTCTATGTGACAGAAGATGGCGCTGAGACAGATCTGGACCTCGGCCACTACGAAAGATTCATTGACGAAGATCTGAATAAATACTCAAATCTCACATCCGGAAAGGTTTACTGGAATGTACTCAATAAGGAGAGAAGAGGGGAATATCTCGGATCTACTGTTCAGGTGATTCCGCATATTACGAATGAGATCAAAGAGTTTATTTATAACGTAGGCAAGAGAACCGATGCAGATGTGATAATCACCGAGATCGGGGGAACCATAGGAGATATTGAGTCACAGCCCTTCATCGAATCCGCCCGGCAGATCTCGCTGGAAGTCGGGAGAGAGAACAGCGCTTTTATCCATGTAACACTGGTACCGTTCCTCAACGGATCGGATGAACACAAGACCAAGCCTACACAGCACTCGGTCAAGGAGCTCCAGGGCATGGGAATCAATCCGGATATTATCGTTCTGAGATGCGATGAACCGCTGGAAGAATCAGTATTCAGTAAGATCGCGATGTTCTGCAATGTCAGTAAAGACAGCGTGATCGAGAACATGACCATACCGTCTCTCTATGAAGTGCCTCTGATGCTGGAGAAATCAAATTTCTCCGGAGTGGTATGCCGGAGACTCGGTCTCGATACACCGGAACCTGACCTTAGAGACTGGACGGATATGACGGAGCGGATCCGCGGATGTGAAGGTAAGCTGCGTATCGCACTGGTGGGAAAATATACCGGACTTCACGATGCATACCTGTCCGTCATCGAAGCGCTGAAACATGCCGGAGCAGCGAACGGAGTCGGGATAGATATCAAATGGGTGGATTCTGAGAACCTGAGCAGCGACAATCTGGAAGCAGAACTGGGAGATGTTAGAGGCATACTGATTCCGGGAGGTTTTGGTGACCGTGGCATCGAAGGCATGATACTTGCAGCAAGCTATGCAAGAGAGCATAAGATCCCTTATCTGGGGCTGTGTCTGGGGATGCAGATCGCAGTTATTGAATTTGCCCGTAATGTTATCGGACTCACCGATGCCAATTCCGGAGAATTTGACGAGCAATGCAGTCATAAGGTGATCCACTTCATACCGGGACAAAGCGAGCATATCGATAAGGGAGGGACGTTGAGACTGGGAGCATATCCATGTATGCTGCGGGAAGGAACGACTATTGCAGATTGCTATGGAACATGCAGTATAAGCGAACGTCACCGCCACCGGTACGAGTTCAATAATGATTACAGAGACAGGTTCGAGGCGGCCGGGATGACATTGAGCGGGATATCACCGGACGGAAGACTGGTTGAGACGGTAGAGATCACAGAAGCTCCTTTCTTCGTAGGAGTACAGTTCCATCCGGAGTTCAAAAGCCGGCCTGACAGACCGCATCCGCTTTTTAAAGGCTTTATTTCTGCAGCAGTTTTACTGTAAAATTAATTCAGCAAAAGCTGCGAGGGGGGATTATAAAATATGTCGGCTCATGAGAACCTGTACAACGATTTTTTGAAAACGCATCAGGGGAGGTTCCGATCTGAAGATATCCTGAATGTCTGGAGAAGCATTCAGGATACTTGTTATTCTGCAGAACAGACCGGAGAACCTGAAGGCGGATGGCTTCAGCACACATACCTTTGCCTGAGAAATAAGCTCTTTCCGCATCTTCCCGCTCCGGAAGACGCGGAACAGTTCAGAGCAGCCAGGGAGGATCTGCTCAGATACATGCGCAAGGCATATGTTTATGAGCACAGACATTGTGATTTTGATCCGACAAGGGACATGCTGACTCTTTCGGACCGTGAGGTAAAAGAAGGAGACTTTACCAGAGAATATATCCGGCTCAAAAGACGAGCTCTTGATAATTATGTATATGAGTTCATGCGGATCGGGGCTGACATCACACCATTCAATACGGTGGGACATATTTGCGGCGTCCATTATGTAGCTATGTATGTTGCAAAGCAGCTGTATTCTGCCGGGGTGCCTGTTGATCTGGCTCTGGTATCGGGAGCTGCTGCGTCACATGATATAGGCAAATACGGATGCAGGGAAAATGAAGAAAGGCGAGTGCCATATCTTCATTATTACTATACGGATTACTGCCTGACACGGTTCGGGCTCACTAAAACAGCGCATATTGCCGCGAACCATTCAACGTGGGATCTCGAGCTGGAGGACCTTCCGGTCGAGTCGCTCCTGCTCATTTATGCGGATTTCCGGACTAAGAGCACAAGAGAAAACGGAGAGGAGATCATCCATTTCTACAGCCTGAAGGAAGCCTTCGATGTGATCCTAGGCAAGCTTGACAATGTGGATGAAGCCAAGAGGCAGAGATATATAAGAGTCTATAACAAGCTCAAGGACTTTGAAGGATATATGACCGAACACGGAGTCGTTACTGAAATAGCGGACTGCGCGTCATCTTATTCAAAGTACCATGAAGGTCCGGTAATACCTGTCAGAAGGGAACTGGCACTTCTGGACAGGAGCAATGTCACAGAGCAGATAAAATACATGGCCGTTGATCATAATATCCGGGTGATGGCGAGATTCGGAAGCGATGCTCAGTTCGCCGGACTCATTGATGCAGCCAGAAATGAGACAGACTGGAAGAATGTCCGGACCTATATAGAACTGCTCAAGGAATACTCGACATATATGACAGACAGGCAGAAAGCTCAGACACTGAGCCTGCTGTATGATTTTCTTGCCCACCGCGAGAGTGATATACGCGAGATGACAGCGGACGCGATGGGATATATCGTCGCCAGATACAGGGATGAATACAAAAAGGAACTTCCGGAAGACATACCGGCACCCGATGATAATGTAACGAATCTGTCGATGTTCAGAGAATATATCGGTATGATCATGGACCCTAACCGCAAGTATACCGATGTTCACAGAAAAAGGATCACAGCCAACGCGGACTTTTTCGTAAGATCTGTTGTGATGAGCTGCAGAGGATCCTGCAGACACAGATATCTTGAAATACTTCAGAACTACTATGAGCCGGAACTCTTCAGCAGCCCGGCGGGAGACATATATGCAGACGGTGAGCATGAGGAGAAACTTATTGTACTGATGAGCACAGCACTTGCAATCAGCGCGGATCTGATTACAGATGCATTCCGGATGAAAGTATCAGAACTGGCTGATGCGGTGACAGGGAAGATCAGCAGAAGCGTTGATCTGATAATTCTGGAAGTTCTCACTTATCACGGATTTATTTCAGAGGAAGAACTTGAAAAGCGCAGAAGGACGGTACTGGGGATCGAAGAAGGAGTTCTGCGTGATGAGCAGCT
This sequence comes from Anaerovoracaceae bacterium, assembly GCA_045113935.1. Classification (GTDB taxonomy): domain Bacteria; phylum Bacillota; class Clostridia; order Peptostreptococcales; family Anaerovoracaceae; genus Crickella. The sequence continues at coordinate 15,227 of JBGUJM010000038.1, forward strand.
GTCCTCGATGTTTCTCGATGATCTCAAACTTCATGTCAGCTGGAATACCAAGATGGCAAACATCGCCATAATGAGGCAGAGCGCGGTCACGGCGGCAGACAGGAGCCGTCTGATGCAGACTGCTACACATTTTTCCAATCTGATCAAGGTGAGTGAAACGGTGTCAGTCAGAAAAGAAGCCGGCCGGTCACTTCTCAGTATTCTTGAGTTGATGTCAGCAGATCAGCGCAATGAACTGATGCTTGAGCTGTTCAACGGACTCGAGAGAGATGATTATCAGTTCTCCGGCCTCATTCCGGACTATCTGGGTGTGGTGGTATTGCATCTGGATACTGCAGAGCTCAGAGAAGTTATCTATGAACTCGGCAGGATGATAGATACCGGACATGATAATGCTGCAGGCGCAGCACTCAATACGGCAGCTGTCGCGCTTGAGAATTACACCAGATGCAAAGGTTCCGGTGAATGGACTGAGGAAAAGACAAGATTGCTCGGACTCCTGATGAAAGGGATCGCTTATTACCGCACAGGCGTATCAAGGGAAGCAATGCATGCGATTGGAAAGCATATTTTCGCAAGCAGGATATTATCGCTGGAGGAAAAAAGAGAGATCGCTTCCCACTGCTTCAAGCGGCTGCTTCTGGTGCTGTCTGAGTCCTCGGAAGAAGAGGAAGTGGATTTCTATAATAATGCAGCAACTCTCAATAATATCTACAGATATATAACAGAATACAGAGCCGAAAGAGGACTCCCTGATTTTGCGCCGGAGAGGCCTGCCGCATTTTTCCCGGGCACATTTGACCCGTTCAGCCTGGGACACAAGGCCATAGCGACAACGATCCGTGATATGGGGTTCGATGTGTATCTGGCAATAGATGAGTTTTCCTGGTCCAAAAAGACTTTGCCGCATTTGCTCAGGAGGGAGATACTGCAGATGTCCATCGCTGATGAAGAGGGATTGTATATTTTCCCGGATGACATACCAGTCAATATATCCAATCCGGAGGATCTCGCGCGTCTCAGAGATATGTTCCCGGGACAGGATCTGTACATTGCCGTGGGTTCCGATGTCATCATCAATGCTTCCGCATACAGGAAGGCGCCGGAAGAAAATTCAATTCACACCTTCAATCATATCCTGTTCGAACGGGAAGCCAGAAGGATAGAAGGTGAAGGTATGAATTATCCGGTACTCGGCAAAGTGATCAGACTGACGCTGGATAAATTCTATGAAGATATCAGCTCTACCAGGATCCGTGAGAATGTGGATCTCGGCCGTGATATTTCCGATCTCATCGATCTAGCTGCTCAGAACTTTATATATGACAATGATCTGTATATACGCGAGCCGGCTTATAAACACGAGATACAGGCCAGAGAGCTGAATATCAGGACGTTTGAGCCCGGAACAAATACTGACAGGGAATACTTCCGGAAAGCGCTGGAAGGCAATGAGGCGGCGGATATTCTTGCAGAATATCTGGCTAGGGAAGATATAAGAAAAGTAACGATCGAAACTTCCGGTCATGTTCTTTCGGCAGCAGCCGGAGCCAGAAGGGTGCGCACCAGCGATTTGCTCGAAGAGTTCGGAGATATTGAGACGGCCTCATATATCAGAAAAAATTCAGGCGGAGAAATAGCCGTAATTGGCGCATTTTACGTGTCAGGCGGAGAGAATGTATCCTATCTCAGGCAGATCCTGCTGACCGAACTACTGACCATGATGATTTCCAAAGACTATTCATATGCGGTATTCCATCCGGTCTGTGGAGAGGCAGCTGATCCGCTTGCTGTCAGGACCATGATCAGTCAGGGCTTTATAAATATTTCGGAAGATCCGGAACATCCGCTGTATGCGGTGGATATGCGTGATCCGATCGCGATTTTCCGTGACGCGGATACTGTCATCAAAGCACCTCTCAACAAGAACCCGAGGGTGCAGAAGGCCTTCGATACGGCACACAGACAGCTTCTTTCTGTTATGAGAGATCTCTATCCGGGGAAACTGCTTCTTTCGTTCAATACGAGTGCGGTTTACAGCAAGATCGTTGATCTGGCAACTTCTGCCAATGGTGTATCTGCTGTTCCGGATCCGATGAGGCGGAGAGGTCCGTATCTGGCGGTGCCGTTCGGCAAAGCCCTGTCGGATATCGTCGTACCGAATACGGTCACAAAGGCGCTCAGAACAGAAAAGTATTACAGGAACGACCTTGAGAGCTTCGACATCAGAGAAATAAACGGTTATCTGGATCTGGATGAACAGGCCAGGACGATCCGGTCATTCAACAGGCCGGTGATATTGATCGATGACCTTCTTCATTCCGGTCAGCGCATGGAGAAAATCGAGCTGGTTCTGAGGCACAATAATGTCGATGTTCACAAAGTGATCGTAGGACTTCTGACAGGAAATGCCAGGGACAGAATGCAGGTGCTTGACAAGGATACTGAAAGCGCGTATTTCCTGCCATCGATCAGTATGTGGATGAACGAGCGCGACTGCTATCCATTCCTCGGCGGAGACAGTGTTGAAAGGTATGGAGAAGAGCCTGCGACAGGCAGAGGTCTGGAAAAACATCCATCTGTCAACCTGATACTGCCTTATACAGGATTCAGCTTTATCGGCAGCGGAGATCCTGAAGACATATTCAAATATTCCATGACATGTCTTGAAAACGCATACAATATATTCACTGTTCTTGAACAGGAATATCAGAAGACCTTCGAAAAGAAGCTGACACTGAGAAGGCTCGGAGCGGTTATTACTGTTCCGAGAAGGCCTATCCTCGGAACTGGCATCAGATACGATGATACCGTTTCGCCATCTGTGTTTATTGCAAATGAGATAAGAAGGGCAAAACGACTGTTTCTGTTCAGCCATAACAAGGCGAAGTGATGCCGGCTGAACGGAAGGATCATCCGGACCGGAAAGAACTGGAGGATTGTGAAATGAAATATCTGCACGAATTATGCAGCGATTCGGGAATAAAAGATGTGGCCGCTCTGAACGGATGCCCTGTAAATCTGAACGGACCGAACAGGGTGAATATTCTCGCTCTCGGTGATGTGGGCACTACAATGCTCATAGGACTCAGACTGTTGGGTTCCGATGTGATCTCTGAGATCGGTATCATGGATATCCGGCAGGAGAATCTGGAGCGGCTTGAAATGGAGATCAACCAGGCGGGCTATCCTTTCGGTTATCAGAAACTGCCGGAAATAAGAATCACGGAAGAGAAAAACCTGTTCGACTGTGATCTCCTGATCTTCTGCGCGAGCCGCGGGGTTCCGCCTGTAGACGCATCCGCAAACGTGACAGACGTGAGGATGATACAGCTTGAAGCCAACAGGGAGATCATCCGGCACTATGCGGAGGCTGCCCGCCGATCCTCATACAGGGGAATGGTCGCGGTCGTAAGTGATCCGGTAGACAATCTTGCCGCGGCTTTTCTGGATGCTGCAGAACTTGAGCCATGGCAGCTGCAGGGATACGGCCTGGGTGTAATGAACATGAGAGCTCTGTACTATGCTCGGCAGCACAAAGAAGGACCGATGTCTCTGTATGCAGAAGAGGGCCGGGCCTATGGTCCGCACGGTCAGGATCTGGTCATAGCAAACAGCATAGAGCATTATGACGGAGAGGTCTCTGAGGCTCTTACAAAACTAGCTGTTGAGTCCAACCTGAGAATAAGAGAGCTTGGATATAAGCCATATATCGCGCCGGCAATATCATCGGCAGCCCTTTCGATCCTTCTGACACTAAGGGGTGAATGGCATTACGGATCGGTATATATGGGCAGCAGGAAAGAAGGCGCGTTTCTGGGAGTAAAGAACAGGCTGACGGAGCATGGAATTGAATATGAAGATATTCCGCTGCCTGACGCGTTGTATGAGCGCATACTGAAATCATATTCCAATCTGTGCAGGATACGCTGAACCTGCAGGATCATAGTCTTAAGAGGGTAAGGGACAAATGAATAAAAAGAGCAAAGAAGGTGCTGAAAAAAAGGGGGACAGTACCGGGAGACTTATAGTTATAAGACCTTTCTGTGAGGAACAGGAACGCAGCGCAAGGATGTCCGATGTGCTTGATCCTGTACTTGCACAACATGAAGATTCAGGAGTTGAAGTCGTACAGATCATCAGGATCGCAGAACTCGACGCAATCAGCATGAAAGGGCAGACTGTGCTTTTCGCGGTGTGCCTGTCTGCTGCCGGAGTAAACATGGAGTACTACAGGCTGCTTGAGTATTTCCGGGAAAACCCCGATTGTCTGCAGGACGCCGTAGGCGGGATCATGGTAGATGGAGGAAGCGAGCTGTTTACGAAGGCTCTTGCGAGAAGGCTCGCTTTCTCGGCGAATATGGCCGGATGTACACTCCCCGGGAATTCTCTCGTGGAAGCGACCGGCTCTCTTGGGAATTTTCATGTACTGTCCAAAGTCCGCGGGGTCGATCAGATGGAGGTGTACAGGCAGCAGACAGCGGCTCTGGTTCACAGACTTCTGGAATTCCGCACCGTCTCTTCCGGATGTGACGGAAAAAAACTCAGTATCCTTGCTGTCCATGCCAGTTCCCGGAAAACTTCGAATACCTTGCTGCTCTGGGACATGGTCAAAGAACATCTGTCGCAGGAAAGCAGTATCAGAGAGATCTCTCTGAGAGACGGCAGTCTCCGGGACTGCATAGGATGCCGGTATGAAGACTGCCTGCATTTCGGGGAGATCGGCAAATGTTTCTACGGCGGGATCATAACAGAGCAGGTATATCCTGCGATCATAGACTGCGATGTTCTTGTCATGATCTGTCCTAATTACAATGACGCGCTGGGAGCGAATTTCACGGCCTTCATCAACCGGCTGACAGCACTTTTCAGGGTGCATGATTTCAGCGGAAAAAGGGTCTATGCGCTCATTATTTCAGGTTACAGCGGAGGAGACATAGTATCGGAGCAGATCATAGGAGCGCTTTGTTTTAACAAAGGCTTCATCCTGCCGGGGAGATTTGCAATGGTAGAGACTGCAAATGATCCGATGAGCATACTTGAGGTGCCTGATATCAGAACAAAAGCGGAATGCTTTGCCGGAAGCATTATGGAAAGCATATCCGGATAATATGAGAAGGAGGAAAATATGTGCGGAATAGTAGGTTTTACGGGAACACAGCAGGCTGCTCCTGTGCTGCTTGACGGACTGTCGAAACTGGAATACAGGGGTTATGACTCTGCCGGACTGGCAGTCAGAGACGGAGAATCCCTTGCCGAAGTGGTAAAAGCTACGGGAAAGCTGAAAAACCTTGCGGAGAAAACAGAATACGGCGCAGCTCTTCCCGGAACCTGCGGCATAGGACACACAAGGTGGGCGACTCACGGTGAGCCAACGCAGACCAACGCCCATCCGCATGTCAGCGGAAATGCAAAGGGCTCTGCTTCGGGAGCTGTAGAATCTGATGTCGTAGGCGTTCATAATGGCATTATAGAGAACTACGAAGAACTGAGAGACAAGCTTCTCAACCAGGGCTATGCTTTCTACAGCAGCACTGATACTGAAGTAGCCATCAAGCTGGTCGACTACTATTACAAGAAGTACAAGATAGGTCCGATCGACGCCATCAACAGGATGATGGTGCGTGTGCGGGGTTCATACGCGCTGGCACTCATGTTCAAAGATTTCCCGGGAGAGATCTATGCTGCCAGAAAGGACAGTCCGATGGTGATAGGAGTTTCCGACGGGGAATCCTATCTGGCTTCGGATGTACCGGCGCTCCTGAAATACACACGAGACATTTACTACATAGATAATCTTCAGTCTGTGAGACTTCTTCCGGGCGAGGCTCATTTCTTCGATCTGAACGGCGATGAAGTGGAAATGAGTAAGACGCATATTACATGGGATGCGGAAGCTGCCGAAAAGGGCGGCTATGAGCACTTCATGATCAAGGAGATCCACGAGCAGCCAAATGCTGTCCGGGATACTGTCGCGAGCCTCGTAAAAGATGGCAGAATAGACCTGTCTTCAGCTGGCCTCGATGAGAATCTGCTTGCAGGGATAAGTGAAGTCCGCATAGCTGCATGCGGCTCTGCTTGGCATGCAGGAATGGTGGGTCAGTATGTCATAGAAGACCTTGCCGAGATCCCGGTAAGAGCTGAACTCGCATCAGAATTCAGATATAAGAAGATGCTTATCGATAAGGATGCGTTGCTTATCGTGATATCGCAGTCCGGAGAAACGGCTGACAGTCTGGCGGCTCTCCGGGCAGCGAAGGAGAACGGCATACGGACGCTTGCAGTCGTCAACGTGGTCGGATCGACCATCGCAAGGGAAGCCGACAGTGTTCTGTATACACTTGCCGGACCTGAGATAGCAGTCGCGACTACCAAAGCATACAGTTCACAGCTTGCAGCCATGTATGCGATCGCTGTTGCGCTGGCGCATGCGAAAGGCCGGATAGATGACAAAGATTACAAGTATTATATTGATGAATTACTGGAGCTGCCTGACAAAATCGGAAAGGTGCTGGAAAACAAGGAGCGGATACAGTGGTTCTCATCGAAGTATTCCAACGCGCAGGACATATTCTTCATCGGCAGGGGACTTGACTATGCGATAAGCCTTGAGGGCAGCCTCAAAATGAAAGAGATCAGCTATATACACAGTGAGGCCTATGCTGCCGGTGAGCTCAAGCATGGAACGATCAGCCTGATCGAGAAAGGAATACTGGTCATAGGTATCCTTACTCAGGAAGAGCTGTTCGAAAAGACGATCAGCAACATGGCAGAGTGCAAAGCAAGAGGTGCGTATCTGATGGGTGTTACGCTGGATGGCAATTACAGTGTGGAAGATGCTGTCAGTTTCACAATATATGTGCCGAAAACAGATGAGCATTTTGCCGCCAGTCTTGCGGTCGTTCCGCTCCAGCTGCTGGCATATTATACAAGCGTGGCAAGAGGTCTTGATGTGGATAAGCCCCGCAATCTGGCAAAATCCGTAACAGTCGAATGATCAGATCCGATCTCATCGATCAAGAGCCGCTCATTTGCGAGCGGCTCTTTTTGTGAAACTCAGAGTATTTGCACTATTACTCAGAGAAGATCTCTATTCAGGGAATACGATAGCTACTTTACCGCATTTGCCGCTTGCCATGAGGGCATAGGCGGCATCTGCTTTTTCGAGAGGGAATTCATCTGTGATCAGATCTCCCGGGTGGATCCCCCAGCGGACCAGGCGCTCAACAAGATCCATCATTTTCCAGGTAGATGTTACCCAGGATCCGAACACGGTCTTCTGTGAGTGCATCATATCCGGACTCGGATTGATGGAAAGGGTATTGCCTTCACCGACAAAGACGACTTTGCCCCAGTCACGCACAGCCCTGACTGCTGTCTGTCTTCCCGGATCGCTACCGGAACAGTCGACGGCTTTCTCCACGCCGTTACCGCCTGTTACAGCGTAGATTTCCTGCAGGGTGTTTTCGGATGGTTTGAAGACATGGTCAACCAGACCAAGGTCTTTTGCTACCTTGATCCTGTAATCATTCATCTCAACACCGATCAGTTTCTCTGCCCCCATTGCTTTGCAGAGCATCAGGGTGGCAAGTCCGACCGGGCCGAGGCCTACTACCAGAACCGCATCATCTCCGCCGATACCGATCTTTTCGAGTGCTTCATACGCTGTCCCGAATCCGCAGGCAACAGAAGCACCATCCTTGTAAGTCAGCTCGTCAGGCAAAGCGACCAGGTCTTTCTCATCGCAGAGGATATAAGGGGCCATTCCGCCGTTGCGCTGCCATCCGTATGCTTTGCGAAGAGGACTCGTGCATGCGATCATATATCCCTTGCGGCAGTTATAACACAGCCCGCATCCTGAGATGTGATAAACGATGACCCTGTCTCCTTCTTTGAACTGCCTGCAGCCTGGACCTGCCTTCGCGATCACACCGCATGGCTCATGACCGGCAACCATGCCGGGGGTATAGCCTTCCGGTCCTTTGCCGACATGTTCTCGGTAGATAGCGCGGATATCGGATCCGCATATCGTGCTTGCTCTTGTTGCTACAAGAACTTCTCCATATCCGGGTTCAGGGATCTCAAATTCTTTCATTTCAACTGTGCTGTTGCCCGGAAGGGTAGCGCCGGTCATTTTTTTCGCTACCAGTTCGCGAAGAGCATCGTTCATACCTGCCATTGTCATTTCCCCCTTTGATTATTATTTGTGGTTGTACAGTCTTTATAGCTTTCAGGCACCGGCAAGATAGTCTGCATTATCCAGAAAATCTTTAATGAATGGAAGTGCGGCACCGATGGTGATGTTGTGTGACGGCATTTTGCTTATGTGGATAAAATCGTCAGGCTCCTCAAACGGACAGTCAACTCTTACTACGTTATAAAGAACCTCGATATCTTCTTCTGTGAAATAAGGCGCCAGATGTCCTCCGAGGATATAATCCGCATCATGAACGAGGTGGACTGCACCGATCAGTGAACCCAGTGTGTGAAGAAAGTTTTCCCATTTCCCTGATTCCGGGGTGTTGGTTTTTCGTGCTTCAGCAAAGAATTTTTCTGCATCTTCATCTCCGAGAAGGGCATGCATCGAAAGGACAGTTTCAAAACATCCGGTCTTTCCGCAGTAACATTTTGCTCCGTGAGGGTCAAACTGAATATGCTCAAATGTTGCAGAGTGCCCGCTTTTGCCTCTTACTATATTACGGTCCTGTATCAAAGCACCGCCAAGATGCTCACTGATAGATAGATAGATCGCATTGGTCAGTTCAGGCGATACCCATAATTCAGAAAGAGCCGCGCCTTCCGGATCATGTATGAATGTGCACTTATACGGCAGGCGTTTCTGGAAGATATCGATCGTGACCCCCGTACATTTCATGATCTCTCCGTAGATCACGGTGTTGCCGTCGGGAGATACAAGACCCTGCATGGCGATTCCCACACCAAGGACCTGATCAGGCGTTATTCCATGGGATTCGGTGAAGTCCATGATAAGCTCACAGACTTTGGCATAGTAGGTGTCATTGTTTTCATATTTTACGTTATGAACAACACGGTCTATTTTGCGGCCGTACAGATCTACATTGATGATCTTGACATGACGGCTCGTAAGTTCGACCCCGATAGCGATGCGGCAGTCAGGAACTACTGAGTAGACAATAGCTTTGCGTCCTATCTGATCAGAGTCCTGCTGCCCGTCTTTGAAGATCAACCCATCTTCTTCAAGATCAGAGATGTTTGATGCTACTGTAGGACGGCTGAGCCGCAGGGCAGCAGCGATATCGTTCTGAGATACTTTTCCTTCACTATATATATAGTCATATATCAGCTTGCGGTTATTCTTCCGGATCGCAACCGGTGTAATAGTTCTTGCCATTGTGTGCCCCCATTCAAGTGTTTTTCTAATTATAACAGAAAGCAGAGTAATTTATCATTTAATTTTGAAAAATAATTTTACAAAATATGCGGATAAGTATTGACAAGCACTATAGGTTTCGTTATTATAAATTTGTAAATACATTTTACAAAATTAATTACAAAAATAATTTACAAATTATATCGCCGATGCAATAAAGGAGACTGATCATGGGAATCGTAGAAAGAATGAGACTTGATGGGAAGAAAGGCTTCGTTACAGGAGCAGCCCGCGGAATCGGAAAGTGTACTGCCAGAGCTTTTGCTGAAGCCGGAGCAGATGTAGCTATCGTAGACATGGATCTGGAAACTGCAGAGCAGACAGCTGCAGAGATCGCAGCTGAGACCGGACGCAAAGTTATTGCTCTTAAATGTGACGTTACAGATGAGGCTGCAGTTCAGGCAATGGTAGACGCTGTAGCGGAACAGCTCGGAGGTCTCGACTTCTGCCACGCAAATGCCGGTATCTGCATCAATGCACCTGCAGATGAGATGACATATGCACAGTGGAAGAAGAACATTGATGTAAATCTGAACAGCGTATTCCTTACAGATACGATCGCAGGCAAGTATATGCTCGCAAATGGCGGAGGTTCGATCATCAACACTGCTTCAATGTCCGCTCATATCGTAAACGTTCCTCAGCCGCAGTGCGCTTACAATGCATCCAAGGCAGGAGTAATACAGCTGACAAAATCTCTTGCGATCGAATGGGCAAAGAGAGGCGTGAGAGTGAACAGTATCAGTCCGGGATATATCGGAACAGATCTTACTCTTTCATCTCCTACTTTGAAGCCGCTGATCGAACAGTGGAATGCGATGGCACCGACCGGCAGACTCGGCAAGCCAGAGGAACTCGAATCGATCTGCGTATATCTTGCGGGAGATACATCCACATTCACAACAGGTGCAGACTTTACCATAGACGGAGCATTTACCTGCTTCTAGAACGAGTTAATTCACGCTCATGCGGAGTTAATAAAAAAACAGATAGTGCATAAATGAAAGGAGATAACAATGAGAAAAAGATTCTTAGCTATCCTGTGTGTATTCGCAATGATTCTCGCGCTCTTCACAGGATGCGTAAACAAGGGAGATGACGGTGCAGCAACAGAAGACGGAAGTGCTCCGACAGAAGCGACAGATACCGCAGCAACAGAAGGAATCCAGGCTGATCCTGATTTCTATGCTAAGGCAGACCTCTCCGTGCTTGACGGAAAGAAGATCGGTATCACGATCCAGTCACTTGAGAATGCTTACTGGGCAGGCGTTATGACAGCTCTGCAGGAAGTACTCGAAGCAAATGGCGCAAAGGTTACGATCGTAGCATGCGATGACAGCTCTGCTACACAGATCGGACAGATTGAGAACTTTGTTTCCTCAAAGTGCGATCTCATCATGGTACACCCATCCGATGCAGCTGCAGTAGAAGATTCGTGTAAAGAAGCACGTGATGCAGGCATCAAGGTAATGTGCTGGGATGACCCTATGACAAATACTGATGGTAACTGGATCCTGAACAACACTGATCTCGGTATCGCTATCGGCAGACTCTGCGGTGATTTCATCAATGAGCACTATAGTGAAGACAATCAGGCACAGGTCACAGTTATCGGCTATCCTCAGACAACGATCCTCCTCGAGAGAGAAGAAGGAATCATGCAGGGACTGGAAGAAGTAGCAAGCGGCAAGTATGAAGTCGTTGCTAACCAGGCTGCTATCGATGCCAACGCTGCACAGACAGCAATGGAGACTATTCTCCAGAAGAATCCTGACTGCAAGGTCGTAACTGGTATCGGCGCAGGCGCTATGATCGGTGCTGACGAGGCTCTGCAGATCCATACAGGCGGAAACATCCCTGAGGACATGGGCGTATTCACAACAGACGTTACAAAGCAGCAGCTCCAGCAGCTCGCAGATCCGACATATCCGGCGAAGGGTATCATCGGATTCGAGGGTTCTGACGAGGATACAGCTAATGCATGCGCAGCAATGTTCGCATTCATCCTCAGTGAGACTCTTGAGCAGCAGAATGTATTCCGCGGCGTAGCTCCTATTACAGCGGATAACGTTGATGCAATCAGCGCAGGAATGAAGTAAAGATCAGATAATCCACGCATCAGACAGAAGGATGTCCCCGCAGCCCGGGGACATCCCTCAGGCAAGAATCAGGAGGTAACTGCATGAGTGAAGAATTCGTTCTGGAACTGGAACACATCCGTAAGGAATACCCAGGTGTAGTTGCGCTCAAGGATGTTACCCTTCAGCTCAGAAGAGGCGAGATCCTTGGACTCATAGGTGAGAACGGAGCAGGAAAATCTACTCTTATCAAGTGCTGTTCCGGCGCGGTAATACCTACATCCGGAAAAATCAAAATCAATGGAAAAGAATTCGACCGTATGACTCCGCAGCTTGCGGCAGAAAACGGAATAGCTATTATTTATCAGGAATTCAACAACGTAGGTGAGCTTTCTGCGGCAGAGAACCTTTTCCTCGGAAGACCGATCCGCAAAGGTATGGTCATTGACAGAAAGGCAATGGAAGAGGAAGCAAAAAAAGCTTTTGACCAGCTGCAGATCAAGATCAATCCAAGAGAACTTGTTAAGAATCTTTCGGTCGGCTATCAGCAGATGATAGAAATTGCCAAGGCGATCCAGCAGAACGCGCAGGTGCTCATTATGGATGAGCCTAGTGCGCCTCTTACCAATAATGAAGTAGAGAATATGTTCAAGGTAGTAGAGCTGCTGCGTGAAAAGGGTGTTTCCATCATCTACATTTCACACAGACTGGAAGAAATATTCCATCTGTCAGACCGTATTGAAGTAATCAGAGACGGTGAGTATGTTGATACTCTCATTACACCTAAGGCTACGGTAGATGAGCTGATCAAACTGATGGTGGGACGTGAGATGACACAGCAGTATCCGCCGCGGAAGCCTTGCATAGACTATAACAAGGTAGTTCTTGAACTCAGGAACGTATACGGAAACGGAGATGAAGACATGAGTCTTAAGATCCATGCCGGAGAAGTTCTCGGACTCGGCGGACTGGTCGGTGCCGGACGCACGGAGCTTGCAGAGGTTATATTCGGAGCCAAAGCAAAGACTTCAGGGCAGATACTCCTCAACGGCAAAGAGATCAATCCGAAATCGCCTAGAGAGGCGATCGATCTGGGTATCGCACTTGTGCCGGAAGACCGCAAACGTCACGGTGCACTCCTGACCAACTCTATCAAGAATAATATCAATATGCCTATATATGAGCGTATTTCCAAGGCCAGCGTTATAGATGCCTCTACTGAAAGAGCAAATGCAGAGAAATACCGCAAAGAGATACAGATCAAATGTCCGAGTGTCAATCAGCTGGTCAGAAACCTTTCCGGAGGAAATCAGCAGAAGGTAATCCTCGGCAAATGGCTGGCAGCGAACTCGCAGCTGATCATATTCGATGAACCGACCAGGGGTATCGATGTCGGAGCTAAGTACGAGATTTACAAGCTGATCAATGATCTGGTTGAGTCCGGACACAGTGTACTCATGATCTCATCCGAAATGGAAGAGCTTATAGGTATGTCTGACAGAATCATCGTTCTGGCAGAACATCAGATGACAGGTGAACTTCACAAAGAAGAGTTCAATGCTGATACGATCATGACTCTCGCATCGGCAATCGTGGATAATGCAGAAAATGCAGACGCTAAGGAGGCATCCTGATATGAAAAATCTTAAAGGTAACGATTTGATAAAAGCGAATGCGATCTGGATCGTATTCATTATAGAAGTAATCATCTTCGCCATCGCGAGCGGAGGAACATTTATAACAGGCAGTAACATAGTAAATATTGCCAGACAGGTATCGTATTACGGAATCGCATCTATAGGAATGACATTCGTAATCCTGATCGCAGGCATCGACCTGTCGATAGGTTCGATCATCACACTTGTCAACGTAGTCTGCGCTTTCCTCATGGTAAATGCAGGAATGAATATGTGGGTCGCAGTGCTGGCATCGCTGATCATGGCTACTCTCATCGGCGTTCTCAACGGCGGTATGGTAGCATCCATCGGCATCCCGGCTCTGATCGCAACATTTGCTACCCAGACGATTTTCGAAGGTGTAGCATACCTGATTTCCGGCGGCCGTCCTATTGCGGGATTTGACTCGAACTTCGGACTCTTCGGACGCTGGTCTATCGGCCCGGTTCCGATCTGCGCGATCATCATGATCCTCTGCTTCGCTATCGGAAGTTTTATTCTGAACAAGACATACTTCGGACGTTACTTCTACGCAATAGGCGGTAATGAAGAAGCAGCCGAGCTCTCCGGTATCAGAGTAAACAGAGTAAAATATCTGATCTACGCTCTGTCCGGACTGTTCGCGGGTCTTGCAGGTATCGTACTCCTTTCAAGATCCGGATCTGCTCAGAGTACAGTAGGTAAAGGACTTGAGTTCGACGTGATCACCTGCGTAGTACTCGGCGGAGTATCCGTAAACGGCGGTGTAGGCCGCATGTCAGGTGTAGTAGCCGGCGTTCTGATCATCGGATCTCTTACCAACGGCATGATCCTGATGGATGTCAGCGAATATACCCAGATGGTAGTCAAAGGTATCGTACTCGCTATCGCAGTAGGTATTGACTGCTTATCAAAGAAGCGTCAGGCATCATAAGCATATAATTCATTTTTCCTCTTACTGTGATAATTGTTGGAATAAGGCCCTGTTCCCGGATAGGGACGGGGCCTGTTTCAACAAAAAACGGAGCAGATATGATAGAATTAAACAGACCGTTCGGAACATATTTTGAGATATTGAGTCCGCGCGACAGGAGGCTCATGTTCGAAGAACTGACAGACCTGGACGAACAGACACAGGAATTCTGCAGGGCTTTGTACCGCGAACGCTATCAGGACAAAAATGATCCTGACCGCAGAGTTGACAACTGGCTCTGGAAGGCGGTATACCTCCCGGGAGTTTATAAGAAAAGAAAGATCATCGGTAAGGCGATAATGAATGAGGTGAAGGGCACATTGAGCGATCTGCACCTCGAGTCACCTGATGATCTCAGCGAAACGGAGCGCTTTATCCTGTACCATGAATTCCGTAATGTTGCAAAGCGGTATCTTTCTACCTGCAACGGAGCGAATTACGGAACCAGACTGTTCGGACTCAAAAAAGCATCGCCTGATGATAAGAAGAAAAAGGCATGCGAGGACATCTGGATGGCATCAAGAGGATTTGCTCTTGCCGCAGGAGAGGCGGAAAGGCTGAAGCTATGGTGCGATGCCTTTTACGATGAACTCATGGAGTACTATCCGGCAGGAAGAACAATATATAACAATCTGGAGAACAGTTTTAAAAAATGAGGTATAGCATGAGCAAAACAATGATACAGCAGCTTATGACAGCCCCGAAGAATATAATATTCCAGGAGGTTCCGGTACCTGAAACAGGTCCTGATGATGTTTTGATCAAGATCATGAAACTGGGGATCTGCGGGAGTGATATCCATGTCTTTCATGGAACACATCCGTACACATCCTATCCGGTGACACAGGGGCATGAGGTCTCCGGCAGAGTAGTCAGGACCGGTGAAAATGTTAAAGATATACAGGCAGGACAGAAAGTAACACTTGAGCCGCAGATAAGATGCGGAAAGTGCTGGCCATGCCGCCACGGCAAGTATAACTGCTGCGAATCCCTCAGAGTAATGGGTTTTCAGGCGACAGGTGCGGCAAGTGAATACTTCGCAGCTCCGGCACTCAATGTAACGGTACTGCCTGATGATCTCACATATTCTGAAGGCGCGATGATTGAGCCTCTCGCCGTGACCGTGCATGCTGCTAAGAAATACGCAGATCTGAAGGATGCCAATGCAGTGGTACTGGGATGCGGACCGATAGGCATACTGCTGATACAGTCCCTGAAAGCTCTCGGCGCGGCGAAGGTATTTGCCACTGATATTTCAGATACACGGCTTGAACTCGCTGCAGAACTGGGAGCGGATCATACAGTCAATACGCTGAAAAAGGATTATAAAGAAGAACTCCTTACTGCCTTCGGACCTGACAAGGCAGATGTCATATATGAATGCGCGGGGTCGGATATTACGATGGACCAGGCCATTCAGAATGCGAGAAAAGGCAGCATGATAGTGCTCGTTGCTGTTTTCGGGAAAAAAGCGAATGTCGATCTTGCGAAACTGAACGATTCCGAACTCGATCTCAACACATCGATGATGTACCGGCATGAGGATTATATCGATGCGATCAGGTTAGTTCAGGAAGGCAAAATCAAGTTGAAGCCACTGCAGAGCGCAAAGTTTGCCTTCGAAGATTTTCAGAAAGCATATGAGTATATTGACAGTAACAGAGAAACAACCATGAAGGTGATAATAGATATTGATCCTTCGGAAGAATAGAGGAGAGGCTGAATATGAAGCTGACCTATGAAGGAATAAAAGACATAGCTTCCTGGGAAAAGGCAGGTGTTTCACTGCCTTCATATGATCCGGCTGAAACAGCCGCTGCTGCAAAAGAGGCTCCCGTATGGGTCCACTTCGGTATCGGTAATATCTTCAGGATATTCATCGGCGGGATAGCTGACAGGCTGCTCGCCGGAGGGTATATGCACAAAGGTATAACATGCGCGGAGTCTTTCGATTTTGATGTCATCGACAAGATCTATGAGCCGTTTGATAATCTGGTCCTGGCGGTGACTCTTCACGCTGACGGCAGGCAGGATAAACGTGTCCTCGGCTCGCTGTCGGAGGCTGTAAAAGCTGACATCTGTAACAATACCGCATGGGCAAGAATGTCAGAGATCTTCACTCAGCCCCAGCTTCAGATGATATCGTTCACCATCACTGAAAAAGGATATGCACTGAGAAGTCCGGACGGGAACTATCTTGGTTATGTTGCTGCAGACATGGAAAACGGTCCGGAAAAGGTGACCGGCGCCATGGGTATCGTAACAGCTCTTCTGTATAAGAGATATCTGGCAGGAGGGAGACCGGTGGCTCTTGTATCGATGGATAATGTCTCTCATAACGGAGAAAAACTCAGGGCATCAGTAATTGAGACAGCCCGTGTGTGGAGTGAAAAAGGGTTTACGGATCCGGGATTTCTCGATTATCTGGAGGATGAAAATACCGTTAGTTTTCCGTGGACGATGATCGATAAAATAACTCCCCGTCCCGGGGAGGCGGTGAGCAGAATGCTTACTGAAAGCGGCATCGAAGATATGGAAATTCTGGTAACATCCAGAAAGACTTACATCGCGCCTTTTGCCAATGCTGAGGGTCCGGAGTATCTGGTAGTAGAAGACTCCTTTCCGAACGGCAGACCGCCGCTTGAGAAAGCCGGTGTATATATGGCTGACCGCGACACGGTCAACCGGTCAGAAAGAATGAAAGTCACGGTATGTCTCAATCCGATACATACTGCTGTGTGTACCTTTGCAAGAATGCTGGGGTATGACCTTTTTGCTGATGCCATGGAAGATCCGCAGCTGCAGATCCTGGCCAGGAGGATAGGTTACCGGGAAGGTCTGCCGGTCTGTGAAGATCCGGGGATCATTTCACCTGAGAAGTTTCTGGACGAGGTGATGAGCGAAAGATTTCCTAATAAATATCTCGGAGATACCAGTGCTAGAATTGCAGTGGACATCTCACAGATGGTCGGTATCAGGTTTGGTGAAAATATCAGAGAGTACATAAAAAGAAACGGGGATGCGTCCTGCCTGACTGCAATTCCGCTTGCGATCGCAGGATGGATCAGGTATCTGCTGGCTGAAGATGACTGCGGCCGGCCAATGGAACTTTCGCCTGATCCTATGCTGCCGCAGCTCACGAAACAGTTGAGTGAAATCAGATTGGGCGATCCGGATAGTATGGGGGACAGTCTGAAACCTTTGCTCTCAAATAAAAGGATATTCGGAACAGATCTCTATGAAGCCGGTATAGGGAACAAGATAGAAGCGATGGTCAGAGATATGCTCGAAGGACCGGGAGCGGTCAGAGCGACACTTGTGAAGTATCTGAATTCGGAGGAGGATTGAAATGAATGCAGCAAAACTGATCGAACAGGGAAAAACTGCGCTCGGAATGGAGTTCGGCTCTACCCGTATCAAAGGAGTTCTCATCGATTACGATGGCAATGTTCTTGCGTCAGGAAGTCATGAATGGGAAAACAAGTTTATAGATGGAGTCTGGACTTATGATCTCGCTGACGCGGTAGAAGGCATGAGATCGTGCTATGCGTCGCTCAAAAAGGATGTACAGGATACGTACGGAGTTACTGTCAGAACGTTCGGCGCGATCGGAGTCAGCGCGATGATGCATGGGTTCATTGCGCTGGATGAGAACGACGGACAGCTGGCCAGATTCCAGACCTGGCGGAACACCAATACTACAGAAGCTGCAGATGAGCTTACTGAACTCTTCGATTTCAATATTCCTCTCAGATGGTCAGTAGCCCATCTGTATCAGAGAATGCTGGACGGCGAAGGATATGTTGAAAAAATCTCATCCGTTTTCACACTTGCGGCGTATATGCACTACAGACTTACGGGCAAGAAGGTCATAGGTGTCGGAGACGCGGCAGGAATGTTCCCGATTGATTCTGATGCTATCGACTATGATGAAGAGATGGTCAGAAAATTCGACGAGCTTATCGCCGGCAAGGGTTCATCCCTGCATCTCAGGAACGTGTTCCCTGCAGTACTGACAGCAGGTGACAATGCAGGATTCCTTACTGAAGAAGGCGCTGCGCTGATGGATCCGGACGGAGATCTTGAGGCGGGCATTCCAATGTGCCCTCCTGAGGGAGACGCCGGGACAGGCATGACTGCAACCAATTCCGTTGCGCCTCGCACAGGCAACCTGTCGGCAGGAACGAGCACTTTTGCGATGGTAGTTTTGGAGAAAAGGCTGAGCAAAGTGTACCGCGAGATCGATATGGTCACTACACCGTCGGGTTTCCCTTGTGCCATGTCACATGCCAACAACGGAACGACTGACCTGAATGCATGGGTCCGGCTGTTTGGTGAATTCTGTGATCTTATGGGCGTAGAAGCAGATATGGGTGAGCTCTTCAATAAGTTATACACGAATTCCCTGAACGGCGACCCTGACTGCGGCGGACTGATGTCCTACGGGTACTATTCGGGAGAAAATATCACTTTTATTAATGAAGGGAGACCTCTATTTATCAGAACACCTGACAGCAAGTTCAACCTTGCTAATTTCTTCAAGAGCAACCTCTATACATCCCTTGGAGCGGTCACACTTGGGATGGACATCCTTCTTAAGGATGAGGGTGTTAAGCTTGACCGCATCATGGGACACGGCGGCCTGTTCAAGACCCCGCTCGTGATGCAGCGCTATCTTGCCGCTGCAGTAAATACACCTGTGACGGTGATGGCAACTGCATCGGAAGGAGGGGCCTGGGGTATCGCCCTGCTTGCCGCATATCTCGCGGATGGCCAGTCAGAGGGTAAGCTGGAAAATTATCTGGATAACAGGATATTCGCTGATCTTGCAGGGGATGCGGTAGAACCTGATCCTGAAGAGGTCGAAGGATTTGAACGGTTCATTCAGAGATATTCAGCAGCGCTGGAGGTCGAAAAAGCTGCCATAGAAGCAGTGAAATGGTGACCGGAGAAGGGGATCAATGCCAGAGTTATCAACCTGTGCACGATCAAACCTCTCGATGAGGAACTGATACTTAATGCCGCTCGTGAATGCGGGAAAATCGTTACATGTGAAGAGCACTCGGTCGTCGGCGGCCTAGGTGAAGCAGTAAGCGCACTTCTCAGTGAAAAGCTGCCGACACCTGTTCACCGTATAGGGGTAAACGATGAATTCGGGCATTCCGGGCCGGCTTCAGAGCTGCTGAAAGAATTTGGGCTGACTCATGAAAACATCGTCGAATGTATTCAGTCATGGAGATAGAACCGGAGAATAGAACAGGAATTGTGAAAGGAGATATATAATGAAAGTAGCAATCAATGGATTCGGACGTATCGGAAGACTTTCCTTCAGAAAACTGTACAAGGAAGAGGACATCGAGATCGTAGC
>JBGUJM010000039.1:0-49089 GCA_045113935.1 Anaerovoracaceae bacterium
TATGCGGATGTGGCGGAATTGGCAGACGCGCACGGTTCAGGTCCGTGTGAGTAACATCGTGAAGGTTCGAATCCTTTCATCCGCACCATTTTTCCGGGACACTGATCCCGGTTTTTATTTTCCCGACAGCTATAACAAAAGCAGATAATCAGATAGTATAGAATAATGTTATCTTATAATTGTTTGCTATAGAAATACTTGATTGGAAGGGCTGTCAGGGGATTGCTATGATTATATAGGTTAAGGGTCTGTGACCGTAACAACAGATCCATACAGGAATCGACAGGAGGATATGATATGTCAATTGAACTGGAATATGCATTAGAGCATAAGAATGACCCTGCAGTACTTTGCTGCAGAATGGAGCCGGGTGAGATTTCACACCACAATCTCGAAGACCCTGCTATTTTCCCTGATCTGATTGATACAGGTCTTCTGAATATTGACGGATGCATTACAATCGGACAGGCTCTCGGAGCTACTCTCAAGGAAACTTCTGATTCTCTGACTCCGCTCACACCTGCCATCGTAGACAACATTCAGGATCCTGATGCAGGCGAAGCAGAGGCTGCTGAAGAAGCACCGGCAGAGGCTGCTGCACCGGCTATGACTGTTCCTGAAGGAACTCAGGTCAAGTTCGGAGGCGGAGTAGTTAAACTCTACATTGCAGAGGGCAAAGATATTTCTATCGAATTCCCGGTATAATCGGTACATGTAAGGGTGCGGGAAACGATCACAGACGGTCCGGAAGAATTCCGGCCCGTTTTTTCTTGCTTTACAATGCGATTGTTAAGTGCTATAATCGCTTCATGATATGGGGCATTGGCGCAGCTGGGAGCGCGTTTGACTGGCAGTCAAGAGGTCACGAGTTCGAGCCTCGTATGCTCCACCAACAAGAAGAGAAGTGAAGAGCCTGTAATTTCAAGGATTACAGGCTTTTCTCTTACTCGATATCTGAACTTACGTTCAACGTGATAGCTGGTGTTTGAGTATTGCCATGAGTGATATAATAAATCGTTAAAAACTCATAATACTCGTTATGGAGGAGTTCATGCGTAATAAGGGAAAGAAGATATAAACAATGATTTCAATAGGTAAGCCGTATATAACTGAAAAGGGGGATAGGGCAGAGCTCCATGCCCCTGTTACGATCTCGGATGACACTGTACAGCGCTTTATTGAAGAGACATCCAGGCTGCCTAATGTCTCGTGGCTCACGACTTGTGATTATCCGCCTGCATCCTGGAGCGAAGAGGGGAGTTCGATGTGGTTCGCGGTGCCTGCGGACTACGGGAAGTATCTGTGTAGTGAGAGGAGCGATGCATTTGTTATTGCCTTCTTTTGGTATGCCATGGTCACGGGATCGGATATCAGTTTCGAAGCACCCATTTCAAGAAAACTATATAATGGACTTACGCAAATACTGATACCAGCTCTTTCCGGAGACGGGTACGGAGAGATAAGATTGGACGGGGCGCTGAGTGACGAGTCCGTTTGGAATGAAAACGGAATAGTTTGCGGAATGTCCTGCGGAGCGGATGCCATGTATGCCCTTCACATCTACGGAGGAAGCAATGCGCCGGAGGATCTGAGGATCACTCATTCGTCGTATTATCACGCAGACTATCTTTTTCCGTATCTGGATCCGCCTTATGATGTTGATAAGATCATAGAGAAGAGCGAGCAGCTGTACAGCAGGCGCACGGCAGAGAAAGCCCGCGTCATCGCAGGTCATCACGGACTGCCTTTAATAGAAGTCTGGACGAATTTTGACAGGGATTATTACCGTGGCGGATTGATTTATACCGGAATGTACAGATTCCTTTGCTGCACTCTTGCGCTTGAGCATCTGTTTTCTGCGTATATCATAGCTTCATCGGGGAACGGTCATAATGTGCAAAAGACATCGCTTTTCGTTCCGACACAGCACTATGAGGATCTCTTGTGTGAAAGTTGCGGAACGGAGAGCCTTCGCTATATCATCAGCGATCATGCCTTAAGGGTAGACAAACTGCGTAAGATAGCGGATGATCCGGATTTTCGCAAATATGTTTCTGTCTGCAGCAATGATACAGAGGATGGTAAAAACTGCGGGGAGTGCTTCGGTTGTTGGAAGACGATGGTCCCGCTCGATCTTCTCGGAAAGCTGGATAGCTTCGGGGAGCGATTCGACCTTGACAGATACAATAAAGAACGAAGTTCAGTATTCGAAAAAATGATACGTTTTTCATTCAGACCGGAGGCTGACGCTGCCAGAGAGGTAGTAAGACAGATCCTTGATCTTGCTGACGAAACAGACTCTGATGCAGCAAACATGTTCATAGGCGTATGGGATAGCATCAAAATAAAATGAATGAGCTTGATATATTAAAACGATACAGACGCGACGGCGGGCTTACTTTGCGTAAACTCGTTGAATACATACCGACGATGATAATGACCAATCTGTCGGTATTGTTATTGGTGTCTGTGGACGGGCTTGTAGTAGGGAATTATTGCGGATCGGATGCGTTGTCCTCGGTGAACATTTTTTATCCGGTCTCTTTGATGACCGGCACTCTTTCCGTTCTTGCCGCAAGCGGCATAGCAACGAGCATCTCTACTGCTATGGGAATGAATGATCCCAATAAGATCGACCGAATCAGAGGGGTCTCGCTTAGGATAATGATCATTCTGGCGGCAGCAGTCGGGGTGCTTCAGATACCTGTCGTCTGGCTCATGATCAGATCATACGGGCTGAGCGATGAGATGTATGTGCTTACATGGCAGTATGCCATAGGGCTCATGGTATGCGCGCCGCTTTCACTCATATCCAATGTAGGCACATATCAGCTGCAGATATCAGGAAGAATGAGGGTGTTGATGTGGCTGTCTGTGATGGAGGGCATTTCCAATCTTGCCTTTGATCTTGTATTCGTCGGCGCGCTGCATATGGGAGTGGCCGGTGCGGGAGCCGGAACAGCCTGTGCGAATCTGCTTAGATGCAGCGCCACCGTGTTTTATCTGATCCGCTATACGGATATGTACAGGAGCAGCGGATACAGGCTGAAGGCGGCAGACGTCAAAGAGGTGCTCGGATGCGGCGGCCCTGATACCACCTATTCACTCGTGGTGGCATTCCAGAGTTACTTTTTTATGCAGATCATCCTGAACGCTTTCGGCCCGGAGGGAGGGGCTATAAAGGGCGTGTGCGCTTTTTGCTTCAGCATCGCAAATGTGCTGATATCGGGAGTGGTAGAAGGCACGAGACCTGTCGTCGGTCTGCTTTCGGGGGCTGATGATAAAAAAGGACTCAGCATAGTGATGAAACAGGGTCTTGTCCTGAATGCCATGACTGCATTGATGGCTACTCTCGTAGTATGGATCTTTCCGGGGATCTTTTTCACACTTCATGGCATCAGGGAGATTCCCGATGCAGGCCTCATGTCTCTGAGGCTGTTTTCCTTATATTTCGTTTTCAGAGGATTTGATTATATGATGCGCATGTATATGAGCAACCGCAAGGACTCCGGATATGCCGTAGCGCTGACCCTGGTGGGGAACGGAACCCTTCCTGTTTTCGCATTCATCATCTCTCGCATGGCAGCGCCGCCACTGATCTTCCTTTCCTATCTTCTGACCGAATTGCTGGTGTTTGCGCTTTCGATGCGCAGATACAGGTGGTGGCTTGCAAAGGACAGAAAAGAACAATTGGATAATGAAGAAGAGATCGTTCTGTACATGACGATAAGACCGGAAGATGCTGTGGAGGCATCCAGGTCACTGAGAGCTTTTGCGGATGAGAACGGCACAGATGAAAGAGTTGCCTATCGAATCGCTCTTTGCATGGAGGAAATGATCGCATATGCAAAAGAGGTGAATAAAACCATCTTCTCGATCAAAAACAAGCCTGTCAAAGTTGAGGTGATGGTCAAATTCATCGGAAAGCATGATGCGATATTCACCGTTCTTGATGACGGAGAGTGCATATCACTCAACAAAGACGAAGAGCAGCAGAAACTGATTACGAGCAATTACGGCATCATCAAGAAAGTTGCGAAAAGCGTCGATTATCAGTATATACTTAATTTGAATTATACCAAAATAACGATTTGACAGAGGTAGTTAGATGGGAAGATGGTGTGCTCAACCTCTTCAAATTTCAACGCTTTCAGAGCACGCGTATGACTTCGGGCCTCGTATGCTCCACCAATCAAAAGAGCCTTAAACGTCAGTATTTTCAAGGAATACAGCGATTAAGGCTCTTTTCTGTTTTCTTTTTTATTTACCACTTAGATGGTAAAAAGAGGTGTTCAGAGGGGTTCGGTGTGAGTGTGGATGTCTGCAGTCATCCGTATACTGCAGACCTGCGCATCCAGGATGCATGCTGATGTTGCCAATTCTTATTGCATGTGAGATTATATGCTTATCTTCCACGCTGCCTTCACGTTTTTGCAGGCAAAACACAACTTGTTGCGTGTCAGATTGTCACGTCTGCAAAGCATAAATGATAGTTTAGACGTGTATTTTGTCTGCAAAAAGTCACGTTTATAATAGATAAAATGCAATTGAAACGTGAAAAAATGCTTTCAGGTTTCACGTATAGAAGGTGTAAATACCATATCTGACGTGGCTCCCCATCTCTCTTTCTCAGCTAAACGAAGGGCAGAAAATGCCGTACAGTATAACAAAGTAGGTGATTCTATGGCTGATAAAGAAATCAGAGCTAGATTGATACAATTTGCGGACAGGATATTTGAAATGGAAAACAGTGAAGCGTATGTGGTTAGCAAAGAGTTGAATGACTTCTGCAAAGAGCATAAGGTTACGCTTGATCAGATGGAAGTATTTGCTGAAACTGGGGCAGGAGAGATGCTACACATGATGCTTGTTTAATGATAGGCAAATAAAGAATAATGCAGAAATTTTGAAAAATGGGCTAAACAATGGGCAGAAAATGCCGTACAGTATAACATAACATAACTTGACACTGCCATATGTGAAGGAGGGATTCATCATGAAAAAGACTTATTCTATGATGTTCGCCTTGTTGATCGTGCTGATCCTGATGCGGGTACAGGCGGCATGGGCTTATTCGGCAGGGGAGCCCTGCCCGGAATGCGGCGAAGGGACATTGCAGCTGGATGAAGGCGATCAAAGCGGTCACTGCTATCATTGCTCCGGATATCCGGAAAACTGTGATTTCGCATATTCCGAAGCGCATACAGAGGTCGTCGATTCCGCTGTCACAGCAAGCTGCTCGAAAACCGGTCTGACCGAAGGGAAACACTGCTCTGTATGCGGTGCTGTCCTCGTGCCGCAGGAGATAGTGCCCATGACTCCGTGCACGGTAGAGATCGATCCTGCGGTTCCTGCGACATGTACAAAAACAGGTCTTACCGAAGGGTCTCACTGCTCTGTATGCGGGGACACACTTTCCGAACAGTTATCTACAGAAGCCTTAGGTCACGATTGGGGCGGCTGGGTAGTTTTGAAGGAAGCGACCTATACAGAAGCCGGCAAGGAAGAGCGGACCTGCAGCCGGTGCGGTGAAAAGGAACAGAAAGTGATCCCTAAGAAAACCGTTCTGGGCGTTAAGTCCCTCTGGGCGTCGCAGCACAGCGTCGGTAAAGTCAAGTTCAAATGGACTAAGAAGGATGGAGTCACACCTAAGGGCTGGAACCTCAAATACAGGACCCGCAAGATCGGTGCCGGCGGCTCATGGTCCGGCTGGACGACCAAGTCATATCCAGCCAGTACATATGAGGCATGGATCAATATCCCTGTAGACTACGTCATTGAGATCCACGCCCAAGCCAAGGGTGATAATACATGGTCGACGGGCATCATCACCTGCCCGGCCGGCGGCAAGTACCAGGCGATGAAGACCGCTTATGTTAAGAACGTCAAGACGAATAAGCGTATCACCACTTCGTCGGTCACGATCGGTATCGGCGAGGAGGAAGCCATCACGGTCCGCCCGGACTACGAATATTCGATCAGGGACTTCAACAAGCGGCCGCGGCTTTATCCGAACCAGATGCTCTACGATATCGGCGACAAGTCCGTCATTCAGATCTGGAAGCCGGACGGCTCGGTCTACTCAGGCGGCATGATCGACGGCAACGCGAAGATCATCGGCCTCGAAGCCGGCCGGTCTCGGCTGATCTGTCGGGCTCCGAACGGCCGGACGTACGTATTGACCGTAATCGTGAAATAGCTGAATATGACGACATTGATCAGGCGGCCCATGCAGGCCGCCTTTGTCGTACCGGTAGTTTACGTCAGTTTTGTGTCCGGGTCGCTGACCGGGACTGATCAGATACAGATGACCGCCTGCCCTTGCAATTTCAGCTAAACAAAGAGCAGAAAATGCCCTACAGTATAACAATGATAGTATCAAAAGCTAATCAAGAGCGGATACTGAAGGAAGACTGCAATCAGATGATTGCGGGCTGTTCTCATGTCCTTATTCTTATCCTGCATGAATATAGAAAATCGGAAGCCGGATCAAGACGTAAGCAACGTTTGGCTGTGAAGATAATAGCTGAGTAATAGGTGTTATGATATAATTTTTTCAGCGGATATCATTACTTGCATAATTGAAGATACATATAATCAACTTCAAAATAAAGAAAAAGTGCTGGAAGAAGAGAATATTACATCAGCTCTTCCGGAGAAGACTTTCAAAGCTTATGATGAATCAATGTGTTATACATTTTGGATCAGCAAAAAATAAATAATTGTGATTCTCAGTATTCATGAGATAAAATTAATAATAAGCTAATTAATTCACAGAGAGGGAACATATGCGCAATCTCTATTACGAGACTACTCTTCACAAGCAGATCAGGGACAAGAGAACGGACCGCAAAGAGCGGATCGGGAAGGATATCGACAACTACGGGAGTGATATCCTGGTTTCTGATGAGCTCAAAGAAGCATATGATCAGACCCATCATCTGTGGTCGACAGTAGGGGAGCATACACTTCGTGTTACAGCTTCCAGCGTGATGATCTGCTATGCGCTCCGCAAGCTCGGAATCAAGGCCAACATTCCTGCTGTGGTAGTCGGTTCACTGTGCCATGATCTCGGAATACTCAGAAGAGATGAGAAGTACAGCAGCAAAAGGGAATGCAGCAGAGAACATCCTGTGGATTCAGTGAAAGTCGCAAAGGAAATCATTCCTGATCTGACGGAACAGTCTGCTGATATCATCGAGCGGCATATGTGGCCCGCAGGCAGCAGCAGGGTCCCGAATTCGCTGGAAGGGGTCATTGTATCTGTTGCGGACAAGTACGCAGCGGTGAAAGATCTTATCAAAGGCAGCGACATTAACAATACCGGTGTCAGAAATACGATTCAATCAGAAGCTGACAGGATAAGAGAGAAGCATACAAAATGAACAATCTGCTCACGCTGATAATGACAGTTCCCAACAAGTAAAAACACCTTTTGGTTTTATTACCATCAGTTACAAGGTATAATTTATAAGATATAACAGTGCGGTCAGAACGAAAGGCACCGGGACAGAACATGAAGATGACAGATATCCTTGAGAAGGATAAAGAAAATCTCATAACAGAGATCACGGGCGCGGGAACAGCGGAAAAAGCTGTGCGTGTACTGGAAAATGAGACAGATAAACTGCTGATCAGATACAATGAACAGTGTGACAGCGAAAATGAGAGAGATGCTGCTGCATATATGATGCAGGCAGTACGCCTTGCGCTGCCTCTGATAGATTCCGCCGGGAGAACTAAGGTCTGGGAACGCGGAGGTGATAAAGCGGATAAGGGCGATAGAAAAGGCAAGGCAGGGATCCCGTTCATCCTTCTTACCATTGCTGCTATCGCTCTTATAGCATACGGACTGGCACCGCTTGTGACTGTCAGCGTAGCCAATGCCGGTAAAGAGGGCAGCATGGATCTCCTGATGAGGAGTCTCTTCGTCATCGGAGGCGCTGTTATGGCTTTCTTCGCAGGCGCGCTCAGCCGCAGCAAAACAGGCGGAACAGGCAAGAAAGAGCATCAGGTTGAGATACATGTGGATGCTTCCAAGATATACAGGCATTACAGGACTGCAGTGCTTTCTGTGGAGCAGAGTCTGGAGGAGATCAAAGCCAAGGAAAGATGGGACAAGCGTGAACAGGCAGGCAATATTGACGGCAGGCAGGCAATGACGCCGGAGATAGAGCTGTTCTCAGACCTCATAGCGGCTTCGTACAGCGGAGATCCGGAGTATGCACTGGAGAAACTCGATGAGATCAAGTACTACCTGCACAGACAGCAGATAGATGTAATAGATTACAGTAAGGAGACAGCACAGTATTTTGACATGATGCCGGGCGCCAAGGGCGGCACTATCAGACCTGCTCTGGTGGCGGACGGAGCATTGCTCAAAAAGGGACTTGCTTCAACGGGGAAATAACTATGGATCGTTTTTTCGGATTTGACCTGGGGGACGCGGAAAGCGCAATTGCCAGGCTGTACAAGACAGATCAGGTGACGCCCGAAATGCTTACCGTTGCGGGTGAGCAGAGTTTTATTACGGCTTATGCACAGCTGGCATCGGGCGAGCTCATCATAGGAGAGAAGGCCTGCTATACTGACAACGCGATCAAGCGCAAGCTGAGATTCAAAAGCCGGTTTCTTACAGACCGTTCAAGCGCTAATGATGTCAAGAGCTTCGCGGCAGGAGTTCTGGGAGAACTCTACGGCAGCGGGGATCTGGTAAGAAATGAGGAATGCAGTTTTTATGTGGGCTGTCCTGCGGGATGGGACAAGAACACAAGGGAACACTACCGTGAGATCTTCGAGAGCACGGGTTATCCTCCTGCCAGGATCATCTCTGAGTCCAGAGCGGCTATGGTGAGTGCCTGCCAGTCCAAGCATCTGCAGGTAGGTGTGGACATACTTTCCAAACCTGTACTTGTAGTGGACATCGGTTCGTCTACTACTGACTTTGCGTATATCATGGGCGGTAAGGAAGTAGAGATGCAGACTGCCGGAGAAGTAATGCTTGGCGGCGGACTGATGGATGAGATCCTCCTTGATGAGTCGGTAGCCGGGAGCGGCATGGCCCGCAAAAAGATTCAGGCTGTATTCGATGTGAGCGAGCCTTGGCGCACATACGCAGAGTTTGCTGCCAGAAGGCTCAAGGAGAAGTATTACTCGGATGAGGATTACTGGAGTACACATGAGTGCAGGGAGAGCCTTGTCCTTCATTACGACAGACCTGTCAAGCTTACGCTCAGGATGGACAGAAATATTGCGGATAAGCTTGTTAACAAGAAAATACAGAAGCTCGGCAACCGTTCATTCCGTGATGTTTTTATTTCCTCTCTTGGGGATGTCAGAAACAATATCACCGGTGCGCAGCCTGAACTGATCTTCCTCACCGGAGGTGTCAGCAAGCTGCCTGCTATCCGCGACTGGTGCAGCGGGGTCTTCCCGGAAGCTGTAGTTATTTCAGCAACAGATCCTGAATTTTCGGTTGCCAGAGGACTCGCCTATTGCGGCAGGATCGATGAAGATATCAGAGAGTTCCGTGAGGAACTCGATCAGCTTATCAAGTCCTCTGTGATCGAAGATATCGTCAGCAAGCATATACCGGAGCTCTACAGAGATGCTGTAGATGCTCTCGTCGGACCTATAGTATCCGAGGTGGCGATGCCGGTATTCGAGAGATGGAGATCAGGCGAGATCACAAGACTTGCCGATACGGATGAGATCCTTTCTATGGAGGTGGGAGAATACCTGCGCAGAGATGAGACGAGGGAACTTCTGGCCGGACCGATCACCGGCTGGCTCAAGCCTGTCATAGAAGAAATAGAAGAACATACCGTACCTATCTGCATCAGGCACAGGGTACCGTATTCTGCATTAAGCCTTAAATCATATCTGTCAGCATCAGATATAGATCTCAAAGTTGATGCCAAGAATATCTTCGCGGTAGAGGAAATGACTTTCCTCATCGATTCGATCGTTACTGCTGTAGTTGCGATCCTTGTGGCAACCATAGACCTGATTCCGTTTCTGGCCGGGCCGGAAGGTGTCATCATAGGCATCATGGCATCTGTAGTAGTGCTTTTCCTTGGCAAGGAAAAGATGCAGGAGACTCTGCTGACTGCGGATATACCTAAAATGATGCGTATGCTTATACCTAAGGGCGCGTTCAAGGCACGTATGGACAGCATCAGCGCTACCGTCAAGGAGACATTCTACGAGAGCCTTGAAAAGGAGAAAAATGAAGAGATAAGCGCGCGCATGACCGAAGAGATATCCGGTCAGATAGAGCATACTCTTGTCAAGATGGCGGAGGTCGTCGAGATACCTCTCGGATAGGAGGACTGAAATGGAAACAGCACGGCTGAGAGCATTCATTGAATCTGCGCAAAGAGGCAGCATCAAGGCTGCCGCGGACGCGCTGGGCTATACGCCATCCGCGATAAGCCAGCTGGTCACAGCTCTTGAGAAAGAGCTGGGGCTCAAGCTCTTTGTCAGATCCCAGAAAGGTGTCACACTGACTGCTGAGGGCAGTTCGCTCATACCGCTTGTGAGAGCATATCTTCAGCATGAGGAAGAAATCTACAGGTTTGCAGGTGAGCTGAGAGGGATCGTTTCCGGCAAGGTCACGATCGCGGCATATCCGAGCGTAGCCACCACCTGGCTGCCGGAGATAGTCAGGCGGTTCAAGAACGACTTTCCGGGGATACAGATCAGCATCATGGAGTGTATCCGGTCAGATATATTCCATCACTTTGAGCAGAATGAAGCGGATCTGGCATTCTTCGCGTATTCAGAGCCTATGCCGTTCGACTGGATACCGCTCGCGGAGGAAAACGTGATAGCTGCTGTGCCTGAGGATCACCGTCTTGCCGGCAATAACAGTTTCCCTATCAGGGAATGTGCCGAGGAAGATTTTATTATGGGATCCTGGGGCAAGGAGCAGGAGATCATCGAGATCCTTGACAGATTCGATGTACATCCGCAGATAAAATACACGACATATGATACCCCTGCGACACTCGCCATGGTGAGAATGGGTCTTGGTATCAGTTTTGTCAACGAACTCAGCGCGCAGTTCTGGAACGAGCATCTGGTCAAGATGCCGCTTGACCCGCCGCAGACCATCACTTTCGGCATAGCCGTTCCTTCACGTGAACGCATGACCAATGCCGCGGGAAAATTTCTGGACTATGCCATAGAATACATGGAAAAAAACAGACACTGATCAGGAGAGAAAAATGGATTGCTTGATAATAGGAGTAGCTGGGGGAACGGGATCAGGGAAATCTACATTCACCAACAGGATCAAGGACGAATTCGGAGATAAGGTCACAGTCATCTATTATGACAATTACTACAGGTCCCATGATGACATTCCTCTTGAAGAGAGGAAGCTGATCAACTACGACCACCCGGACGCGTTTGAAACAGATCTTTTTATTGAACATCTCAGGAAACTCAGAGCAGGCGAGAGTGTGGAATGTCCGGTCTATGACTATACAGTTCACAACAGGACAAAAGAAACTGTTACGATCTATCCTTCCGAGGTCATAATCGTCGAAGGTATTATGGTCCTGCAGAACGAGGAACTCCGGAAGCTGCTGGATATCAAGATCTACGTAGAGGCTGACGCGGATGAAAGGATACTCCGGCGTGTTATCCGTGACGTCAAATACAGGGGGCGTGATGTCGAGGGAATCGCTAAGCAGTATCTGACTACAGTCAAGCCGATGCATTACATTTATGTAGAGCCTACCAAGTATATGGCAGATATAGTGCTGAACAGCGGGCTCAATGACGTAGTGTTTGATGTCATCAAAGTCAAGATCCTGTCACATCTGGCACATCAGAAAGCCGGCAGTTAAGCCGGCCGGATAATCATTCTTCTGTTATACGGAATCTGCCGTCAGGCAGACTGTCATCCACTGTGTATCTGATTCTCAGTGACGGATAAGCTTTTTCAAAGTATTTTCTGTTGCAGGCTTTGTGGCCGATCATATTGGAATACCAGCGGCTGTTGGAATACAGTGTAACAGAATGATCAGCATTTATCAGGAGCGGTTCGATCCGCTCCTTTGCTATTTCTCCTTCGACCAGCTGACGGAAGGCGGGATGGTATGTGCCGCCGTTGACCGCACCGCCCTCGCCGATGATATCCGTACTCTTAAGACCTACCCGCATGATGGTTATTCCCGCGTCATCGAGGATCGTGTACATAGCGGCTGTACGCCGGACTGCCTCCTCACGGGAAAGAGGAACATAATCACCGCGGCAGTACATTTCATACAGCTCCGTATCATCGAGTACGATCGTAGGGTAGAGACGTGCGAGCGAAGGCTGCATTTCCGCTGTCCGGCTCGCAGACATGATACAGGACTCCTCAGAATCGCCCGGCAGACCTATCATCAGCTGTATCCCGAGTTCAAAACCATAATCTTTTATCAGTCCGGCAGCTTCATACACATCAGCTGCCGTGTGACCTCTGTTGGACAGCCTCAGGACCTCATCATCCAGAGACTGGACACCGAGTTCTATCGTATCCACATCATACTTCCGCAGATTGTCCAGAATAGCCCTGTCTATATAGTCAGGACGTGTCGACAGGTGGATCTTGTCGATCAGTCTCCGTTGCTTATAATCCTTTGCGACCGCGAGAAAAGAAGACTGCTCTCCGAGGGGAAGACCCGTGAAGCTCCCTCCGTAGAAAGCGGCTTCAACGGTATCTGCCGCGTGTGTACTGTTTTCCGCGCCTGAAACAGGCCGGAGAGTAGTCAGCCAGGTGTCAATGATCCCGGCGGCATCCTCAGGCGTCACATCATCAGTCCGTGCCGTGATCTTGCGCTGATTGCAGAAAACGCAGTCGTTGGGACATCCTCTGTGCGGGATGAATATAGGAATTATTGCGTGCTTTTTCATAATCAGTGATCCGTATATATTATCGAGCCGATATCTGTCAAAGGCCGGTCTCCGAACCAGCGAACTTTGATGCCGCGGTCTACAATGAATGCTGCAATCCGTCCGGCATCCGGATGAGCTGTCAGATCGCCGTTGAAATAGATGGTATCTCCTACGCGCCCGCTTGTGCCTCCGATAAAACCTGTATTATAGCCGGCGAGCAGGACATGTCCCGGAGAAACCATAAGGACATCCATGCCGGCTTTCCTGCATGATTCTGCCAGACCGTGGTCATATGTAATGACCGATCTCTCGTCAACGATGACAGTGCTGCATTTTGCGTACCCCTGCCTGACATCAACGAGTTTCATGCCGGATCTGCGGGCAAGTGACAGCAGCACGGGATCCGTATATCTGAGGTTGTGAATGAAATATCTTCCCGTACAGGCCGCATTGTAGGCGATGTCATACGGATACTCCTTTCTGAGAGAAGAATTACCCGGCTGGAATGAAGATAAAGCGCTGTCAGAATCTGTCCGGATCACGTCTGCGATATCCGGACAGAAGACGATCTGTCCATTACCGTCTGGCCTGAGACAGCACATGAACATATCCGGATGGCATGAAACAGGTTCCTGTACGATGCCCGAGGTCCGGACCAGCCTTATCTGATATCCGTTTCCGGAAAAGAATTCCTGCAGACGTATGTCTGAATCTGCCGCAAGAAAAACTGTGCGCATGGATCAACCTCCGTTTTTGTATGCCGGCTATCATCGATTTTAACACAATCAGACATATGTATGGCTTTTTTTATTCTGAAGTTACTGTTATAATAATAAGCTGTGTGGAAAATAACAATTTAGGGGAAGCGGACATAAATGGTATATGAAAACATTCTTCAGGCTATAGGCAATACGCCAATGATCAGACTCAATCATGTCAATAAGCCCGGCAATGCAGACGTCTATGTCAAATTCGAAGGGCTCAATGTAGGCGGATCGATCAAGACACGTACTGCCTATAACATGATCAAGGAAGCAGAGCGGTCGGGACTGATCGGTCCGGACACAATAATAGTTGAACCTACAAGCGGCAATCAGGGAATAGGACTCGCGTTAGTAGGAGCTGTCAGAGGCTACAGGACTATCATCGTTATGCCGGACTCTGTCAGTGAGGAAAGACGCAAGCTGGTACATCATTATGGGGCAGAAACCATTCTGATCCATGATGCCGGTGATATCGGAAAGTGTATTGAAGAGTGCCTCGAGACTGCGCTCAGGATGCAGGAAGAGGATCCCAGGGTGTTCGTGCCTCAGCAGTTCTCCAATCCTGATAATGTCAGAGCACAGAGAAAATACACCGCACATGAGATCGTAAATCAGGTCGGAAGACCTATACATGGGTTCTGCGCAGGCATAGGCACCGGCGGCACTATTACGGGAATAGGGGAAGTTCTCAAAGAGCGTTATCCCGATATTGAGATCTGGGCGGCTGAGCCGGAAGATGCCGCGATACTCGCAGGCGGCAGTATAGGTACCCACCTTCAGATGGGAATCGGTGACGGTATCATACCGGACAACCTTAATCAGGACATCATTGACAATATCTGTATGGTTCCCGATGACAACGCGCTCGATATGGCCAAAAGGCTGGCTAAAGAAGAGGGAATACTCTGCGGCATATCGTCCGGTACCAATGTAGTAGCGGCAGTAATGCTCGCGGAAAAGCTCGGCAAAGGCAAGACCGTAGTAACAGTACTTCCTGACACTGCGGAGAGATACTTCTCAACACCGCTGTTCGAAGGCGAATAGCGTCAGATATGTGGCAGGGAGATAATATAAATATAAGGGAGAAATAATATGAGAATAGCTGTAACTTATGATAATGGCAATGTATTCCAGCACTTCGGCAGAACTGAGCAGTTCAAGATCTATGAGGTCGAGAACGGCAAGGTCATTTCGGCTGAAGTAATGGGAACCAACGGGATAGGGCACGAGGCTCTCGCGGACCTTCTTGCAGAGCATTCCATCGATGCTCTCATATGCGGAGGAATGGGCCAGGGAGCGCAGGATGCTCTCGCAGAGGCAGGCATCGAAGTATGTGCAGGCGCTGAAGGAGATACTGACGCTGCTGTGGAGGCTTTCCTCAGAGGAGAACTGGTCAATACCGGTGTAAACTGTGATCATCATGATCATCATGGGGAAGGACATGACCATGACCACGGTGAAGGCGGCTGCGGCGGATGCGGTGATGACGCGGCAGGATGCGCAGGCTGCCCGGGATGCGGTGCTCCTCAGTTTCTGTTTGAGTCGAAAAATACAGGCAAAACAGTAAGAGTCCACTACAGAGGAACCTATGATGACGGCGAGCAGTTTGATTCTTCATACGACCGCGGCGAGCCGCTGGAGTTCGTCTGCGCTGCCGGAATGATGATACCGGGATTCGACCTTGCTGTCGGTAATATGGAAGTGGGAGATGTTATCGACGTGCATCTGATGCCGGAGGAAGCATACGGCATGCCGAGACCTGAGATGATCATCACTGTAGAGAAGAGCATCGTATAAGGCTCTGAAGATCTCGTTGCCGGCGACAAAGTGACTCTTGCGGACCAGCTGGGAAGGCCATTCGCGGCAACAGTTACTGCAGCCGATGATACTAATATCACATTCGACTGCAATCATGAGATGGCGGGCAAGGAACTTAACTTCAGAATAGAACTTCTTGAGGCTTTTTAGCATAACCGATGCATCCGATAAAACATTTCAGAACCATAACTGAACACAGACATCTGGTGTGCAGATACTGCATGAAGATAGGCCTGATCAGACAGGGACTCACACACGACCTGACTAAATATCTGCCTGTCGAATTCTGGCGCGGAGCAAAATACTATCAGGGCTACCGCAGCCCTAATGACGCTGAGCGGAGAGAGACAGGTGTTTCCAGAGCATGGCTCCATCACAAAGGTATCAACAAACACCATTTTGAATACTGGATCGATTATGTCATCAATGAGGACGGCTCTGTGGGATTCGGAGGAAACCGGATGCCGAGACGGTATGTTGCCGAGATGTTCTGCGACCGTGTCGCGGCATGCAAGATATATCTGGGCGACAAGTACACTGATGCCGCTGCATATGATTACTATATGAAGGCCAGAAAGTGGACTATGATACACCCGGAAACAGGCGCTGAACTTGAAGAAATGCTGAGAGTTCTCAAAGATGAAGGTGAGGAAGCTGCATTCAGTTATGTACGGAGCTATCTGAAGGAAGACAGGAAGAAACATAAATAAACGCATAACGAAAATGCTGCAGACTACGGTCTGCAGCATTTTCGGTTGCATTTTCAGTATATTTCGGAGGAAAGGGGCATCAGCCCATTACTACGCTGATAAAGAATTCACCTTCGCGTTCCGGGAGAGGGATGATGTTTCCTTCAAGCGGCTCGCCGTTGACTTTAATCTCACGGATACCTTTCTGTACGCCTGCGGAATTGTCAACGCTTATATGATACACGGATCCGCGGAACCTCCGGTCACAGACAAAACCGCTGAGACCGGCAGGGATACATGGATCCACTCTGAGACCTTCAAAGACCGGCCGGATACCGAGAATGTACTGGCTGATGGTGGTGAATGTCCATGCTGCTGTTCCGGTGAGCCAGCTGTTCTTGCCTTCGCCATGAGTGGCGGCATCTCTGCCGGCTACCATCTGGCAGTATGCGTAAGGCTCTGTGCGGTGGATCTCACTGATGTCTTCAAGGTATATAGGACAAGTCTTGCGGAAAACGCTGAATGCGCGGTCGCCGTGCCCGAGCATGGTTTCAGCGCAGGATATCCATGGATTGTTGTGGCAGAATATGCCTGCGTTCTCTTTGTAACCCGGAGGATAGGATGAGATCTCGCCGAGTCTGACCTGATATCTGGTGTAAGGCGGCTGGTGAAGGACGATCCCGTATTTTGTCTCAAGGCGTTCCTCGACGCTTCTGAGGGCTCTTGCTGCCTGTCCGGTCTCTATGCCTATACCTGCCATTACACACATGCCCTGAGGTTCAATAAATATCTGACCTTCTTCGCACGACTTGCTGCCGACCGGTTCGGAAAAAGCATCATATGCACGGATGAACCAGTCTCCGTCCCATCCCGAATCAAGGACAGTGGATGTCATCGCGCTGACTTTTTCCATGACCTCAGCCGCAGCGTCTTCTTTTCCGGTATGTGAGAGTATTTCAGCAAGTTCTTTGCCGTATTTTACATACAATCCTGCGATGAAAACACTCTCGGCTACAGGACCTTCACTCGGACCTGTGGTCTGGAAGCTTTCTCCCGGGTGCTCTGAAAAACAGTTGAGGTTGAGACAGTCATTCCAGTCGGCACGGCCGATGAGAGGCAGACCGTGCGGACCGAGATGAGACGTTGTGTATTCGAAACTCTTCATCAGATGATCCAGCAATGGGGCTTTGTCATCTTCGTTATTATCATATGTGCAGAGCTCGTCGAGAATGGAGAAATCTCCGGTTTCCCGCAGATAAGCTGCTACTCCGCAGATCAGCCACAGCGGATCATCGTTGAATCCGCCTCCGATATCACTGTTTCCCCTTTTTGTCAGAGGCTGGTACTGATGATAGGTGCTTCCGTCCGCAAACTGAGTATTGGCGATGTCTATAATACGCTCCCTTGCGCGTGAAGGGATAAGATGAACGAATCCCAGAAGATCCTGACACGAGTCACGGAATCCCATGCCGCGGCCGAGTCCGCTTTCGTAATAGCTTGCAGATCTTGACATGTTGAATGTGACCATGCACTGATACTGGTTCCAGACATTGACAAGTCTGTCAAGTTTCGGATCGTCACTCCTGATGCTGTACGTCGACAGGAGAGAGGTCCAGTATTCTTTCAGTTCATACATTGCGGCATCAAACTGTTCGTCCGTGCGGTATTTTGCAAGGAGCTCCTCCGCAGGTTTCTTATTGATGACTCCCGGAGATTCGAATTTATCTTCTCTTGGATTCTCACAGTATCCAAGCACGAAAATGTAAGACTTTGACTCGCCCGGCAGCAAAGATAACTCGATGTGGTGGCTGCCGACTGGGGCCCATCCATGGGCTATACTGTTAAAACTTGTCCCTTCAAATATGGCTTTAGGATGCTGAGGCCCATTATAGAGACCAACGAATTCATCACGGTTCGTATCAAAACCGGCGATATCACTGTTGACTGAAAATACAGCAAAATGATCACGTCTTTCACGGTATTCGGTCTTGTGATAGATCTCAGAGCCTTTTACTTCAACCTCGCCGATAGAGAAATTCCTCTGGAAATTGGATGCGTCATCCTGAGCATTCCACAGGCAGAACTCCACATAACTATATAAATGAAGATTGTGCGGGCGGGCAGTAGTATTAGAAAGAGTGACTCTTGTTACTTCACAGTTGTCGTGCAGTGGAACAAAGACTTCCTGTCTGGCGCGGATCCCGTTCTTGGAGCTCTCGAATACAGAATATCCGAGACCATGACGGCACTGATAGGAATCCAAGTCTGTCTGAACAGGCTGCCAGCCCGGGTTCCAGACTGTGTTGCCGTCCTTGATGTAATAATAATGGCCATTGCAGTCAACAGGGGAGTTGTTATAGCGGTAACGTGTCAGGCGAAGGAGTTTGGCATCTCTATAGAAACAGTATCCGCCGGAAGTATTGGAAATAAGGCGGAAAAAATCCTGTGAGCCAAGATAATTGATCCATGGAAGTGGAGTTTCCGGCGTCGTTATGATATATTCACGGCTCCGGTCATCAAAATAACCGTATTTCATATATAAGAATCCTTTCTCCGAATACGTTTTCGCTATTTTTCTCAATTATATGTTAAAAATGCTTATTTTGCAAATATAAAATCAAAGAAAACAATAAAGCTCTGGGTAATAATTTGAAAAATCATAATAAACAGGTCAAACAGGGAGCTTTCCGGCGCTGTCTGAGAAAACAACGAGTTGTGAAAACGTTTTAATTTCTTGAAAAAATATGAGATTGCATTGACGAAAGGACTGCGATAGGTTAAAATTAAATTGCGAAAACGTATTCGATACTGGTTAAGCCATTAATCCATAAGCAAAGGAGGGGGTCAGCAAGTGGTAACGATCAAAGATATCTCCAAAGCCTGCGGGGTTTCACCTGCCACTGTTTCCAAAGCGCTTAATGGTTATGAGGATATCAGTGCCGAAACAGTCAGACTGGTCAAACAGACCGCGGCTGAACTTAATTACACGCCGAATGCTGCCGCCAGACTGCTTAAGACAAGCACTTCCCACAATATCGGAGTCTTGTTTGTTGATGACACCATGAGCGGTTTGACTCACGAATATTTTTCCTACATTCTGAACAGCGTCAAGGAAGAAGCTGAGCAGAACGGATATGATATCACATTCATTAGCAATACTGTCGGCAGGAGACCGATGTCATTCCTTCAGCACTGTCTGTACAGAAACTGCGATGGGGTCGTTATTGCCTGTGTTAATTTTGACAGTCCGGGAGTGCATGAGCTTGTCAGCAGCAAAGTTCCGGTCGTTACTATTGATTTCGCTTTTGACAATGTGAGTGCTATTCTTTCTGACAATGTGGAAGGAGCGTACAGCCTGGCATCTCACCTTATGGATATGGGTCACAAAAGGATAGCCTTCATTCACGGAGAGAGAACTTCAGTTACGAATAAACGTATCGTCGGGTTCAACAGAGCACTTAAAGAAAGAGGTGTGACCATTTCTGCAGATTATATGAGAGAAGCAAGATATCATGATCCTGTTTCTGTCAGGAAGGCAACAGCAGAACTTATGGATCTTCCACAGCCTCCGACAGCGATCATGTTTCCGGATGACATGTCTTTCCTGGGAGGGCAGGCTGAACTCATCGAGAGAGGACTCAGAATACCGGAAGACATAAGTGTGTGCGGCTATGACGGTATCCACATATCGCAGATGTTCAATCCGCCGCTCACGACATGGCATCAGGACGCAGCCAGAATAGGAAAAGAATCTGTCCGCAAGCTTGTTGAGGCCATAGAACACAGAGAGACCTGCGCAGCTGAGCAGATCAAGGTGTCGGGAGAACTGATATACGGACACAGTGTTAATAGAGCGGAACAATAAAACCCTCAGATATTAATTGTTGATAATAATCTTTTTCTTCATTTTACCTCCTCAAGGTAAATCCAAAGAGATCCTCCGGACAGAATCCGGAGGATCTCTTCTTATTGCAGTATATTGTAAGGGGGAGAAACGAACAGGATGTCCGTAACGTTAACCTTCGATCATGATGGTTTTCTTCTCAGGAATCTCAGGCTCTTTTTCCTTAGGGAAGGTGAGTTTCAGAACTCCGTCTTCGAATTTTGCCTTAACATCTGTCTCCTGAATAGCATCGCCTACGTAGAAACTTCTCTGCATAGCGCCGGAGAATCTTTCCTGACGCAGGAGTTTACCTCTTGTATCTTTCTCATCCTCATTTACTGTCTTGGCTGCGCCGACTACCAGGTAGCCTTTGTCCAGTGTGAGTGTGATCTCATCCTTCTTGAAACCAGGAAGATCGATATCAAGTTCATAGTTTCCGTCCTTCTCATGAACATCGGTCTTCATCAGGCCGTTACCATGCTTGCCGTAAAGCTTGCGCTCGACATTGTCCATGTCTCTGAACGAAGGGAAGTTGAAAAAATCATCAAACAGATCATCTTTAAAAAGTGTTGGATAGAACATAGTATTGCCTCCTTATATGTAAATGTTATTTTAAACTGTTCCGTAATGTCTCCGCTTTCCGGAGACAAGTATGTTATACCACTTTTATTAGCACTCGTCAATAGCGAGTGCTAATAATTTAGAAAAAATTTTTGATTATGATTTTGCTGTGAAATTATGAATAACACGCTGTGTTCTGTGCTATAATAATGTGTCAATTTATGGTTAACTATCTGTGATGCTTTTCTTAGGGAGGCCGGATCATGAAAGTAACATTTATCGGAGCTGCTCATGAAGTAACGGGTTCATGCACTCTGCTTGAGGTGAACGGGAAGAACATACTCGTGGACTGCGGAATGGAGCAGGGTGTGGATCTGTTTGAGAATATCGAAATACCTGTAGCGCCTTCTGATTTAGATGCTGTTGTAATTACACACGCGCATATCGACCATTCCGGCAAGCTGCCGTTCCTTGTGGCCAACGGATACAAGGGCCCTATATACTGCACGGAAGCTACACGTCAGCTATGCAGTATAATGCTTATGGATTCGGCGCATATACAGGAGTTCGAAGCTCAGTGGAGGAACCGCAAAGGCCACAGGGCCGGACATGAAGAGTTTGTTCCTCTGTATACAACGGAAGATGTGCAGAATACCATGAAGCTCTTCCGCACTGCAGGCTATGATACTGATGTGGAACTGTTTGAGGGCATCACTGCAAGATATATCGATGCCGGTCATCTGCTCGGATCATCCTATGTCCGGTTCGTGCTCAATGAGAACGGAGAGAAGAGGACGATTCTTTTCTCAGGTGATATCGGCAATCTTGACAAGCCGCTGATCCGCTCGCCGCAGAAAGCTCCGCATGCAGACTACGTTGTGTGCGAGTCGACATATGGAGAAAGGCTGCACTCAGAGCATCCTGATTATGTGGGAGAACTCACCGCGGTCATTCAGAGAACACTTGACCGCGGCGGAAATGTTGTTATCCCTGCATTTGCGGTAGGCAGGACTCAGGAGCTGCTTTACTATATTCGTATCATCAAAGAGAAGAACCTGATCAGGAATCACGCGGATTTTCCTGTTGTGGTCGACAGTCCTCTTGCTGTGGAGGCTACTAATATATACAGCAAGGGAATAGATGAATATTTTGATGACGAAGCGATCAGACTGGTAAGAAGCGGAGTCAATCCTGTCACATTCCCGGGACTCAGGGTCTCTGTATCCAGCAATGATTCCAAAATGATCAACGATGACACCACACCTAAGATCATTATTTCAGCGTCGGGTATGTGCGAAGCCGGAAGGATAAGGCACCACCTCAAACACAATCTGTGGAGACCGGAGTGTACTGTGCTGTTTGTCGGATACCAGAGCAAGGGCACAGTCGGAAATAAGCTGCTTGAAGGCGCGGAATTTGTAAAGCTCTTCGGGGAGGAGATCCAGGTGCGTGCCGAGATAGCGCAGATCGACTCTTTCAGCAGCCATGCTGACAAGAATGGTCTGCTGAAGTGGATACAGCAGTCTGACCCGGCTGTCCGGATATTCGTCAATCACGGAGAGGATCAGGTCACTGAGAATTTTGCCATGGAGGCTGCAAAACTCACCGGCAAGCCTGCCACTGCGCCTTACAGCGGAGAGGTATGGGATCTGGTCAGCGATGAGCTCGTTCATAAGGCGGTCGTGGTTCCTGTGATCAGGAAGCAGGCTCAGGGAGACTCCGGGAGCGGAACCGGCGGACACAGAGAGTATAAAACTACAGAATCTACAGCAAGAGCTTCTTCTGTTTATGAGGAACTCCGGAAGACAGGATACGAACTGATGGATCTCATAGAGAACAGCAGAGGTGTGGCGAATAAGGATCTTCAGGCCCTGACAGGGGAGATCGCCGGACTGATAGAGAAGTACAGAGGATAACGGATGGACAACAGACCTATAGCTTTTTTCGATTCGGGACTCGGAGGACTGACATCGGTGCAGGAACTGCACAGGCTTCTTCCCGAAGAGAAGGTGATATATTACGGAGATACAGCAAGGACACCCTACGGTTCCAAGTCTCCGGATACAATAAGGAGATTCGCGACGCAGATCGTAGATTATCTTGTGTCAAAGGATCCCAAAATGATAATAATCGCATGCAACACCGTCACATCGTGGGCGCTTGACTCACTGAGGGAGAGGTATCCTGACATCCCTATACTCGGAGTAATCGGTCCGACTGTGAGGAAGGTAGTCAATGACGGATGTTCAAGAGTAGGTGTTATCGCTACCAAGGCAACGATCGGGAGTGATGTATATGGCAGAAGCTTAAAGGAGCTTGATCCTTCTAT
Source organism: Anaerovoracaceae bacterium (assembly GCA_045113935.1). Lineage (GTDB taxonomy): Bacteria > Bacillota > Clostridia > Peptostreptococcales > Anaerovoracaceae > Crickella. The sequence goes on from JBGUJM010000039.1 coordinate 22,933, forward strand.
AGAAGTATACAGCCTTGCCTGTCCTGCCATAGTACCGCTGGTGGAAGACGGATTCACGGACACTGACATCATGGAGATGACGGTCAGGCATTATATGGATGATTTTGTCAGAGAGAACCATTTTGACGATCTCATCCTCGGATGCACACATTATCCGCTGATTGCGGGACATATCCGCAAACTTTATCCGGATATCACTCTGTATAATTCTTCGGCAGAGGTCATCCGTGAGGCAGCTGATCTGCTCAGAGACAGGGATATGCTTGCCTCTGGCTCTGACCTTACCGACAGATATTATGCCAGCGATCTGTCAGACAACTTCATTGCGATGACAGACCTGTTGTTTTCCGGAACGGATTTCAGGATCAAATTTGTAAAGCTTGAAGATTGAACAGAATTTTAGTACAATCATTAGGCTGTGCGGATTGCACGCACAATTTCAATAAGATATACAGCCGGGAGAACTTATGGAAACTGAATTCAAATACATTGTGAATGACCCCTCAGTCTTCGACAGGATAGCCGAGAACGCTGAGATCAATAAAATGGGTCTTGAAGCTGTAGAAACGATCGACATGCACGCAGTTTATTTTGACACTCCGGAGATGGATTTCAGAAGATGCGGTATAGCTTACAGAATCAGACAGGAGGATGACAGGATCACTGCCACTATCAAATGGGATGTGAATGTCGAGGACGGACTCCACAAGAGAGAAGAATTCAATCTTGTAGTCAATGACGAGAGGTTTGCAGAAGCCCCTGATATCGGGCTCTTCATTTCAAGCGATGCATATGAGGTCCTGTATGATGCAGCGGGTGACCGCAAGCTGCGGCGTACCATCGGAATGGACTATACCAGAAAACAGATCAAGGTAGACACAGGCCGTTCGATCAGCTGCATCTCTCTTGATATAGGAGAGATCACACATGCCGACGGTCACAAGATTCCGGTTTCGGAACTTGAGGTCGAGTGGTACTACGGTGATGAGGATGATTTCATGGCTCTTGCCGGTCTTATACAGAAGAAATATGATCTGGAGACAGAAGACAGATCCAAGCTCCAGAGAGCATATGAATAATAACAGATAATAAACTACATTAATAATAAACGGAGGATAATTTCAAATGAAGGCAACACAGGTTTCAAAGGAAAACGGAGTCGTAAAATTCAGCATCGAGTTCTCGCCTGAAGAATGGCGCGATGCTATTAACAAAGCATATCTCGCTAACAGGGCAAAATTCCGCGTTGACGGTTTCCGCAAAGGCAAGGCACCTAGAAAGATCATCGAAAACTTCTACGGACACGATGTATTCTGGGATGAGGCTCTCAACGGACTTCTCGATAACGGTTATTATGATGCTGTCAAGGAGATGGGGCTTGATGTCATCGCTCAGCCATCAATCGACGCTCCTGAGATCAAGAAGGACGAGCCTGTAGTTGTCACAGGTAGTGTTCAGGTATTCCCTGAAGTAGAAGTCAAGGACTATAAAGGTCTTGAGATCGAGAAATTCGCAACAGTCATCGGCGACAAGGAAGTTCAGGAAGAACTCGAGAGAGTACAGAAGAGCCAGGCAAGAATGGAAGCTGTTGAAGACCGCAAGTCAGAGAACGGCGATACAGTCATCATAGACTTCGAAGGAAGCATCGACGGAGAGAATTTTGCAGGCGGAACTGCTGAGAATTTTGAGCTCAAGCTCGGAAGCGGACAGTTCATCCCTGGATTTGAGGAGCAGCTTGAAGGCAAGGAAGCCGGTGAAGAGGTAGACGTTGAGGTCGTATTCCCTGGCGATTACCATGCAGAAGAACTTGCAGGCAGACCGGCCCTCTTCAAGTGCAAGATCCATGAGATCAAGAAGGAAGTCCTTCCTGAGATCGATGATGAGCTCGCAAGCGATGTCAGCGAATTCGAAACACTCGAAGAGTATAAGGCTGATCTCAGGGAGAAACTTCAGAAGAACGCTGATGAGAGAGATGAGTCCATGATGAAGGACAGAGCTCTCGAAGCGCTTTATAATGCTAATGAGATCGAAGTACCTGAGGTCATGGTCAGGAATGAGATCGACAACATGGTCTACGACATGAACCAGAGCCTTGCTTCACAGGGACTCGGACTTCAGCAGTATCTCGAATGGACAGGCAAGACCATGGACGAGATCAGAGAAGACGCAAGACCTGAGTCTGAGAAGAGAGTCAGGACAAGGATCCTCCTCAAGAACCTCATCAGACAGGAAGGTCTGGTTGCCGCTGCTGAGGAGATTGAAAAACTCATGGCAGAATTCGGCGAGCAGTACGGAATGACTGTAGATCAGGTCAAAGAGATGGCAGGAAGCGATACTGAGAACTACTTCAGAGAAGATGCTCAGACCAAGAAAGCGATCGACTTCCTCTTCGAGAACGCCGTACAGGTAGAGAAGAAAGAAGAAGAGTAAGAAGAGAGCTCTCTATAAGTGAATCGTATTTGATTTTATTATTACGGGCACTTACTTATTTGCGATGCCAGGCTTCCGTCATTACGGCTGCTCCGTTTGCGACGCGTGATTCCGGAGGAAGCGTTTGAGCTGTACCCGAGCAATGCAATTAAGTAAGTGCTCGTTAATAAAAGGAGAAACAGTATGAACTATGTACCTTATGTAGTAGAGCAGACAGGACAGGGTGAGCGCACCTATGATATCTACTCCCGGCTGCTGATCGACAGGATCATCTTCATCGATGATGAAATAACAGAGCATACGGCAAGTGTTGTAGTTGCCCAGCTGCTCTTCCTTGAAGCTCAGGATCCGGAGAAGGACATCAATATATATATCAATTCGCCGGGAGGAATGGTCACTGCAGGGCTGGCGATCTATGACACGATGAATTTCATCAAGCCGGATATCTGCACGATCTGTGTAGGAATGGCCGCCAGCATGGGAGCAGTACTGCTTGCGGCAGGCACAAAAGGCAAGAGATACGCCCTGCCTAACTCTGAGATCATGATCCATCAGCCGCTCGGAGGATTCCAGGGACAGGCATCGGACATCAAGATCACCGCTGACCACATCGTCGGGATCAAGAACAAGCTGAATGCTATCCTTGCGGAAGCTACAGGCCAGGATCTTGCGGTCATCGAGAGGGATACCGACAGAGATAATTACATGTCCGCGTCTGAGGCTGCTGAATACGGGCTCATAGACAAGGTTATAGATAAACACTGATATCAAAGGAGTCGAAATGGCAGACAAAAACGAGATCAGATGCTCTTTCTGCGGTAAGACCAATTCCCAGGTCCGCAAGATAGTTGTCGGACCTGATGTATATATTTGCAATGAATGTGTTGATCTGGCAAAGTCGATGATCGAAGAGGATTCGCAGAGCTATGCCAGAAAGAAGAAACCCGGAAAACTGCCAAAACCTGCTGAGATCAAAGCAGAGCTTGACGATTATGTCATCGAGCAGGACCCGGCCAAAAAGAGTCTGGCTGTTGCAGTATACAATCACTACAAGAGGATCAGACATCTTGAGACACATGCTGTCAGAGACCCGGAGGCTATTGAGCTCAGCAAGAGCAATATACTGATGCTGGGTCCGACGGGCAGCGGCAAAACTCTTCTCGCCCAGACACTGGCGAGAATCCTTGACGTGCCTTTTGCCATTGTAGACGCAACATCTCTTACAGAGGCGGGATATGTCGGAGAGGATGTTGAGAATATTCTTCTCAGGCTTTATCAGGCGGCGGATGAGGATCTGGAAAGAGCACAGAAGGGAATCATCTATGTCGATGAAATCGACAAGATTGCCCGCAAATCAGAAAACACATCCATAACAAGGGATGTCAGCGGAGAAGGTGTACAGCAGGCTCTCCTTAAAATCATAGAGGGTACTGTCGCGAACGTACCTCCTCAGGGCGGACGGAAACACCCTAATCAGGAATTTATACACTTTGACACCAGAAATGTCCTTTTCATCTGCGGGGGAGCCTTTACCGGTCTCGACAAGATTATCAAGGTAAGGCTCGGAAGCAAGGTCATCGGATTCAATCAGGAAGATGGTGCCCTGGATGTCGCCAATGAAGACATACTGCTCAAAGTCCAGCCTGAGGATCTGCTCAAGTTCGGACTCATCCCGGAACTGATAGGAAGACTTCCTGTCACGGTGTCACTCAGCGAATTGTCAGAGAAGGCACTGGTCAGGATCATCAGCGAGCCTAAGAATTCTCTGATAAGACAGTATCAGACGCTCTTCGCGATGGATGATGTGGAACTCGAAGTGGAAGACGGAGCTGTTCAGGCAATCGCTGAAAAGGCCCTCACCCTCAATACAGGAGCCAGAGGTCTCAGAGGTATATTTGAAGGTCTGATGACAGACCTGATGTATGACATACCTTCTCAGGAGGATGTGGTCAAGGTCATTATCACCAGAGAGACCGTAACTGAAGGTGCCGAGGCGATTCTGATCAGGAAGGGCGATAAGAAGGCGCTCAAGGACGAGACGCGTGAAAAAGCCCATGCCAGGAAGAGCGGTGACCCGGTCTCAAGACCGGAAAAAGAGGCGTAAACAGAGGAATAATACATGTCAGAATATACAATAAACAGCGGAGTACCTTATATTCCCCTCAGAGGACAGACATTCTTCCCGGGGACAATAGTGGGATTTGATGTAGGCAGAGACAAGTCTCTGGCGGCTGTAGACGGCGCCATGAACGGAGACAAATATCTTGCTGTGAGCGCACAGAGAGATGTTACAGTCAATGAACCGATGCAGGATGACTGCTATCTGACCGGATGTCTGATAAGGGTCAGACAGGTCGTAAAGAAGAACGATGAGTTCGTTCGTATTCTTGTAGTGGCAGAAAACAGGATCAGGATCAGCAGCATATACTCTGATGGTGACATGCTGCGCTGTGATTACACCTTTGCCGAGGACTATGACGATGATCCTGATGATATCAATCTGCAGGCCAACATCAGAGTTCTCAGGCAGATATACAGCAAATACATGGAGATGTCCGGACAGAATGATGCCGGCGGACGTTCACTCATTGACGGAATTGATGACGCTTCACTCCTGTGCAGCCTCATAGCCAATGAGATCGATGTTCCTTTTGATGTCAAGCAGACTCTGCTCGATATCGACTCGGTCAAGCTCAGAGTCGGGCATCTCATCGATATTATCGGAAGAGAAAATAACATCCTGTCCATCGCCAAGAGGATCAATAACAGGGTCGTCAAGAACATGAACAGGGGGCAGAGGGAATACTACCTCCGGGAACAGCTCCAGGTCATCAAGGAAGAACTCGGAGAAGACGAAGACATAGATGACGAAGTCAGGACATGGAAGGACAAGCTGACCGAGCTGAATCTCAGCGAGAAAGTCGACACCAAGATCCGCAAGGAGATCGATAAGTTTTCCAGGATGAATCCTATGAGTCCGGACGCCAATGTCAGCAGGACTTACATCGAGACTGTTCTCGATCTGCCGTGGCATGAGGCATCCAAGGTCAACAACAACCTCAGGAGAGCTGAGAAGATCCTCAATGAGGATCACTACGGGCTTGACAAGGTCAAGGAGAGGATTCTTGAGAACCTTGCTGTTCAGCACCTGACCAGGGACAACAAAGGTCCGATCATCTGCCTTGTCGGTCCTCCGGGAGTCGGAAAGACTTCCATTGCGCGCTCTATCGCAAGGGCTACCGGAAGAGAATTCGTAAGAATGTCTCTTGGCGGAGTGAGGGATGAGGCGGAAATAAGAGGTCACAGACGTACATACATCGGGGCCATCCCGGGGCGGGTGATCAATAATATCGTCGAGGCAGGCACCAACAACCCACTGTTCCTCTTTGATGAAGTGGACAAGATCGGAAGCGATTTCCGCGGAGATCCGGCTTCAGCTCTGCTGGAGGTGCTGGATCCGGAGCAGAACAACACTTTCACAGATCACTATCTGGAAGTGCCTTTTGACCTGTCGAAGGTCATGTTCATAACAACAGCCAACACGACTGCGACGATCCCTAGACCGCTGCTTGACCGTATGGAAGTTATCGAGCTGTCAAGCTACACAGCAGAGGAAAAAGTCAGGATCGCGATGGACTATCTGGTGCCTAAGAAGATGAAAGAAAACGGCATCAAAAAGTCTCAGATGAGCATTTCTGAAGCTGCGATCAGGGATATTATCGAGTATTACACCAGAGAGGCAGGCGTCAGAAACCTCGAGCGTGAGATAGGAAACGCGTGCCGTAAGTCAGCGAGGAACATCGTCAGCGGGAAGAACCGCAAGAACAGCATAACACCAAGGAACCTGACGAAGTATATCGGAAAGAGAGTATTCCTTGAAGACATCGGGTCACTCGAACCTGAGGTGGGAGTGACTACCGGACTTGCATGGACCTCTGTCGGAGGTGTTACGCTGACGATCGAAACGGTCAAAATGCCGGGAACAGGCAGGCTGGTACTGACAGGTCAGATGGGAGATGTCATGAGAGAGTCCGCGCAGACCGCTCTCGGCTACATCAAGTCCATCTCGGCAAGATATAAGATCAGTAAAGACATTTTCAAGGATTACGATATCCAGATCCACATACCGGAAGGCGCAGTCCCTAAAGATGGCCCGTCCGCAGGTGTGACGATGTGCAGCGCGCTGTTTTCTCTTCTGACCGACCGCAAGGCGGACAAGACTGTCGCCATGACCGGCGAGATCACGCTGAGAGGCAAAATCCTCAGGATCGGCGGTCTCAAAGAGAAGTCACTTGCCGCATACAGGCAGGGTATACGCAGGATCATTATTCCTAAGGAAAACATTCCTGATCTCGAGGATATACCTGCTTCCGTACGTAAGAGCATAGAATTCATACCGGTCGAGAACTTCGAGGAAGTCATTCCGGTAGTGATCAGATAAGGCATACCATGAGGATATATAATTCAGAACTTGAGACAGTAGCTGTCAGACCTGCGCAGTATCCGCAGCCTGATGTGCCGGAAATAGCTTTCGCGGGACGTTCCAATGTCGGAAAGTCTTCGCTTCTCAATCTCATTACGGGCAGAAAAAGCCTGGCGAGAGTGTCGGGAAGTCCGGGCAAGACCAGAACGATCAATTTTTACCGCTGCAGAGGCAAGAAAGAAGACGGCGAGACCGTGGTGGAACTGCGGATCGTGGACCTGCCAGGCTACGGATTCGCGAAGATCAGCAGATCCGAGAGCGAGAAATGGGGCGAAATGATGGAGTCCTATCTCGAGCACAGGGAGAATCTCCTCAAGGTGGTGCAGCTGGTAGATATCAGACACAAGCCAAGCGCACAGGATATACAGATGTATGAATACCTTAGATATTACGGACTGGACGGCATCGTTGTGGCTACCAAGGCGGACAAGGTCAGCAGCAACGAAAAAGCGAAGAATATCAGGCTGATCCGTGAAACGCTGGGAATGGATAAGAGCGATATCATTATCCCTGTGTCCGCGCTTAAAAGGACCGGAGACAAAGAATTACTGAATACGCTGGAGCAGTTACTGAGCAGTCAGGAGTGAGGAGAAGACAATGGCAGACAAGAACAACGCAGACAAGAACATCATAGGCAAGATCCTCTACACTCAGGAGGATATTACGAAAAGAGCCAAAGAGATCGCCAGACAGATCGACAAGGACTATGAAGGCGAGGAACTGATACTTCTCGGGACACTGAAAGGATCCATTCCGTGGTTCACGGATATCCTCAAGTACACAACGATCGATACCAGGATCGATTTCATCACAGCCAGCAGCTATGGTTCATCCATGACCAGTTCCGGTATTGTCAAGATCACATTTGATCCCCAGATCAATATGTACAACAAGCATGTTCTTATCATTGAGGATATCATCGATACAGGCAATACCCTGAAATATCTCAAGGCGAAGCTGGAAGAGAGAGGCCCTAAGTCAGTCAGAGTCTGCTCGATGCTCAACAAAGAGCCAAGGAGAGTCGCAGACCTCCACGCTGACTATGTGGGGTTTGAGATCGATGATCTGTTTGTGATCGGATACGGACTTGATTATGATCAGAGGTTCAGAGGTCTGCCTTACATCTCTTATCTGGATGCTTCTGACGTAGACTCGCTGTGATGAATGACAGGACTGAAACAGGAAGGTATGCAGCCGGGGATTCATATGAACCGCGCATCGCGGAAATACTTATGTCTGATGTGAAGAAAGATCTTCACATACATACCTGTTTTTCCGACGGATCGCTGACCCCGCAGGACGTCATTGACAGATGGCAGGATGAGGGATATAAGCTGATTGCTGTTACAGATCATGACGGTATCGAGGGATCCGTGATCGCGATGGATCATGCAGCCGGAATGGATATTCAGGTCATTTCAGGGGCCGAATTTGATTCAGTATGCGATCTTGGCAGGGAACTGCACATTCTGGGATACGGTTTTGATTTCAATTGCCCGCAGCTGAAAGCAGCGCTGCTGGAGCTGAAACTCATGAGAGCCCGCAGGAATGACCGGATCATGCAAATACTCAATGACCGGGGATATAGGATCACGCTGGACGATATAGGGGCTGAAAATGAGGGCAGGTACGTGGGCAAGCCGACTTTTGCCAGAATACTGTATCGCAAAGGCTATATATCTGATCCGGTGGAAGCATTCAGAACAGTTTTCCGTGAGCCGGGATTAAGAGAGATCGTCAAAGAGACTTTTACGACGAAGGAAACAATAGATCTTATACATGCTGCGGGAGGCGTAGCTGTATTTGCTCATCCGACTGAGCAGAGGCATCTTCCGGAATCATTCGAAGAATTCAGACCCAGGATGTATCAGCTGCTCGACCGTATGAGGGAATACGGTATTGACGGAATCGAATGCAGTCATCCGTCCGCGGATGATGTGCAGCGGAGTCTTCTGGCTGAATATGCTGAGAAGCATGGACTGCTGAAGACGGGAGGATCTGATTTTCACTCTGATCTGCATCCGAGGAATTTTTCAAGATATCACAGACCGTAGGTGGGCTCTGCATGGAAAGTAAGAGACAATATGTTGACAAGCCATCAAGGGATATTGTGCTCCCGCGGGAAGTATATTACAGATGCATATGGACTGTCAGGGACATGGAGAGAATGAGCAGACTGGTATCCGCGGCATCCTCATCAGAAGCCCCGGATATGGGAGATATGATAATAAACCGGGATGTCATAATTAATTCGGCCGGGATCCTGAAATGCATCAGCGATTCGATTGAGACAGTGCCTGAGGTTTACCGCCTTGGAGTTATGGACAATATAATAAACAGGAAACCTTTTGACGATATGGCGCATCCCAACACATGGAAGCGGTGGAAGAAGGTGTTCCTGTGCGAACTGGCCAGACAACTGCATATGATTTAAAGGGAGAGACAGAAACGTGTCATACGAAGAAAAAACGATCAGCAGCAGCATAGTATATGAAGGACCTGTCTTCAGAGTGAGAAAGCACGTGGTCGATACGGTAGGAGGACAACCGTCTGTCAGAGATATAGTCGAGCATACCGGCGGGGCCATAATGGTTGCGGTCAGAGATGACGGAAAGATCCTGATGGAGAGACAGTACCGCAAAGCTCTCGAACGTGAAATACTGGAACTTCCTGCAGGAAAGGCTGACCCGGGAGAAGATCCTGTGGTCACTGCGTCAAGAGAGCTGTCAGAGGAGACGGGATTTATCCCGGGTGATGTCAGACATCTCATTTCCTATTATCCGACATGCGGTTATTCAAATGAACATCTGCACATATACATCTGCAAAGACCTCGCGAGAGGAGAGAAACATCTGGACGAAGATGAGTGCATAGACATTGAATGGTATGATGCGGATGAACTGATCGCCCTCATCAGGAGCGGTGAGATACAGGACAGCAAGACGATAATCGGTATATTGTTTGCCAGACAGTCAGGGGAGATATGATATGCGTGATTATATTGAATACATGAGAAAAGAAAAACGCAAAGCTGATAATACACTGGTAGCGTATGAAAGGGACCTCAGGGCATTTGATAAGTTTTTGAATTCCAGAGGAATCAGCGGACTTGATGGCTGTACTGACAGCGATGCGGTCGCCTATGTGCTGCAGCTCAACAGGGAGAATAAGTCCAAGGCTACGATCAACCGCAAGATCTCAGCCATCAGAAGTTATTACGAGTATGAGGTGCAGAGGGGAGCCAGAAGCGGCAATCCGTTTGCCCGCATACGCGGCGCGAGAGGGGACAAACGTCAGATAGACTATCTTACTGTTGAAGAGATAGAACAGCTGCTTGAATTGCCAGACGACAGCAACAAAGGCATAAGGGACAGAGCTCTGCTGGAGTTCATGTACGGTACCGGCGCAAGAGTCACTGAGGTCGTGAGACTTCAGTTCTGCGACGTCAACCTGAGGATGAGTTTTGTCACACTCCGCGATGCCAATGATGAGAGCCGCATTGTCCCGCTTGGCAGATATGCCAGAGCGGCACTTACTGATTATTTCAGCAACGCCTACGATGTACTGAAGGGCAGAGAGCACCGGGATGACGACTATGTCTTCGTCAACCTGAGAGGAGACGTCCTCACAAGACAGGGCATCTGGAAGATACTCAAGGATTACGGCGATATGATCGGTACGGGCAGCCGCATGACACCTCAGATACTGAGAGACAGCTTTGCTGTGCATATCCTGCAGAACGGCGGAGACCTCAAGACCCTGCAGGAGCTGATGGGGTTCGAAGACATGTCAGTCGGTATCGCTTACCTTTCAGTCACTGACATCCATGTCAAGGACGTCTTCAATAAAACACATCCGAGAGCATAGAAATATAGTTCTTCATAAAAATGTCGGAAAAACTCTGTTTTTTCGAAAGAAAATGCTTGAAATCCGTGTCACAGCTATGATATTCTTATCGAGCTGTGCGGCTGGCCGGCAAAGTACATGATGTACATGGCGAGCATGGCTGGCAGTGAAAGTTCATTAAGTTATTACGGGCGGTCCTCTGGGGCAGGCGCTGATTGGTCTGTATTCCTCAAGAACGTCATGAGAGGAAGGAGAGAATAACGTGAATCTTTTAGACCAGATCACAATGGATTACAAAAGGGATGACATCCCTGCATTCAACGTAGGAGACACACTGCGCGTGCACGTCAAGATCGTCGAGGGCCAGAGAGAAAGAATCCAGGTATTCGAGGGTTACGTACTCAAGAGACAGCACGGCGGAGTTAACGAGACATTTACCGTAAGAAAGCTGTCAAACGGTATCGGAGTAGAGAAGACATTCCCGCTTCACTCACCAAGGATCGAGAAGATTGAGGTAGTCAAGAGAGGAAGAGTCAGAAGAGCTAAGCTCAACTACATGCGTCAGAGAACCGGTAAGGCAGCCAGAATCAGAAGCGCTGAATAGTGATCTCAATGCATACCTGATGCGATTGCAGCGGGTATGCATTTTTACTTTATTAGGACTGATATGATAGAAAACATCAACTGGTATCCGGGTCATATGAAGAAGACCCGTGAACTTATCAGGGAAAACCTGAAAGCTGTGGATGCGGTCGTGGAGATCATCGACAGCCGTATTCCCGTGTCAAGCCGCAATCCTGTCATAGGCGAACTTATCAGCGGAAAGAGACGCATAGTCGTACTGGGCAAAGCAGATCTTGCGGATGATGCGGAGACAGCAAAGTGGCAGGAACGCATTGCTGCTGAAGATGGTGTGGCAAAGGTTCTGGCGCTCAATCTCCAGTCGGGAGAAAATATAAAAAGGCTGCTCAAAGCCCTTGAGGCAGAACAGGATCTCAGAAATGCGGAGAGATCAGTCAAAAGACCGCTGCGCATCATGATCGTGGGAGTCCCTAATGTAGGCAAGTCCTCTCTTATCAACAGGCTGACGGGGAGGCGTTCTGCCCTGACAGGAGACAAGCCGGGCGTTACCAAGGGCAAGCAATGGCTGACCCTGTCCAACGGCATGCAGCTTCTCGATACTCCGGGGATCCTGTGGCCGAAATTCGAGGATCCTGATGTGGGCCTCAACCTCGCGTTCTGCGGAAGCATCAAAGACGATATACTCGGAGTACAGGATCTCGGCTATGAGCTGATCAGGGTGCTCGGAGAGCGTTACCCGGATCTGCTCTGTGAGAGATATAAGCTTGACGGGATCTCCGGTCAGGCGATAGAGAATATGGACAATATAGCTCTTAAGAGAGGTTTTATCATGTCCGGCAGACGTATAGATTATGAACGGACAGGCCGTACCGTTCTCGATGAATTCAGAGGCGGAAAGATCGGCAGAATAACTCTTGAGAAAGCATAGGGCATGATCAGAACCGCGGCGGAATACTATGACTAAGGCTGAGAGACTTGAAAGGGATATAAAAAAGCTGGCAGAGATGAAGGCTCATGAGGATGAACTCAGGACTCAGGGGCACAGGTTCATTGCCGGGATAGATGAGGTAGGCCGGGGGCCTCTTGCAGGACCTGTGTATGCGGCCTGTGTTGTCCTGCCTGCTGACTTTGATGTACCGGGGATCAATGATTCCAAGAAGCTCTCCGCAAAGAGACGTGAAGAACTGTCCGCTGTGATCAGAGAAAGAGCGGATGCCTATGGCATTGGTATCGCGGATGCCGCGGAAATAGATGAGATCAATATTCTCGAAGCTACTAAGCAGGCAATGAGGCGTGCAATCGGTGCATGCAACTCCATGCTTCAGAGTAAAACAGAAGACGCCTGCATCGATATGCTTCTGATAGACGCTGTAAAGCTGGACACCGGCATTCCGAGCGAGTCCATCATCAAAGGCGATGAAAAGAGTCTCAGCATCGCGGCTGCGTCGATCGTTGCCAAAGTGGCAAGAGACAACTATATGACAGAAATGGACAGTGTGTATCCCGGATATGACTTTGCCGGCAACAAGGGATACGGGACGGCGAAGCATTACGAAGGTCTCAGATCTCTTGGGTATACACCGATCCACAGAAGATCTTTTCTGAAGAAGTTCGAAGAGGAAAAATCCTCCGGCCGTATCGCCTGGGGGAATGCGGATACACCGGACGGTGCTGCAGAAGACAAAGGAAAAATGGCCAAGAATAAAGTATATGCAGTAAAAAAAGGCAGAACAACAGGTATATTCATGACCTGGGAGGACTGCAAGGCTCAGGTGGACGGATTCGCCGGAGCGGAGTATAAGAGCTTTGCTGACATGGCTGATGCTGCTGAGTATCTCGGGCTTGCGGGGAGCAGTGAACAGGAAGCGGTTTCTGCGGGAGTCAGAGCATATGTAGACGGCAGCTATGATATTGCTAACGGGAAATTTTCCAGCGGAGTTGTTATGGTCCGGATCAATGAAGACGGTTCTGTTAAGACCAGAGAACTCAGTCAGGTATTTGACGATGCGGAAGCTGCAAAGCAGAGAAATATTGCCGGTGAGATCATGGGTGCCAAAATAGCCATCGACTTCTGTCTGAGGCAGGGAATTGACGCGGTCAGCATTTATCATGATTATGAGGGGGTCGGAAAATGGGCGGATGGTCTGTGGAAAGCCAAAAATCCTATGACGCAGGCCTACAGCCGGTATGTAGCCAAGGCAAGGACACGTATGAAGATAGAGTTTGTCAAAGTCAAGGCTCACGCGGGGAACAAGTATAACGAACTCGCGGACAGACTGGCAAAAGATGCGCTCGGTATATGAAACAGGCTTCCCTGTGATCAGACAATCGACCGGGTAGAAGGAGCAGAACATGTTTAAAGAGGAATATATGGCAGCTGCGAACGGAGCCAGATCCAAATCGCAGATGCTTAAAAACAATCCGGCGGGATATTTCATACTGTCGGTTATGGCGGGTATGTTCATAGGATTCGGTATACTTCTTGTATTCACACTCAGCGGCGCTCTTCAGGGAGCGCCATATACCAAGCTTGTGATGGGAAGCTGCTTCAGTGTTGCGCTCTCACTTGTTGTGATAGCAGGAGGGGAACTATTTACAGGTAACAATCTGGTAATGGCAGCAGGAGTGCTCAGAAAGACGGTAACATTAAGTGATGCAGTCAGATTGTGGGCAGTTTGCTGGATCGGCAATTTGGCCGGAGGAGTTTTGCTTGCTCTTCTGTTCAATGCTACCGGCCTGTACACTGACGCTACTCTTGCAGCTATGACGGGAGCTGCTGCGGGGAAGATGACTGCAGGTTTTATTCCTCTGCTCACAAGAGGCATACTCTGTAATATGCTCGTATGTCTGGCCGTATGGAGCGGTTTCAGATGCAAATCCGAAGCAGGCAAGCTGATCATGATCTTCTGGTGCATTCTTGCTTTCTTCGCCACGGGCTTTGAGCACAGTGTGGCAAACATGACGCTGCTGACACTCTCGCTGATCAATAATGCCGGAAACGAAGCTATTTCTATGGGAGGTTACTGGTACAATCTTCTGGTAGTAACCCTTGGCAACATGATAGGCGCCATACTTCTTGTAGCGGTTCCGTATCATGCGGCATCAAAAGAAAAACAGTAATAATAAAAATGTTGAACTTACATAGGCGATATGTTACAATATCGCTCGTAGCGGTCTATTAGCTCAGTTGGGAGAGCGACAGGGTGACAACCTGTAGGTCATTGGTTCAAGTCCAATATAGGCCACCAGGGAAACAGAGGAGTCTGAAAGGCTCCTCTTATTCTTTGCATTTTTTACTTGACAGCGATCAGAATGTTCATAACGGAGAGAAATATATGAAGCAAAAGATTACTACGAAAGCAGTTTTTGAACTGGGACAGATGATATTAGGCAACGCGATATGTGCTTTTTCAATGGCCTGCTTTGCGCTGCCTTACAATATGGTAGTCAGCGGAGTCAGCGGTATTGCAAGAATAGTCAAAGTCGGGACCGGACTTGATATCGCAATAACGGTCGCAGTCCTCAATATAGGGTTCTTTATTGCAGGAGCGCTGGTGCTGGGGAAAAAATTTGCCGCGTCGACTGCGATAGGGACATTCGCTTATCCGTTCTTTCTTGGGGTGTTCCAGAATATAGAGATGTTGCAGCATCTTGTCGATGATCCGATGCTGGCAGCCGTATGTGCCGGTGTTCTTGATGGTGTCGGCCTCGGACTGGTTATCAGGATCGGAGGTTCGACAGGCGGGATCGATATTCCATCTATCATTCTTAACAAAAAACTCGGATGGAAGACCGCAACTGTAATGTCAGCGATCGACATATTCATTTTCCTGATTCAGATACCTGTAACTGATACGAACGGTATCATTCTCGGGATCCTGTATGCGCTTATTTACAGCGTGGTCATGAACAGGATCATTCTCATGTCACAGGGTGGAGTTCAGATACTGATCTGGTCGTCCAAAGTGGATGAGATCAACGAAAGACTTCTGCAGATAGGATTCGGAACGACTCTGTTCAGGGCACGGGGCGGATATCTCAGAGAAGACAAAGAAGTGATCTGCTGTGCAGCCAGCAACAGGACCTTCAATCAGGTCAAAAGGGCTGCTTTGTCTATTGACAGCCAGGCTTTTATCACCGTTACCGAGATGAATGAAGTCAGCGGCAATGGATTTACCATGATGCTTGCTGATGAGGAGTATGTGCCGGTAGTTTCTGACCGGCATGACGGGCATGAGTTGAGTGAAGGAATTTAATAGATTTTGTCTGTATCCACAAATCGATTGTTGCTTTGCACAAAATTCTAAAATATTTTCCTTAAATAGTTGGGAAAATAAATAAATAGTGTTGACTTGAGCACGCCGCAGGTCTACGATATAGCAGTCGCCTGAGAGAAGGGCGGCTGTTTTTCATTATTGTACAGTTTGTTTTTCAGGAGAAGGACTGAAATGAGCAGGTTAATGGATAAGAAATTAATATCGGAAATCGCGCAGATGATATCGGGGAACATAATCTGTGCTTTTGCTCTGGGATGCTTTGCACTTCCGTTCAATATGGTAGTAAGCGGCATGAGCGGTATTGGCCGCATGGTCAATTACTATACCGGTATGAGTGTATCAATGGTTGTGATGATCTGTAACGCAGCCTTGTTTCTGCTTGGATGGATCATGCTCGGCCACAAGTTCGCGGCATCGATCGCGATCGGAACATTCGTATATCCTACATTTCTGGGTATATTCCAGAGCGTAGACACACTTCAGCATCTGGTGGATGATCCTCTGCTTGCCGCGATCTGCGCAGGAGTCCTCAACGGTATCGGGCTCGGACTTGTAATAAGGGTCGGAGGCTCGACAGGAGGGACAGATATCCCGCCTATCATTCTCAACCGGAAGCTCGGATGGAAGATAGCCCCGATGCTGTATTCGCTCGACGTTCTGGTCTTCCTGATCCAGATACCGGTAACAGACACCAACGGCGTGATCCTCGGGATACTCTATGCCCTGATCTACAGCCTTGTCATGAACAAGCTGATCGTAATGGAACAGGGTGGAGTGCAGATGATGATCTTCACTGAAAAAGTGACGGAAGTCAACGAAAAGCTTCTGAGCATGAGATTCGGTACCACTCTCCTTAAAGGAGTCGGAGGATACATGCATGAAGATAAGTATGTCATATATTGTGTTGCCAGCAGCCGTAATCTGAACCGCATCAAGCGGACTGTTCTGGGAATCGATGACAAGGCTTTCATTACCATTACCAGTATGAGTGAAATCAATGGTAATGGCTTCACCTGGTATGTAAGAAACGAGGAGTATGAACCTGCTCTCAGGGACAGACATGATGCTCATGAAGAAGCTCTGGAGATGCATGCATAAATGCATTTTCTTATGAGATTTGCATCTCTGATACAAATCTCACTCACTATTACTGCATATTCTTTGTGCTGATAGACCAAATAAGTGGTCACATTTGTTCCGTATAACAAATTGTGAAAAATGGTCTTTTTTTTCAAAAAAAGTGTGTACAACTTGTTAAAAAAGTGATAAAGTTGTGACGGTTCGGAACGGAATTTATACTACGTTCTATAACGGGAGCATATTGGGTCAGAGGTGTGAACTATTGAAGGTACACGTTAAATTAAAAGACTCGGATTATCTGAAATTTTGTGAATATCAGCTGACACACAGCAAACAGGGGAAAAGAACGATATTTCTGCGGAGACTGACTCTGCCGGTGATATCTGTAGCTATGATCATTGCATTCATCGCTTTTCATGCAAGCACCAGAGCATTGATCATTGAAATCGTTTCTCTGGGAATCGCTTCAGTTATATGGGTGATAGGAGTCCCGGGAATGCTCAAGAGCGGTATCCGCAGGGATTTCTACAATAAGAAGAATAAGGGCAGACTCCCATATCGTGAAACATCTGTACTGGATTTCGGAGAGGATGGAATAACTGAGATCAGCGGCAGTTATTCAGACATCACTCCATACAGCAGCATAAACGCTATAGCCAAATCAGATGATCGTCTGTTTGTTTTCACAGACGGAGATAAGGGCTTTGTAATACCTTTCAACGACGCTGCAAAAAACGGCCGCAAGGTAGCCAGGCTGCTTTCGGAAAAAACCGGTCTGGAGATTGCAGAAGAACCTGCAGATTAATCAGTTATTTATACATACAACCCGTATGTTTAAATTATAAAATCTTTTTAAATGTTATAATGGAGGAATTAAAATGTTAGAACAACTTAAAAAGTTCCCATTTGGCTTCATTGTATGCTGCCTCACATTCACATTCGAGAGACTTGCATACTACGGCGGCAAGTGGGGAATCGCCATTTTCGTTGTACTTGAGGCTGCTCAGGGCGGACTCGGACTCACAACTGAACAGGGTGCTATTTTCTCATCACAGTTCGTAGCATGGACTTATATCACACCTATCATCGGCGGATTCATTGCTGACAGATGGGTAAGCCCAAGACTGCTTGTACCTCTGGGTGAAATCCTGATGGCTGCTGGCTGGTTTGCAATCTCCAGAGCACAGGGTGCAGGCGGAGTATGGCTGGCTATCATACTGCTTGCTGTAGGTACCGGATTCTTCAAGGGTAATGTATCCGGAATCAACGGAAGACAGTTTGCTAACGATAAGGACACTCTTACAACAGCATTCTCGATCCAGTACATGTTCGTAAATATCGGATCATTCATCGGTACTACTTTCCTGGCACTGATCGGAACACAGGGCGCTGGTTACAGAGCAATGTTCATGGCTTGCGCTGTATTCATGCTGATCGATGCTGCATGGTGGCTCTTCGGTATGAAGTACCTCGGAGATGCCGGCAAGAAGCCGTTCCTCATCGATAATAGATCTGAGGATATTGAAGCTGCTGACGTTGTTAAGGACAAGAGACCTCTTACAAAGCTCGAAAAGAACAGAGTTGTTGCTATCCTGATCCTGACATTCCTTTCCGGACTGTTCTGGCTGTTCTGGTACCTGCTGTACATGCCTGTATACTATGAGTTCGGTCCTGCATCACAAGGTGGTATGGGATGGGCTAACTGGATGCTCGGAGCAAACTTCGAGATGCCTACAGCCTGGTTCGACTCAATGAACGGACTGCTCTGCATCTTCCTGGCACCTACATTTGCTGCACTGTGGAACAAGCTCAGCAAGAAGGACAAGGATCCATCAATGCTGACCAAGACAGCTCTCGGTATCATGCTTCTCGGATTTGGTATCGCTATGATGGTTGTTGGTGCTGGCGTTTACAACAGCACTGGTAAGCCTGTAGGCGTATGGCTCATCATCATGACAGCAATCTTGATGACTGTTGGTGAAATCATGTTCTCACCTCTCGGCAACTCATTCATCAGTGAGTACGCACCTAAGAAGTATCTGGGAACACTCCTCGGAGCATGGCCTCTGATCATCTTCTTCGCTGGACTTGCTTACGGACCTCTGTACAATGCAATGAGAGTAAACTTCTCCAGATCATTCCTGATCGCTGCTATCATCGTATTCGCAGCAGGCGCTCTGATGATCTTCTTCAAGAATAAGTTTGAGCTCATGGTCAATGGTACAGAAGAGCAGAGAAGAGAGCTTGCTGAAGCTGAATAAAATCAGACAGTACCTTGTACATGAAAATAATAACCTGCCGTGTAATGCGGCAGGTTATTGATTCAAATCGGTTTTTACGAATGAAACCGGCCCCAGGACACGCAATCCAATGCTGTACGCAAAATCAGGGAGAATTATATGTTAGGAAAGAAAACAGCTGTAATTTATTTCTCACGCACCGGAGTTACAAAGGGCATAGTCGACAAGTTCCCTATTGAGGAAGGCGACCGGATCATAGAGATCATTCCGTCAGTCCCGTACCCGAAATCATACTTTAAAACTCTTGCCAGAGCCAAAGCAGAGATCGAAGGCAATGTTTCTGTGGACCTTGAGAAGCCGAAACATGATCTCGGACTTTATGAAAGGATCCTGATAGGATTTCCTATATGGTTCTGGACGTGCCCGAAGGCTGTAACTTCTTTTATCAGTGAAAATGATCTGAGAGGTAAGACTATATATCCTTTCTGTACCAGCGGAGGCATACAGATCGATGAGGCAGTAGATGAAATCAAACGCAACGCTGACGGGGCAATTGTCAAGAAAGGGAAGAGATTCAAAAAGTATTCCGAAGATGCTCTCGTCAAGTGGCTGGATCAGTAAAGTATCAACTGATTCCGGGAGTTGATTATATTAAAGGAGTTTTTAGCAATGAAGAAGGAAATCGTTGAGCTGAGAAAACTGATGAAGGATGAAGGTATTGACGCCTATTATATCCCATCCGGAGACTTTCACGGCTCGGAATATGTCAATGATTATTTTAAAGCACGTGAGTTCATGAGCAATCTTACCGGTGAGGCAGGAGACATGATCGTCACTGAAGACGGAGCGTGGCTCTGGACTGACGGAAGATATTTCCTGCAGGCAGAGACACAGCTGGCAGGAACCGGTATCGAGCTGATGAGAATGGCTGAGCCGGGAGTCCCGACTATTAAGGAATTCTTTGCGGATCTGGTAAAGGGTCATAAAGACTATACCGTTGGTTTTGACGGCAGAGTAGTACCTGCTGCATTCGGACAGTCTCTGGCAGATCTCTTCGCGGAATCTGACTGCAAAGTCAGCTTCAAGTGCGGCAAGGATCTGGTGGATGTTATATGGACCAACAGACCGGAACTGAAGCCAAGCGAGATCTGGGATTTTCCGACCGAGTCAGCAGGTATTGATACAGCTGACAAGATTGCCGCAGTCAGAGAGGAAATGAAGGCTCAGGGCGCAGATTATCTGCTTATTACAGATCTGATGGAATCTGCATGGCTCTTCAATCTGCGTGCTTCAGACATCCTGTACACTCCGGTTTTCTTCTCATTCACACTTCTGACCCCAGACAGTGTCAGACTCTATGTCATGGACGGAGCTCTTAAGAACGGACTTCCTGAAAGACTGTCTTTCGTTGATGTCAGAGATTATTATGACATCTATAAGGATGTAAGTGAGCTTCCTGCAGATAAAACTCTCTGGTATCACTCCGGTTCATGCAACTACGAGCTTTACTCCAGCTTCCCTGCAGGCATGAAGCTTCATGATGCGCTGACTCCTGTAGCACTGATGAAAATCATCAAGAACGATACAGAGATCGAAAGCACAAAAAGAGCGCATGTCAAGGACGGAGTTGCAGTGACCAAACTGATCAAATGGGTCAAGCATCATGTCAATGACGGAAACCTGACAGAGATCAGTGTAGCAGACAAACTTCAGGAGCTCAGGTTCGAGCAGGACGGCTGCTTCGATCTCTCCTTTGAGACTATTTCCGGATATGGTCCTAACGGTGCTATTATCCATTATGCTCCGACACCTGAGACTAACGCAGATGTCAAGCCGGAAGGCTTTCTGCTGCTTGACTCCGGCGGGCAGTACTATGAAGGAACTACAGACATCACAAGAACGATCGCTGTAGGACCTCTGACTCAGGAGATGATCGATGACTATACTCTTGTGCTCAAATCACATGTTGACGTTTCGATGTTCAAGGTGGAGCCGGATATGACAGGACTTGATTTTGATGCCGTATCAAGAGAACCACTCAGAGCTCACGGGCTTGACTTCAAGCATGGCCTTGCTCACGGAATAGGTCATGTGCTCGGAGTCCACGAAGGACCTAACACGATCAGGAGAGTTCCTAATCCTATGAAGTTCAAGGCCGGCATGATCATGTCCAATGAGCCGGGTGTATATATCGACGGCAAGTTCGGAATAAGGACGGAGAACCTCATACTCTTCAAGGACGATGAGAACGGCAATGTCATAAATGAGCCTCTGACATGCGTTCCTTATGAGCGCGAAGCGATCAATCTCGATCTGCTGTCAGACGAAGAGATAGCATGGATCAACAATTATCATGCATGGGTAAGAGAGACCCTTACGCCGCTGGTCGATGAAGAGACTGCTGCGTTTGTAGCGGAAGCTACAGCGCCGCTGACAAGATAATTCCGGATCCCGTTTATAAGATTGATTTAAACTTCCCATTTGCTACAATAAGAGCAATGGGAAGTTTTTTAAGGAGATGTAATTTATGAATGATTATATAGTAAGAGCGACAGCAGCGAATGAGACCGTAAGAGCTTTTGCCATCAGGTCAACGGATCTGGCTGCAGAAGCAAGAGAGATACACCGGACTCTGCCGGTGGTCACCGCTGCTCTCGGCAGGCTTCTCTCGGCGGGAGCTATGATGGGCTCGATGATGAAGGGTGACAGAGACAAGCTGACTCTTCAGATGAAGGGAGATGGCCCGATAGGTCAGATGACTGTCACTGTGGACAGCCATGGCAATGTCAAAGGCTTTCCTGCCAACCCGGCAGTAGATATACCGAGGAAATACGCAGGCAAACTGGATGTAGGCGGAGCAGTCGGAAAAGGTCTTCTGAATGTCATTATGGATCTCGGTCTCAAGGAACCATACAATGGAAGTGTTGAGATTCAGACAGGGGAGATAGGCGATGATCTGGCATATTATTTTACAGTTTCCGAGCAGACGCCATCAGCCGTCGGTCTTGGAGTCATGGTGGATACAGACAGTTCAGTAAAACATGCCGGGGGGTTCATAATACAGCTCATGCCTGACGCGAATGAAGAGACGATCGCCGCGATAGAGTCAAAAGTCTCCGGAGCAGAGCCTGTTACAACGATGATGGACAAGGGAATGACACCGGAAGACATACTCAGATACTTCCTCGGAGACCTGGATCTTGTAATTACAGAGACACAGCCGGTGAGATATTACTGCGGATGCTCCAAAGAGAAGGTCGCCCGCGCGCTGGCAACGATCAGCACTCAGGATCTCAGAGATATTATCAATGATGGCGAGGAGATCGAAGTAAAATGCTATTTCTGCAATTCCGCTTACAAGTACAGCATCGCGGAGCTTGAGGATATCATGGCATCACGAGGTTAACTGTGGTATAATTATTTGGTTAATTTGCATTAAAGGAGATAATAATACCAATGTCTTTCAGATACTATCATGCTGACCGGGTACGGGAGAAGAGGCCTGAATACAAAGGCACTGACGAAGAACTCCAGAAGGCCATAGACGAGGTAAGCCTCGTTTACAGTTCCGCCATCAGAGAGGTTGAAGCCAGGCTGCAGATCCTTTCAGATGACTTCGAAATGAAGTATTCATACGGTATCCTGCATCACATTCAGTCCCGGCTCAAGACCTTCGAGAGCATCATGGAGAAGGCAGAGAGATACGGAATAGTGGATCCTATCAACAATATGGACAGGATCAGAAGAGAGATACTTGATATAGCCGGTGTCAGGGTCGTGTGCAATTACGAGGAAGATCTTCGTACGATGGCCAATCTGCTTCTGACACAGGAGGATATCGAACTGATCCGTATGAGGGATTATTGCGATAATCCGAAAGAAAGCGGATACCGCAGCCTTCATGTGGTCGTTGCCGTCCCGGTATATCTGGTCAACAGAAAGAAAATCGTGCCGGTCGAGGTGCAGTTCCGCAGCATAGCTATGGATGCGTGGGCAAGTCTGGAGCACGAACTGAGATATAAGAACAAGGGTGATCTCCCTGTGGATGTAGTCAATACACTTAAGGGAAGTGCCGAGATACTGCATGAGATCGATGAAAGACTCTCGAGAATCAGGCATCAGGTCCTCAATACCGAGAGTGAATACAGCAAATACTGATAATACGGAGTTTTATATGAAGAATTTAGCTAAAACCTACAATCCTAAAGAATTCGAAGACCGCATTTACGAAATGTGGGAAGACAAGGGCGCATTCAACGCTGACATTGATCCTGACAAAAAGCCTTTTACGATCGTAATGCCGCCGCCGAATATCACAGGACAGCTCCATATGGGGCATGCTCTCGATATGACTCTGCAGGATATCCTTACAAGATGGAAGAGACTGCAGGGATATTCAGCACTGTGGCTTCCGGGCTCTGACCATGCGAGCATCGCTACCGAAGTCAAGGTAGTGGAGAAGCTGCGCAATGAGAAGGGGATCGATAAACACGATATCAGCCGCGAGGAGTTCCTTGAGCACGCATGGGAGTGGAAGAGAGAGTACGGCGGACGCATCACACGCCAGTGCCGCAAGCTCGGTGACTCCTGTGACTGGAGGAGAGAGCGTTTTACCATGGACGAGGGCTGCAACAGAGCAGTCAACGAAATGTTCATCAGCCTTTATAAGAAGGGACTGATATATAAGGGCGACAGGATCATCAACTGGTGTCCGAGCTGCGAGACGACTCTGTCTGACGCAGAGGTCGAACATGAGGATGAAGCCGGCCACTACTGGTACTTCAGATATCCGGCAGCCGACGGCAGTGAGGGCATTACCATCGCGACGTCACGTCCGGAGACGATGTTTGCCGATGTGGCTATAGCTGTAGCGGAAGGTGACGAGAGATATGCTGATCTTGTCGGCAAAACTGTAATACTGCCGCTTGTCGGCCGTGAGATCCCTGTCATCACAGACGAGCATGCTGACCCTGAGAAGGGTACCGGTGCTGTAAAGATCACACCGGCTCACGATATGAACGACTTTGAAGTCGGTCAGAGGCATAATCTGGATGCAAGTCTTTCCTGCATTGATGAGCATGCCAGAATGACAGCTCTTGCCGGCGAATATGAAGGTATGGACAGGTATCAGTGCCGTAAACTCTGGGTCCAGGCTCTCAAGGATGCGGGATATCTGGTCAAGATCGAGGATCTTACCATTCCGGCAGGAAAGTGTTACAGATGTCATACGATAGTTGAGCCAAGGATCAGCGATCAGTGGTTCGTTGCGATGAAGACTCTCGCGGAACCTGCAATCAAGGCTGCAGAGGGTGAAGGAGGAGATCTCGTCCACGTACCTAAGAGATTCGAGAAGATCTATCTCAACTGGCTCTATGATATCCGTGACTGGTGTATTTCCAGACAGCTCTGGTGGGGACACAGGATACCGGCTTATTACTGCGATGAGTGCGGTGAGATCGTTGTTGACCGCAAGATGCCTGAAAAATGTCCGCATTGCGGATGTGTCCATCTGCATCAGGATGAAGATGTTCTCGATACATGGTTCAGCTCAGCTCTCTGGCCGTTCTCTACACTGGGATGGCCGGACAAGACACCGGAACTCGACTATTTCTATCCTAACTCAGTCATGGTAACAGGATACGATATCCTGTTCTTCTGGGTCATCAGGATGGTTTTCTCAGGTCTGTACGCGATGGGAGAGATCCCGTTCAAATATGTATTCCTTCATGGTCTTGTCAGAGACGAGCAGGGACGTAAGATGTCAAAGTCTCTCGGTAACGGCATAGATCCTCTCGAGGTGATCGATAAGGTCGGAGCTGATGCATTGAGGTTCATGCTTGCTACCGGTATTTCGCCGGGAAACGATATGAGATTCATCACTGCAAGGCTTGAATCCGCAAGGAATTTTGCCAACAAGCTGTGGAATGCTTCGAGATTCACCATCATGAACCTTCAGGACGAGGATGGAGATTTCCTGCCAATGGCAGATGATAAAACCGCTGTCCTCAGAGACGAAGACAAGTGGATCCTTGCTAAGATCAATGAGGGCGTAAGAGATATCACATCCGACCTCGACAGATTCGAGACAGGACTTGCGGGACAGAAGATATACGATCTTATCTGGGATGTATACTGCGACTGGTATATAGAACTGATCAAGGGCAGACTGTACGGAGATGATGAAGAAGATAAGAAGACTGCAAGATATATACTGCAGAAGACACTCAAGGACCTTCTGAGACTGCTTCATCCTTACATGCCTTTCATCACAGAAGAGATCTGGAGCTATCTGCCGGCCGAGCCTGTAAGCGCGGACAATCCGGACGGACTCCTGATCAAAGACAGATGGCCTGTATTTGATGAGTCCATGGACTACAGCGAGGCTGTATCAAGGATCGACACTGCTATGGAGATCATCAAGGCTGTCAGAGCCATCAGAGTCGAAGCCGAAGCTGCTCCGTCAAGAAAGGTCAGCCTGATAGTCAGAACAGACACTCTTGCTGGTATGATCCCTGAGATCAGCGGACACATCTGCAAGATCGCCAATGTAGACAGTATCAGAACAGAGGCTGCTGACGCGGAGGCACCGGATGATGTTATGACATCCGTTTTCAGCGGAGGAGACATCCTCGTTCCTCTCGACGAGCTGGTTGACAAGGCGGCAGAGATAGAGCGTCTTGAGAAAGAAAAGAAGAGACTCGAAGGCGAGGTAATGAGAGTAGAGAAAAAACTCGCTAATCAGGGATTCGTTTCCAAGGCGCCTGCGGCAGTAGTCGAAGAAGAGAGGGCCAAGGGCGTGAAGTATCAGGAGATGCTGGATACAGTCAATGCAAGACTTGCAGCGCTCTCAGGGAAATAACATAAAAGCTGCCTTCCGGGGCAGAAGGGACAGGGACAGAAGATCAATGCCTAATCCGGTAGCATTCGGAATCATGAAGGAAGTCCTGACCGCTCTCGGCAATCCTGAGAGGGAATTCAGGGCAATACATATAGCAGGAACCAACGGCAAGGGTTCTGTGGCTGTTATGACGGCCTCTATTCTTGAAGAGGCAGGGTATACAGTCGGTCTCTATACATCTCCTCATCTTGAGCTTGAGGCTGAGAGAGTGCAGATATGGGACGGAACACACAGGATGATACCGCAGGATCATTTTGATGAGCTGATGGACAGGGTGCGCGATGTCATACATGACATTGATGCAGAGTATTCATCGGTATT
>JBGUJM010000040.1:0-60437 GCA_045113935.1 Anaerovoracaceae bacterium
CAGGCTGTTTATCCGATGCCGGTGCTGATGGTAGCTGCGTATGATGAAAACGGTAAAGTCAATGTGATGAACGCTGCGTGGGGGATGATCTGCAAATCAGACCGTGTCGCGCTGTTCATCAGTGAGGGACACAAAACCACACAGAATATTCTTAAAACCAAGGCTTTTACCGTAAGTATCGCGGATAAGGCACATATGGATGTTGCGGATTTCTTCGGAATTGCCACAGGCAACACGATGGAAGATAAGTTTGAGAGAACCGGCTACACGGAAGTTAAGAGCGAATTTGTGAATGCTCCGGTCATAGATGAATTCCCTGTAGTCATGGAGTGCGAACTGGCAGAGGTAGTCAAGACTGAGAACATCTACTGTATCGTCGGAAGGATCGTCAATACAGCGGCAGAAGATAATGTACTTGATGAAAATGACAAGGTAGATCCGATGAAACTCGAAGCACTGATCTTCGACCAGTTCAGACACGGATATTATGTGACAGGAGAAAAGGTCGGACAGGCCTGGGACGCAGGCACCGGCCTTATGAAGAAATAGAAACCGCTGGATACTGCAGGAGGACGAGCAATGAGTGAACGTGAACGCTGCATTTCACAGGAGAGTCTGGGTAACACCGGATTCAGCTATACGCTTTCCCTGATAAACGGCAAGTACAAGATGGTAATCCTGTATACACTCATGGAGTTCGGGGTGGTCAGATTCAATGAAATGAAAAAGTATATAGGCGGTATTTCCTACAAGACGCTAAGCGCGAATCTCAAAGAACTTGAGGCGGATCAGCTGGTGCATAGAGAAGAATACCCGCAGATCCCGCCCAAGGTCGAGTACACACTTACAGAGAGAGGGAAAACGCTGATACCGATCCTGGACTCTATGTGTGACTGGGGTGATAAGAACAGACTGTAAGGATATAGCCGTGGGACATTCAGAAGTCCCACGGCTCTTATATTGCAACGAATACAGCATTATTTACTGAAACGATGTGGCCGGAAGAAAAACCCGGAAAAAAGAAGGAATTGCCTTGACAAAAGGGAGTTAGTTAGCTATAACTAACAATAGTTAAGGATATCTAACAGTATAGGAGGTATCAGAATGGATATGGCATTTGCATTGAATAAAGGCACTGCAACAGGTGCGATAAAAGAAGAAACATGCGACGCGGCATCAGGCAGCAAGACATTGCTGGACGCTGTACCGGGGCAGACATACATCATCAAGGAGATCAACACCGATGATGATGATATGAATGCATTTCTCTTCAGACTGGGCTGTTATCAGGGAGAACCTATAACGCTGATCTCAAAGAAGAAAAAGAGCTGCATCGTTGTGATCAAGGATGGCAGATATAACCTCGATCAGATGCTTTCTGAAGCAATCATTATATAGTCGTCCTGATAATTGTCAAAGGTTACGCATGGAAAATAAATAAGGAGGTACTTTTATATGAGAATCGCTTTTGCCGGCAATCCGAACAGCGGCAAGACAACTATGTACAATGCCCTGACGGGCAGAAATGAAAAGATAGGTAACTGGGGCGGAGTTACAGTCGGGAGCAAAGAGTTCAAGCTCAAAAATGAGTTTTCCGGCGGCAAGGAAGTCATCGCAGTCGACCTTCCGGGAGCTTACTCCATGTCACCGTTTACTCCGGAAGAGGGAATCACGAGTGAATACGTTCGTACAGCAAATCCTGACGCGATCGTAAATATTGTAGATGCTACCAATCTGAGCAGATCCCTGTTCTTCACGACTCAGCTTCTCGAACTCGGAATTCCTGTTGTTGTTGCTCTCAACAAGACAGACATCAACGAGAAGGAAGGCACGAAAATCGATGTAAACAAGCTTTCCGCAAAGCTTAATTGCCCTGTATTTGAGACGGTATCCACAGAAAATAAGGGCCTTGCAGACATGATCACCAAGGCGATCTCGCTTGCCGGAACAACGCAGAAGGCTCCATACCTTCAGGCAGATATCGACCTGCATGACAAGAATGCGGTAGACGCTGAGGACCGCAAGCGATACAGTTTTGTGAATGGAATTGTATCAGAGGTAGAGACCAGAAAAACACTTTCAGCTGAGACCACATCTTCGGATAAAGTGGACGGAGCTCTTACCAATCCGGTCATAGGTATTCTTGTGTTCGCGGTGGTCATGTGGGGTGTGTTCTGGATATCCCAGGCTTGGCTGGGACCTCTCGTTGCCGACTGGCTGGTAGGCTGGATCGAAACATTCCAGGGATGGGTCGCAGGACAGCTGGAAAACAGCCCGGCTATTCTTTCAGCATTACTTGCTGATGGTATCGTGGGCGGTGTCGGAGCCGTTGTAGGATTCCTGCCGCTTGTAATGGTAATGTACTTCCTGATCGCGCTTCTCGAGGACTGCGGCTATATGGCACGCGTAAGTGCCGTTATGGATCCGATCTTCAAGAGAGTGGGCCTGTCAGGTAAGTCTGTAATTCCTGTAGTTATTGGAACAGGATGCGGAATCCCTGCCATCATGGCCTGCCGTACGATCCGCGATGAAAGAGAAAGAAGAGCAACTTCAATGCTCACAACTTTCATCCCTTGCGGAGCCAAGATTCCGGTCATCGCATTGTTTGCGGGAGCCTTCTTTAACGGAGCCGGCTGGGTAAGCACACTCTCATACTTCATGGGTCTGCTGCTGATATTCCTCGGGGCTCTGCTCATAAAAGGTATTACAGGCTATAAATACAGAAAATCGTTCTTTATCATGGAGCTGCCTAAATGGAAGACACCGAGCCTTAAGTTCGCGTTCAAGTCCATGATGGAGAGAGCTAAGGCATATATTATCAAAGCTGCAACTATCATCCTGATCTGCAATACTGTCGTACAGATCATGCAGACATTCGACTGGCACTTCAATGTCGTTGAAGAGGGCGCAGAAAGCACATCGATCCTTGCTTCGATCGCTTCTCCATTCGCTATACTGCTCATACCTCTGGGATTCGGAGTATGGCAGCTTGCCGCAGCAGCGATCACAGGATTCATCGCAAAGGAGAATGTCGTCGGTACGCTCGCTGTAGTATTCGCCCTGACATCCTTCATCGATACGGATGAACTTGCGATGACAGGCGGAGCCAGCACGGTAGCAGCGACGATGGGACTCACATCTGTAACGGCACTTGCATACCTCTTCTTCAATCTTTATACACCTCCTTGTTTCGCGGCTATCGGAGCCATGAATTCAGAGATGAAGAGCAGAGGCTGGCTTTGGGGAGCTATAGGACTTCAGCTCGGAACAGGCTATACGATCGCGTTCCTGATCAATCAGTTCGGTACTCTCCTGACCGAGGGACACTTCGCAGCCGGTTTCATTCCTGGACTGATTGCAGAGATTTGTATGGTCGCAGCAGTTGTGCTCATTGGCAGAAAAGTGAGAGCACACTTTGACGAGCAGTATGAACTCCACAAAGGAACTGCAGCAGCAAAGGCAACAGCATAACTTCCTATACGGCAGATATCTTAACAGCATGGTGCGCGGCGTCAGAGTACGCCGCGCATCGTGCTGAAATGACATTGATGAAAGGAGGCATCGCAGTGAACACAGCTACGATAACAGCAGTTTTATCTATAGCGGCGATACTTTTCTTCGCCGTCAGATATATATACAGAGAAAAGAAAAAAGGTAAAGCATGTATTGGATGTCCGTATGCAGACAGCTGCCCGAAGCACAATCAGACTGTCAGCACCCGTTGCAGCTCATCCGGAGCAGAGAGGCACGGCCGGGAAGTGTGAATACGCATTCTGTTGAATTTTCTTCTGATGAGTGGTATATAATTGCTAACAGTATCTTTAAAATGAACGGAGGAAAACAGGAAATGAAGAAACTTGCAGTCTGCACAGCTATCGTCGGCGGAGTTGCCGGAACAGTTATGTACCTCAACAAGTATGGTCTGCCTATACTCGGCAATCTTACAATGAATATCCCAGTCAGGCTCCCATATGATTTCTGGGATGTCTTTACCAAGGGCCTCGAGATCGCAGAGGGAATGACCAAGTAACGGATCTGCAGAACCTGTATATTGCATAAAGGGAATCAATCACTGAAGACGGCTGCTGAGCGCAGCCGTCTTTATATTCCGCAGGAGCTGTAAAACTGCCAGACTGAGTTGTGGTACAATCTGATTAATGAGAGAGCTTTTTCAAAGGAAGATCAGGAGCAAAAATGAAAAAGAAAATACTTATCCCGGTTTTCATATTTGTTTTTTTGCTTTGTGCTGCGATATTTACATCATGTTCAGATGAACCTCAGAAAACAGCGCTTAAGGTCATCATAATACCAAAAATTGAGTTAGGTGAAATGACAGGAGACTTCCCCGGCGAAGCACAGCTGTTCTATGAGGAATATTGTGCAGGCCGTGAAGAAAGGGACCGCGCTTACCGGTGACAATTACTGGAAGGGCACGGAAGCTTCAATGAAAAAGTCAAAGCAGAAAACGACGAGACACTGGATATCTTTGAGCCCGCTATGCACAATCTCTTTGATACCGGAAGAATAGTGACAGACGGGATCCTGGATGGACAGCTGCAGCTTCCGGAAGGATCAGAATAAGGAAAAAAGCTGATACAGGAAACTATATGGTATAAGGGGAAACGGAGGAAAGGATCATGTTATACAGACAAGCATGCGGAGAGAATATATCAAGACTGGCATTCGGCGCTATGAGGCTGCCTGTTTTTGAAGACGGAAGCATCGATCAGGAACAGGTCAATGAAATGACCCGCTATGCCATTGAGCATGGTGTCAATTATTTTGACACAGCTTATCCTTATCATGGGGGACAATCTGAGATCTCGATCGGCAAAGCGCTTTCTCCGTATCCGAGAGACAGTTTTTATCTTGTGACGAAATTCCCGGGACATCAGTTCATGAAGAAATATGACTGTCAGGGGATTTTTGAAGAACAGCTGGAAAAATGCGGTGTGGATTATTTTGACTTTTATCTGCTTCACAACATCTGTGAAAACAGTATGCCGACATACACAAATGAAGAATATGGCATTGCAGACTATTTCGTAAAGCAGAAAGAACTCGGACGCATCAGGCATCTGGGATTCTCGACACACGCACGGGCAGAAAATCTTGAAAGCATCCTTGATTTCCTTGGTGACAGGATAGAGTTTTGTCAGATACAGCTGAACTACATGGACTGGACACTGCAGGACGCAAAGAGCAAGATCGATCTTCTCGGAAGCAGAGGGATCCCTGTGATGGTGATGGAGCCGGTGCGCGGCGGCAAGCTCGCCGATCTCGGAGAAGCGAACAACGCGAAACTCAAGGCCCTCAGACCTGACGAGTCTATCGCTTCCTGGGCATTCAGGTGGCTGATGGAGATCCCTGAGGTCACAACAGTACTCAGCGGCATGTCGAGCTTTGATCAGATGAAGGATAATGTAAAAACATTCAGCGGAGGCACTCCTCTCAGCAAAGAAGAGTGGGACCTGATGCTGGATATAGCGGAGGATCTGAAGAACGGTGTTCCGTGTACAGCATGCAGATACTGCTGTGATGGCTGTCCGGCCGGGCTGGATATCCCTATGCTCCTTGCAGGGTATAACGACTTCAAGTTCGGCGGTGGATTTACAGTACCAATGCAGATGGACAGCACTTCCAGGGACAAATGGCCTGAGAACTGCATAGGATGCGGTGCCTGCGCGGCGGTATGCCCTCAGAATATAGAGATCCCTGATGTGCTCAGTGAATTTGCGGAAATGCTCAGAAACGGTCCGTCGTGGGCGGAAATGTGCAGACAGCGCGAAGAAGCTGCTGAAAAGCTAAGGGCGCAGGCAAAAAGTCAGGACTGAACCAGGATAAAAGAGAGATAAGAAGGCGGCTGTTGAAAATATACAGCCGTTTTGATTGTTTAAATCAGTAAAAAATAAAGGACAAATCTGTAAAGAAAATAAATAAAATGGTAGAATCAATATGATTATACTCATTATCAGAACGGGATAACAGAATGAAGATACAGACAGTCATACAACCTAATATAGGAGAAAACGCAATTGCGGCCATTGCCACGATGCTTTCTTATTATGGATGCATAATGCCGATATCAGAACTCCGGCCTCATAATATTACGTCAAGAGGCGGATCCACTCCTGATCAGGTCAGGGACATGGCAGCCCGGTACGGACTGGATACCGAGATCATTGAAGCAGATATGGATGGACTCCGCAAAATGAAATTGCCGGTGGTCGCCAGATGGAATAAGCACTTTTACTGCATAGTCACCAAGATCGGCAACGGACTTGTATATGTCGCTGACCCAGCCAAAGGTGAATATGCTATGCCTGAAGAACATTTCGCGGCCAGATATGCGGGTATTGTACTCCTGATGAAACCGGGAGAAGGCTTCCGGAAGGGCGGAAAGAGGCAGACTCTGTTCAGCCTGATCAATGGACGCCTTTCCGGTTACAGCAGACCGCTGATGTGGCTGGGGATACTGAATCTGCTGGCTGTCGGACTCAATCTGCTCCTGGTGAGATCAACCAGGCTCATGCTTGATATGTCAGATTCCAAGGTTCCGGATAATGATTGGCTATATGACTTTCTGTCACTGGAAAATGAACCGGGAGTGTCATTGTACAGAGTACTCGTCATTACGATGGGTGTGATACTCATTGTGATGACTGTTGTTAATATAAGCAAAACACTTCTCATCTATGATACAGCGTATTCGGTAGCTGTCGGCTCCGGATCACGGCTGTTTCATACCATTTTATTCCAGCCGATGCAGTTTTTTGAGCAGTTCAGATCAGGAGAGCTCATACAGCGAATGGAAGATAATTCCAAGCTGGATCTGTCACTTGTCAGGACTATCGTACCGAGGGTGATCGATTTCGTCATGACCATAGTGTACCTGATGCTGATGCTCAAATACCACTGGATAGTCGCTTTGCTGTGCGCATCGGTCGAAGTACTGTACCTGCTGATATCTCTGACATTCAGGCGCAGGATAGCAACACAGTCACGGGGCCGGGCTGTCAGCACGAGCAATATGAACACATCCCTGCTTAATGGTCTTAACACTATTGAAACCATCAAGACCGGTGGATTTGAAAGGATGTATTTTGCCGGCTGGAGGAAAACTCAGCAGGAATTCGATAACAACCGTTTAAGTGCTTCGGGGACATCCACTGCGACCGGTGTTATTGACAGCGTTCACAATCTGATTTCACAGGCCGTACTGTTATTTGCCGGCGCGTATTTCATGATAAACGGGGACTTTACCTTCGGCGTCATGGCCGCGCTGCAGTCAGTTCTTTACAGCTTCCGAAATGCTTTCTCGAACTGTATCAGCATGCTCAACAGTCTGCAGGAAACCAGAACGGACATTGAACGTATTGATGATGTGCTCCAGAGAGATGTGGTCAAAGAATACCCGCTGAATGAGAACGATGAGCCGGACAAGCTTCCGGGCACACTTGAAGTCACCGGGCTTGCGTACAGATATCAGGAGGGCGAGCCTCTCGCGATACAGGATATCAGTTTTAATGCAGAGCAGGGACAGCTTATAGCGATCGTAGGCAGGTCAGGGTGTGGCAAGAGCACTCTGCTGAAATGTCTGCAGTCACTTTATGAGCCGGAAAGCGGAGTGATCAGATACGGGGGATACGAGCGCAGCGAAATACCTGATGTCGTGTTCCATTCGACAGTCGCGGCGGTCGACCAGGAATTTGTGGTCTTTGAGGACAGTATTACCAACAACCTTACCATGTGGGATCCTACCATCGAAGATTATGAAGTGATCATGGCCGCCCGTGATGCCCATATACATGACAGGATCATCAAGGAAAGAGACGGATATTATTCATCTATGATCGAGAACGGACGTAATT
This sequence comes from Anaerovoracaceae bacterium, assembly GCA_045113935.1. Taxonomy (GTDB): domain Bacteria; phylum Bacillota; class Clostridia; order Peptostreptococcales; family Anaerovoracaceae; genus Crickella. Next base: position 7,872 of record JBGUJM010000040.1, read on the forward strand.
TCTCAGGCGGTGAGCTTCAGAGAATGGAACTTGCCAGAGCCCTTTCTTCTGATCCTACGATATTGCTGCTGGACGAATTCACATCCGCGCTGGACACAGTCACGGAGGCGGAGGTCTTTGATTCGATAAGGCAGAAAGGTACTACGTGTGTAATCGTGGCCCACAGACTTTCGACTGTCGCTTCCTGCGATCAGATACTCGTGATGGATGGAGGCAGGATAGTCCAGAGAGGCACGCATGAGGAATTGTTTAATACTGAAGGGCTGTACAGACAGCTTCTGCAGGTGCCGGGAGAAGCTTAGCATATGGGATTCTATACAGAAGTATTAAGAAAAAGAGACAGAAGAGACCGTGAGCTAGAAAGAAACGCGGAGAATTATCTGAAGAACCACCGCGGCATGGCAGCCACAGACGAAGAGTCAGACGGTCTTTATCTGGCGCTGGACATTATTCTGGACAAATACGGTCTTGCGGCCAAAAAACCCCACGGCTGTAAGGATACAACCGAAATGCTGGATCTTATGCTGGATCCGCTGGGAGTGATCTATAGCCGTATCGATCTGACCGATAAATCCTGGAAAAAACGGACAGACAATATACTGGCTTTTCTTGAGGACGGAAAAGCCGTTGCTCTCGTGCCTGCAATATACGGTTATAGATATGAATGTCCTGCAACCGGTGAAACAGGTCATGTAAACGATAAAATTCAGTTCCGGGATACGGCATACGTGATCCAGCGTCCGATAGAGATCGGCCGCGTGAATCTGCTGTCCCTGTCCCTGTATATTCTTCATCTTATTTCACACAGAGATATCCTGCTGATAGCTGTGGCATCCCTGCTTATAACAGCTCTGGGGCTTGTGACGCCTAAGATGAATGAATACGTGCTTCAGGATGTTGTTTCGATGGGAACGGATGGATACAGTCTGCTGATGCGAGGACTGTTTCTGTTCCTGCTGACGGGGATAATAAGAAGCGGAATATCCGCGGCGAAGTCGCTCAGCCTAGCCCGGATGCGTGTCCGCATCCCTTCGGAAGTTCAGGCCTCTGTGATGAGCAGAATACTGCTCCTTCCGCAGACATTCTTTACAGGTGCTTCATCGGGAAAGCTGTCCAAACAGATCACAAATGCCAGGACATTGTCTGAGCAGATCATAGGTTTTTTCATGGGGGCATCTCTGACAGCCCTGTTCTCACTGATATACATTCCTCAGATGGCAGGTTTTTCGGTGCTGCTGCTGGTACCGGCACTGTCTGTACTGCTGATCAAATGCGCGTACTCACTGGTCGCAGGATACTTCTACGCGGAGAATGAACGCGACCGTCAGGAAGCTGAGCTGGAGAACAGGAATTACCTTTACTCCGCTCTGAAAGGGATACAGAGAATCAAGGAAAGCGGAGCAGAGAGAAGGATATATGCCGGATGGGCAGGAAAGTACCGGCCTGTTCTTGCCTGCGACCTCGATCAGCCACTGATACTCAAGATCGAGGATGCGGTCCTTTCCTTCCTGAGTTCTCTTACTACGGTGCTGCTTCTTTCACTTGTGGTACCGAACGGAATACCGAAGGCTGACTATATCGCTTTCAACGCGTCGTTTGCACTGATAGCAGCTGCGATCAGTGACTTCATGGATGCGAACCGTAAGATCCTTCTGATGAAGCCGATGGTGCCTCAGCTCAAACAGATACTGGAGGTGCCGCTTGAGGACGGACCTGATAAGACGATCCTGCGTAAGTTCCGCGGAGACATACGTCTCGAGAATATTGCGTTCTCATATAAAGAGAGCAGTTTCGGCTGTCTGGAGGATATATCCCTTCATATTTCGGCGGGTGAGAAGGTAGCGATAGTCGGAGAGAGCGGCTGCGGAAAGAGTACATTGCTCAAGATCATACTCGGTGTCCTCAAACCGGATGACGGAAGTGTATTTATAGACAGGATCCCTCTCGATACTGTTAATCTCCGTTCATACAGAAGACATATCGGATCCGTGTTCCAGTTCAGCAAAGTGATGCCGGGAACGGTGTATTCCAACATAGCGTTCTGCAACAAACCGGTGAGCCGCGAAGAAGCTGTTGAAGCCGCGAAAAGAGCCGATCTGGATGAAACGATCATGAAACTGCCGCTGGGATATGATACTGAGATCTCTGATTCGAACACTGGCGGGTTCTCGGGAGGACAGAGACAGAGACTGCTGATAGCAAGAGCATTTGCGTCAAAACCGGGTCTCATGATACTGGACGAAGCTACATCGGCACTCGACAATCTTTCACAGGACAGAGTGCTTGATGCAGTTTATGAAGAGACTTGTACTGTCCTTATGGTAGCGCACCGGCTGTCGACTGTAAGGAACTGTGACAGGATCATAGTATTAAAGGACGGCAAGATAGACGAAGAAGGTACTTTCAATGAACTCATGGAGAAGGAAGGCACTTTCTATGAACTGATGCGCCGTCAGTCTGCATAATATCATCACGATCAGCAATATTATTATAGGAGATTAGAAATGGCATATAGTATTCTGCTTACATCACTGTATCCGGTCAGCAAGGACGAACCACTGCGCTATTATTATGCTGAAGAAGAGGGCAGAAGAGTTTATACTGATGCGATGCTGACAGTAGAAGCGACGACAAAGTATATCCTCTCCCGTCATCACATAGACGAGATCATTGTACTTGGCAGGCAGCTGAATTCTGATGCCGGAGATGATGAAAGAGTACTCGGAGTCGATGACGGTAAGTCATTCTATGCTTCGGATATCAGCGAGCTTTCAACATACAGCCTGTACAGATACAGACTGGCTCAGTTTATCGATGACCTGAAGATCGAGCAGCAGGAAATAACAGAACTGCTTTCCGATGAAGAACAGAAGGAAATGGAATTATTCCTCAAGGACTTCTACAACAGGGAAGACTCCGGCAAAGCACACAGGAAATTCAGCCGGTTTTTTGACAGGCTCATTCAGGACGGTGAGTTGTATGACAGACTCAAATCAGAGCTGATGGAAAGAATACCTGGTGTTGCCGGCAGGCCAGGGGTCTATCTGCAGTGGATCAGGAACTATCTGTATATGAATCTTTCGGATGCCTGCAAGATGGAGATCCTTGATGACAACTATGATACGAAAGTCCGGTTCGTTACGGCAGATGTCGATGATACCGGAAAACTTCCGATCGACAGCCTGCTCAGGCTGTCCGGCGAGATCGTACCTGATGATCATGATAGCGTCAATATCTATTTTGCACCAAACAATGATGACATGACAGAGAACTTCGTCATGCTGGGCATACTGGATATAGTCGATACGATGTACGGCAGTCAGGTTGATGTGCTGAAGGTCTGCACTTCTACCAACGCGCATTACAGGCTTGCCGGAACGATCAGAAATGATACAGAAGGCTACGGGATGGCAGCGCTGGTGACTGCTGTGAGAACTTTCCTCAGATACGGTAAAGTCGATATGATCGTCGATTACTGGGAACACAGCCGTTCAAAAAACGCACAGATAGAAAAAATGATCTATGCTATGAGGCGGATAGATACCGGACTTTCTCTGTGCTCTATAGGGGATATAGAGAAAGGTATCAGTGAACTGCGCAAACTGTTTATTAACGGATTTGATCTCAGCGAGAGCGATTATTACAGCAAGCTGTTTATTCTGCTGTCAGAAGGCATCAAAGACGACTATGGACGTCTTGTCACTGCTGATGATGCCGGTTTTATAGATCTGGTCAAGTGGGCATACAGGAAAGGCTTCTATCAGCAATGTCTGACACTGATCGAGGCCAAAGCAGCGTCTGATTTTGTACACAGAGGAATTTACTCATATTGCGGCGACGAGAGCGAAAAGGACGCAGTCATAGAGAAGTTTGCTGCCGCGCGCAATCAGATGAAGGTCTTTGATTACTGGAAAATGGATGATCTGGATCACTATTATCTCAAGTATTACATATTCTTCAAGCAACCATCCAACACGATCCCGCATCAGAGGGAGAACGCGAAGGTTCTTTGCGAGAGTCTGGATAACACTGATCCGGAGCGGATCACCGCATATTCCGTATGTGATGACAGACAGGCACTTGAAGACCTCCTGTTTGCATACCTTCATATCGGACGTGTACGTAATGAGACAAATCACGCCAATGACGGTCACGATTCTGATGGAACGCTGTTCCCGAGCGACAAGGAGGTTAGTTCCAAACTTATCGAGATACAGGAAAGTATCAGGTACTTCATTCAGTCTTATGATATCGTTAACGAACTGATTGAAGGCAAAGAAACTAATGTAGTACTTATTACATCCAACGAGGTAAAAACTGTAGCCAAGAGGCTTGAAAAAGCGGAAAGATCTGCTTCAGAGAAGAAGAGCTGATAAGAACTTTCAGAAAGACGGAAGAGTCATGGCGAACAAGAAGCAGCAATCAAAAGAGAAACTGCAATCAAAAGAGAAGCAGCAAGAGAAGGAAAAGCAGCAGGCGATCGTTATAAAAACTGACGGCAGCGGCTTTGAAGCGGCCAGAAAGTATATCAGGGATCTGCTGACACGTAACAATATCACAGGCTTTATCGAGTCCGGAGTCATGATGGTATTTGAAGCTCTTTACCATGAAATCAAGGAGCAGGGATGCGCGGAAGACGGCAAGATCTCGATAATAGGTAAAAAGCGCCTGGGAGAGCTCAGGATCATTCTCGAATTTAAAGGAAGCATGTTCATGCTCCCTGATTCAGACGATGAATTTACTCCTGAGGGCAGAATCCTGAATACTTTCGGCGACAGGATCGACTGCACTTATATTTCCGGATATAACAGCATCAGAATTACTACCAAAAGGAAATACAGTAATTCTCTGTTAATGTGTCTGGCAGGGATCGTGCTGGCTTTTTTGGTTTTCTATCCTCTCAACAGCACTCTGTCACCGGAGACTATGCAATATCTGAAGGATACTTACCTGTTTCCGTTTGAGACCTTGTTCGGAAACGCGATACTGATGATCGGCGCGCCGGTTACATTCTTTTCCCTGCTCAGGAATCTGACAGATGCCTATATCCTGTCGACCAGAAACTCGAACATCAGAACTATCCGGCAGACAACAACGATTTCATCGCTTATCGCGATACTGCTTGCGATCGGAACAGGCATGACCCTGCGGCTGATTTTTAAGGGAAGGTTTGCTGCCTTTGTCGGGCACAATGATATTGGCTCCGCAATAAGTATTCCGGAACTCATCTCATCAGTGGTCCCGTCCAACATATTTGAGCCGTTCGCGTCGACTAACCCGCTGCCCCTGATTTTGCTTGCAATACTTGTGACACATTCTCTGTGTTCACAGGGCAAATACTTTTTTCCGCTGAGAGAGGCCATCAATGCCTGTTATTCATTGTTTTCAAAAATGCTCAGTCTGGCAATGTTCCCGCTGCCTGTGTTCACATTTGCGGCTACGCTCGACCTTCTGCATGGAAGAGGTTACAAGAGTGTATTGTATGTCACGGCGCTGGTACTCATTGTTCTGGCAAGTCTTGTAGTGCTGGAGGCATTTTACGCGGTAAGACTAAAACTTGCCGGCATCAATGTCAGGGAGTTTGCATCCGGACTCAAAGGGCTGATCATGGAGAATTTCATAATCAACTCTGCTATAGACGCAGTGCCGTACAACGTAAGATACTGTGTCAGGCATTATAAGATGGACCGGCGCAGACTGGAAAAATATCTTCCGGTACTGGCCCAGATCAATCTTGAAGGCAATTGCTTTATGATCACACTGGTGGCTCTGCTGCTCGTGCTTCTCAGCGGTACTCCGACCGGTCTGCCTGTCATTGTGGGTATAGCCGCTCTGGTCCTGTTCATGTCTATGGGCGCGCCGAATCAGCCGGGGGGCTTTGTGATCGGCATTCTGATCCTGATCAATTATCTTGATCTTCCGACTTTCGTACCTCTTGCGATATTTTGCGAAGTGTTCTTCGGCGGCATCCTGAATCTGATGAATGTGTTCGGGGATATCGTAGCTGCGGCTGTCATGATTAAAATCGAAGACAAGAAGCGTAAAGCAAAAAAATGAGATGTGTGCTGCCGGTACAGCCGGGATGCCGGACAGGTGCGTGTGGACTTCGGACTGCAGAAAAGGAGAGAACGGAATGGCAGATGGCAAGTGGGTCATGACGGATGAAGATGCGAAGAGAGTGGACCTCAGCTACAGAAGCCGGGAAGGACGGGAACTGAGAACACTTCCCAACTATGGAATGAATAAGTATGTCGATGACAGGAGCGGAAATGCTGCCGCGGAATGCGCTTTCTGCGGTTCTGCTGATCTGCAGTCAGGCTTCGGCGGATGCGGAGAAGGTTTCGGATACAGATCGTTCAAATGCAGAAGCTGCGGCGGTACGACGGACTTTATATATAAAGATGAGTCGGGGAAAGTATTTCCCCTATAACGGCCTTTCATTACTGACAGCATTGAGTCCCGGAAACTGTAATGGTTAAGGGACTCTTTTGGTGGTAAAATACTTTCATGAGCAACAGATTCAATCAGTTTTCCGTTCCGCTTGGACTTCTGGATTATGTCAATCCTATACTTTACAGCGTAACGGTGATCACCATAATAAGGAACACATACAGCGCGATGGCCCGGCCATACAACATGATCCTGTTTGCCGGCGCAGTCATCTCTGTTTTTTTCGGTCTGATCATTCCGACAGGGAAAGTTCTTGTAGGACTCGGGATTATTAAATTTGTCATGCCGGTAAGTCTGGTTTTCTGTGTTAACACGGGAATCCTGATGACGGGTCTGATGCTGCTCCGGTTCGTCATGGAGCTGAGTACTGCAGGGACGGTCATTCTGACAGCGCTGATCATCGCGGCTCTGATATTTCTGTATTCTAAGAGCGGGAAGATCAATACGGCTGCGGTCCTGACAGGGGCGGCCGGATATCTGCTGATCTACACTTCCCTGATAACCATTTCTCTGAAGCAGGATGCGATGATACCTGTTTTTATGTATGCTGCAGCGATCACTTTGTTTGTCATGCTGTGCGGCATAGGGATCAAAGCTGATCTGAAGAATCCCAAAGTCCACTGGGTCATAGAGATATCAAATGTAATCTGCCAGTTTCTGGTTGCGGCCGCAACTGTCATACTTTTTGCCTGACCGCAGGTTTCCGGAGTCACTTCATAGGCGGCTCTTTTATTTTGCCCGGAAAAATGTGATAATATAACAAAATATGTGACGCACGGGAAGGACAACTGATATGAAAGACATGAAAGATGAGCTTCGGGATATATACAGGGACTTCTATGAATCAGAATCAGACTATATGGGCAGGAAAAAAGAAAGCATTGCCCGCATCAAAGAGACGATCGGTTCGAAGGATACTGAAAGACCAGCTGAGAGAAATACCGGAGCTGCCGGAGGAGATCAGAGTATAGAGACCGAGGTCGTTACGGATACTGAATTCGCTGTCCAGACCACGCAGAAAGAAGAGGATCCGAAAGAACCTGAAAAGTCAGGCATGGAGGAACTTAACGAGCTTGTCGGGCTCAAATCAGTCAAGCATGATGTGGAAGAACTGATCGGTCTTGCCAAGGTCAGGAAGATGCGTGAAGAGAAGGGAATGAAGGCAGTCCCTGTTTCACTGCACCTTGTCTTCTCGGGAAACCCGGGCACAGGTAAAACTACCGTGGCGAGGATTCTTGCCAAGCTGTACAAGGAAATAGGGATACTGACGACCGGACAGCTCATAGAAACAGACAGATCCGGACTGGTCGCGGGATATGTCGGGCAGACCGCCATCAAGACAAGCAAGAAAATACAGGAAGCCATGGGCGGAGTGCTCTTCATCGATGAAGCCTATACTCTCAATCAGGAAGGCGAGAATTTCGGTCAGGAAGCGATCGATACCATTCTCAAAGCCATGGAAGATCACCGTGACAAGTTCATCGTTATCGTTGCGGGTTATACCGAGCTGATGAAGGCATTCGTTGAGAGCAATCCGGGACTGAGATCCAGGTTCAATAAGTTCTTCGAATTCCCGGACTATACTGTCGACGAGCTGCAGGACATCTTCAAGATGCAGTGCAGGAAATATCAGTATACACTTACGGATGAAGCGGCTGATGCTGTTCATGACGAGATCGTCAGACTTGAAGCGGCCAAAGGCGAGAATTTCGCCAATGCGAGAGAAGTGCGTAATCTGTTCGAAAAGATCATCACCAATCAGGCTGCCAGAGTAGCTGATCTGGAGAATGTCGATGAAGAGACACTGAGTACGATCACGATAGAAGATATGGAAGATCTTGACGACCTTGACGAAAAGGATACAGCCTGTGAACCGGATATTCCGGATAAAACCGTGGAAATATCTGATCCGAGAGAGGATGCCTTCGCGGAAGAGGCTGAAACAGAAGAGGACGATGCATAAATTCATGCAAAAAGCAATAAGTATCAATAGAGAAAGAAAGGGATTTAAATGACTGGCGCGGACGCAATGACAGAATGCCTGAGACGGGAAGGCATCACAAAAGTATTCGGTTATCCGGGAGTTGCTATCGCTCCGTTTTATGAGAGCCTGTACAACTCGGATATTGAACATATACTTGTGAGACAGGAACAGAATGCGGGTCACGCGGCGAGCGGATACGCGAGACTGTCGAGAAAACCGGCAGTCTGTGTTGTGACGTCCGGCCCGGGAGCGACCAATCTTATCACAGCACTTGCTACAGCATATGCGGACAGTATTCCTGTGATAGCGATATCCGGACAGGTATCAAGTGAGCTGCTGGGCAGAGATGTATTCCAGGAAGCTGACATGAGGGGAGCTACGGAGTCTTTTGTCAAGCACAGCTATCTTGTCAAGGATGCTGACGACATCCCGAGAGTATTCAGGGAAGCGTTTTATATTGCCTCTACAGGCCGCAAAGGACCTGTTCTGATAGATATTCCCATTGACATCCAGAAACGTGAGCTGAGGAAGAATTTTGTCTATCCTGACAAGGTGCTGATCCGCGGCTACAAGCCGGAGATCAAGGTCAACATGAACCAGATGAAGAGGGTGGTATCAGCCCTCAACCAGGCCCGCAAGCCGCTGGTCTGCGCGGGAGGAGGCGTGATCCTCGGAGAAGGGGAGCAGATGATCCGCGATTTCTGTGAGAGATTCAATGTACCTCTTGTCCACACTATGATGGGAATGGGCGTGCTGCCTAAAAAGCATCCTTTGAACTTCGGTATGCTGGGCAATAACGGCAAACCGTACGCCAACAAGGCCGTGAGCCGTGCCGATCTGCTTCTGGTAGTCGGTGCAAGGCTTGCAGACCGCGCGATACCTAAGCCGGAAAAGCTGGAGAAGCGAGTTGCTGTCATTCATATCGATATAGATACGGCGGAGATCGGCAAGAACATGGGACCTAATATCCCTCTCGTAGGAGATGTAAGGGACATATTCAGTATCCTGATGGAGCAGGAGATTCAGACCTTCGATCAGAACTGGATAGATGAACTCGAGGAGATCAAGCACAGTACGGTCGACAGCAGAGTGTTCAGTGACAGATTTGTCAATCCGAACATACTGGTCCAGAAACTCTCTGAAAAGATGGATGATGATGCTATTTATGTCGCGGACGTAGGTCAGAATCAGCTGTGGAGCGCCGACAACTATATCATGAAAGAAGGACGGTTCCTGACAACGGGCGGTATGGGCACCATGGGATACTCCATACCTGCTGCTATCGGAGCCAGGATGTTTGCTCCTGACAGGCAGACAGTTGCTGTATGCGGGGACGGCGCATTCCAGATGTGCATGAACGAACTGGCAACAGTCCGTGTAAATGATCTCGGCATCAAAGTCCTGATCGTCCGTAACGGGTATCTCGGTCTTGTCAGGGAATATCAGTGCAAGAATTATGATTCACATTACGAGGGAGTGGATCTTCACGGATGGCCTCACTACCGCAAAATAGCGGAAGCCTATGATATGCCGTATTTCGAGTGTTCATCCACAGACGAGCTGGATGAAAGGCTGGATGAGTTCCTGTCCGCCGACGGAGCATGCCTGATGGTGTGTGATGTTGACGGGGAGGATAACGTTAAATAAGTCTGAGATCATAATAAGACAGGTGCATAGATATGAAAGGTATTTTTTCAGTACTGGTAGAAAATAAAGACGGTGTTCTTTCCTCGATATCCGGACTCTTCGCGCGACGCGGCTTCAACATCGACAGCCTGGCCGTAGGGGAGACCGACAATCATGAGATCTCCAGCATGACCATCATCAGTACGGGAGATCAGAGGACGATCGATCAGATAGAGAAACAGCTCAATAAGAAAGTAAACGTCATCAGAGTCAGGAGACTCAATGAATCCAAAAGTGTCTGCCTGGAAATGATGCTGGTCAAAGTCGCCTACAATGCTTCCAACAGATCACAGCTGATCGAACTGTGCCAGATCACAGGAGCAAAGATAATGAAAGTCATGCCAAAACATCTGATGATCGAATATCACGCAGATCCTGAAGGCGTAGAGGATTTCATCCAGATGCTCAAGAGCTACGGCATTTCCGAGATACAGCGTACAGGTCCTATTGCCATGGAAAAAGGCTAGACAGCATCGGATGTTTCTTTCCTTTTCTTCGGGCGGAATGTACGTATCGCAAGCAGAGTAAACAGAATGACTGCCAGGAAGTACAGTATCATGTTTGTCATAGAATAGTAATTCATAGGGATCCTGGCATAGTACATCTGTGCAGCCGCCATAAGTCCAATCAGGAATACTGTGTAGAGCAGTGGAAGGACTCGTCTGCTGCGCAGTGTACCTCTGAGCGCGAGCAGGAAAATGAAGAATACGCATAAGACAGCACACTCTGCTCTGGCTTGTCCTATCGTAAACATGAAATAAGTTAAGAATTGTGTCAATGCCGCGAAAATCGCGATAAAGATGATATGCGGTACGATCACATACCAGTTGGAAAAAGGCGCGTGACCGCGTCTTTTTTGGTATCCGTGCACCAGCGCAGTGATAAGACACAACAACAAGAGCACCGCAGTCAGGCCGAGTACTGAAGAAACGATGATGAACGCATTGCTGAGACTGAGGAAAGACAGCCGGGTCGATTCCAGCTCATCACGCATTACTACTGTTGGTGAGTACGTGAAATCCATGTCTCCGGTGCCGATGATGTGACCCTCTATCGCGACCGGATCAGACAGGGTCTCTCCGCGTACGATATCGATCCCGTATTTACCCGGATCGATCCGGCAGATCCTCATTTTGCCGTGCTGCACGGCAAGGCTGGCAGGTGAGACCATGACATCATAATAAGTCAGGGTTTCTTTTTCTGATGAATCGATCTGCAGATAATAATCATCATCATCCGGAATGCTGACCACTGTCTCCTTGCCGTTTTTCATCATGAACTGTTCCGGCGCGACAGGACCGTCGTAGTCAGCGGCGGTTTCAGATATAAAGACATTGCCTTTTTCGTCGATCCAGGTCATCGGGATCCCTCTGTGGAAGACGGTGATTTTGACATTGCCTTCGAAAGTGATGCGCCTTGAAGATACGGAACTCAGCAGCAGTTCCTCAGGATCAGTAATTGAAAAGAGCCAGTTGACGTAAGTGGAAGGCCTGTGCTCAAGCGCAATGTTGGCAGCAAGAGATTCATCAGGATCCCAGCTTCCGGTTGCGACCTGCCGCTGCTCGTACCGCAGGTGCTGTGCGGCTATAAATGAAACATAGTCAATAAAAACTCTCTTGGCAGCGTTTTCACGCGGGTTAGAGGATTCAACTGCGGCTATAGCGGACTCTATCATAGGTCCGAGATGATCAGCGTCATGATGGAGCCAGGCATATATCAGCTCATTCTGAAATCTGTTGGCATAGTCTTCTGAGGTAGGGAAGAATTCACCGATGAATTCCAGAATAAGACGCAGCTGATAATTGATCTCAGGATTGTTCCTGAAGTGTTTATCTTCCATTCTGGAGCAGACCCTGTCTGCGTAGGATGCAAGATCTGCATAAGAAGTCTCGGATTCCTGAGAAGGAGTATACAGATCGATACCATAGCGTTCATATCCCCATGACTGCAGAGGGACAGCAGCCACCGGATCGTACTGACCGCAGATATTGAAGATGTTCCTGTATCTGACAGGGGTTTTGGTCGTTCTCGGCACACCGAAAAGATATGCATACACATCATCGAATTCACCGCTTTCGGTCATATCCGCCGCCGTTATGTTGCCTATCGCGGCAGCACGTGACATTCCGGTCACCCAGAGTTTCCTGCTGCCTGTAATATTCCTGTCTTTGATGTAGCTGCGTATGTGCTCCTCGAGCTGCGCCGCGCCGGAACTGAATCCTTCATGCCTGTCACCGGTACCTACCTTGAGATTGCCTGCCCACTCATTCCCGTATCCCTGTCCGCAGGTGACTGCAGCGATAAGTGTAAAATCTCCGATTTCCTTCATGCCGATAATACCAGAAAGGGAATCATCGGTGGTAGGCTCGCCATATCCGAACTTATACAGATTCTGAAAACCGGCCTCGCCCAGATATGTTTCATACTGATCGTCAACGATATCCGGGGTGCTGCGGAATGCCGAAAGAGCCAGACCGAGCGAGCCCTGCGCAAGACTGATGCTGAACTGATCTGACGGCCTGAGGAAGAATTTATCGGAATATGGAAAGCGCCATTTATAAGTAACCTGCTTGGTATCAAGGTAGGGATACTTAATCAGTTTGATACTGCTCAGGGGGTCTCTCTCGATAAACACCAGCGCAGGGATTTCCTCTGCAACTTTGCTTACTTCTTCGGCAGCATCAGCCCCGGCCTCTGAAATAGCTGCAGAGGCAGCATCATCCTGTAGGGTCTCTTCTGCAGTTTCTTCTGACGGAGTTTCACCTTCAGCAAAAGCGCACAGAAAAAAGCCCTGTACTATGCAGGATAATATCAGCAGAATTACTGCAAATCTGTGAAACAATGTCAGTGTTTTCCGGTCCATAGTACTATTATCTTAAAATACAGCTCATAAGTCCAGCATGTATGATAAAATGTGTCATGGGTGACATGGGGACGGTACTTATTGTCATATTGAAATGGAGAAAGACATGGACTGCAAGGCAAGTACGGGAATAGTGATCATCGGAGCAGCTTTTGTGGATATCAAAGGATATCCTCACGCACAGTATATTCCGGGAGGACGCAATTCCGGACATGTAGTAGAAGTACACGGCGGCGTGGGACGCAATATCGCGGAAGATATAGCCAATGTTGAACTGAGACCTACTTTTGTAACGATAGTGGATAAGAGTGCTCGCGGTGAGGATGTCGTTCAGAAACTTGAAAGACATCAGTGCTGCACTGATTTTATAAGACGTAAGCCGGGCGGTCTGGGAACATGGCTGGCTGTTTTCGACAACTCGGGAGATGTAGTAGCTTCAATATCAAAGAGGCCGGATCTTTCTGAGATAGAGCGGATACTGGATGAGGAAGGGGATGATATCTTCGGACGGGCTGACAGCATCGCTGTAGAGGCAGATATTGAGGTGCCTATCCTCAAAAGAACGATCGCGCTTGCTGAACAGTATGGCAAAAAAGTGTTCGGAGTCATATCCAATATGTCAATAGCTGTTGAACGGCGGGATCTGCTGCGCCGTCTAGACTGTCTTGTCTGTAATCTCCAGGAGGCGGGAATACTGTTCTCAGAGGATTATGAGGGCAGAACACCGGACGAAATGGCCGAAATCATTTATAACAAAATTCAGCAGGCTCAGATGAAAGGCATTGTGGTAACGTTGGGAGGAGAGGGGGCAGTCTATGCCGGCCTTGACGGGCAGAAAGGACACTGTCCGCCTCAGCATGTCGATGTCAATGACACGACAGGAGCGGGGGACGCGTTCTTCTCCGGCATCGCCATCGGTCTGACTTACGGCAAGAGCATGGCTGAAGCATGCGAGATCGGCACCAGACTGGCGGCATCTGTCATCGTTACCGATGAAAATGTATGTCCGAGGTTCATGCCGGCGGAGCTCGGCCTGGATGTCGTAAAATAGATCCTGAACAAAACAAAACAGCGGATGTCCGACAGGCATCCGCTGTATTTTTTCTGGAAGTATTACTCTTCTTCTTCAGTTCCGCTGATGATTTCCATGCTGCCTCCATTGTTGGCAGAGACCCACCCGATCCAGGTCTTGCCCGGATAGAGAGCAGCTCTGACTTCAACAGGTCCGGATTCCTCTTCGCTGTCAGCTTCTTCAGCATCTTCTTCTGCCTCAGCTGCTTTTTCCTGCGCGATTCTGGTCGCAGTGACATCGATGAGCACAAGCTTGCCGTCCTCAACTCTCCACTCGATATCCTTGCATGTGCCATGAGTCAGGAGATATCCCTTGCCGCCGCCGAGCGCGTAATCACAGTAGGTGACTGTGGACCCGACCTCACCTTTGTAATCCTGTTTGTCGATATACTCTGTATCGTCAAACAGAACAAGCAGGTTGTCACGTGAAAAGTCATTCTGGAAATTGGCTGTGTGGTACTTCTGGTCATCCTGATGGTATGTCCATGTCATCCTGTCCCATGCGGCTCTCTCTGAAAAGTTGACACGGATCTGCTCTGCAGGGGCGATGCTGTCAAGCAGTGTCAGCGGGCTGAAATCCAGCTTGGTGTATTCTTCTGGCTCAGTCCTGAATTCCGCGTATTCGAGGGCTTCAGGAACCTTGGCGCCGTACAGTATGCCGGTATGTTCCAGAGAGACATTTCTGGTATGATCTCTGTCAAACAGCCCGATAGTCTCAGTAAATGTCATCTGATTGATATGGTCGACATCGTCTTGTTTAAATACGGTATTAGCTCCTACATAATTGCCCTTGGAAGAACTCATTCCCCAGTGAATAAATACCGCGTCGAAGAGTTCCGAAAACCTGATATAAGGCGGGCGGGCACTTCTCATAGGTCCGATGATCTCCGGTAATTTATTATAGTCCGCATACATCCACAGCATTCTCGTAATGCCTGCTTCAACTTCACCATGAAGAACGATGTCCGGTGAATATTCGGGATCATCCATATTGAACTGCGGACGTGCATCCGGAGCATTTTCCACTACAAAAGCAACTATGCGCTGATTCAGAGCGTTTTCATCAAAACCTTCCTCAACAGTTGCGCCTGTGAGAGGGTTGGCGGCAAGTGCTTCGGCTTCATCTTCGGCATCCATTGACCCGATTCCCGAGCATGCAGAAACAATGAAGGCTGCAAGAGCCAGGATAACTCCCAGCATCAGCAGTTTATATAGTCTGAAGTGAATATTTTTCATAGTTTTTCTCCAATCTGCCGCCGGTCTGCGCGGCAGCTACCTTATAATCATAAGGATTCAGTCTGATGATGTAAAGAATACATTACATTTTTTCAAAAATCATCAATTCTATATAGCTTTTAAGGGGCGGTCACAGTAAAACCTGTCACAGAAAAAGCGCTGAACTCAGGCATTCAGCGCTTTGACAGAATAATAATATTTTGCGGGATACCCTATAGCTCAGGGAATTCGTCTTCACTGACTGTTTCGCCGCTCATATTGCCGTTTGCGGCTCCCAGTTCAAATGACCAGGTATATTTGTCAAAATCCCATTCTTCAGGATCCTTCTGATATTTTGTCTGCGGCCCGAACAGGA
This sequence comes from Anaerovoracaceae bacterium, assembly GCA_045113935.1. Taxonomy (GTDB): domain Bacteria; phylum Bacillota; class Clostridia; order Peptostreptococcales; family Anaerovoracaceae; genus Crickella. Next base: position 23,517 of record JBGUJM010000040.1, read on the forward strand.
ATTCTCCGCCGTACCATGTATCACCGTTTGCCCAGTACACTGTATATTGATCTCTCGGAACTTCAACGGTTGTTTCTTCACCTTTCTTGACAATGAACGACATATCGTTCGCTGCCTTGGTATTGCTCTTAAGGTAGAAATACGTGTTAAAGGAAGAGGACGCCTTGACTGTCAAAGAACTGCCGCGGGCATCGGCGGGCTCTTTTATCATTGTTCCGCTTTCAACTTTCACCGGCTTCAGTGATACTATAACTTTGGTGCTGCCTTCCCAGTTTCTCAGCCCTTTTTTGATCGATGCATTTACATATGTTATGCATGAGCAGGGATCCATATCATCTTCGCTGCCTACCCCGGTTAATTCATTGAATGAACTGCTGTCATAGGACGCTCTGATCGTCCCGTTATCCATTGACAAAACATCTGAATTATCTACTGACCACACTGCAGTCTGATAGTCAGCATCAGTCAGGTCTTCTGCATAAATAGGTACCTGACATTCATCGCCGACAAATATTTCAACGGTAACACCTGAGTTGAGCATCAGCGGTCTTGTTTTTGTTATAGACTTGAAAATCGAGTAACCGGCGATAAGCGCAATTATAACAACACCGGCAATGATCTTTCCGGTGCCGGATGATTTCTTCTGAGACGGAGCAGGAGGCTCCACAACCGATGTGCCGCAGAACGGGCATGCCTCGAAACTATCAGGCAGCTCACTGCCGCAATTAGGACAGTTCTTCATTTCAGATTACCTCTCATATAAATTTCCCTGAACATAACGCGTACTTTTGATTGTCATTATTATACATTATTATTATTCCGTCTCAAATATTAATACGTGAAAGATGATAATTGACCAACTTGTTCCCTTGACCGGTATTTTTAAGGACTATAGACTCAATTTATACTATTACAGAAATAAATGAGGAACAAAAATATGTATCGAAAAACACATACTTTGATCACTCATCTGATCAATTGCCTATATAATCATTAGTTCATTTATGATATTCAGATCATCAAACGACTACGTTTATTGGCTTAAGATGTCTCTGATTTAGTGCTATAATTGTATAAATATCAGGAGCGCAGATAAGATGTAAGTGCGCGGAAGCAGAAATGGAGAGTGAAGACATGGCAAAAGAAGATCTTAACAAATTCAGGAAACTTTTGATCTCGGATGCTGACTTCCAGACGAAGTTCAGAAAAGCAGCAGAGGAATATACAGGTGAGCAGAATGAGAAAGCAGTATTTGACAATCTGCTGATGCCTCTTGCTGAAGAATACGGCCTTTCCGCATCTTTTGAAGAATTCAGCGAATATATGAGAGCACTTTCCAGCGGACCAGCTGGTGAACTCTCTGAAGATGAGCTGGCGCAGGTCGCAGGTGGAAAGGGAAGCGGAGGCTTTTTATGCGGAGGAATCGGAGTCGGCTTAGGACGCACGAACGAAACTGGGGATTACTGTGTGGTAGGCGGTGTTGGCCTTGGAGCATGCGTTGTAGAAGGAGCATCATTATAAGCGCTCCATAAAACCGAACCAAATACTTTATATAGTATTGGAGATATGAGTTATATAGGTTAGGTAAACTAACCTATTTTTTTGTGGATCATTGATCTTTTTCACGCAGCAGCATTGCTGCATTTACTACTACAAACACTGATCCGAAATTATGCCACAGCGCGCCTGTAACAGGATTCAATATTCCGATAGCTGACAGGATAACTGCTGTCAGATTGATTATCAGAGAAGCAATTATGTTTACCTGTATCTTTTTCATTACCTTCTGCATCAGCGCGAAAAGATATGGAAGCCTGCGGATCTCATGTAGTCTGTTTTCCCGACAAGCACAGTCATGCCATCGACAGTCACAGAAACGCCCTGACCGGGTATCATGTGAAAATCAGATACAGTCTCTGTCTTGCCGCCAATGTCCTCATATGAACGGCATATAGCTTTGCCAAGAGGGTGTTCTGAGCTTTGCTCGGCAAGCGCGATAAGAACCAGCCATGTCGCCCAGCGGTCTGCAGCTGATACTATTGGCGCCTTGTTCTCTTCGGCTTCTCTGGCAAGGCGTACCATTCTCTGGAGAGCACTGTTTTCGCCTACTGCGTCAGCCCGCATCGTGAAAGCGCCGAATTGATTGACAGTGCCGCTTGAAACGCTGTCTCCGGATGTTTTATCTACCGGAATGCTTTCCCCGGTCATCACAGACTGATCGATCGATGTCGTTCCTTCAATTACCGTATTCTTCAATAATCAGAAAAAGCAATGTGTTCTTTATTGAACATTTTCGTGTAATTGTTCGGGGAGTTTGTCAGATGGACAGAAGACAGAAAAAAACCAGAAATGCTATTATCAATGCATTCACAGATTTATTAAAAGCCGAAACGTATTCCAGAATAACTGTGCAGCAGATAATTGACAGGGCAGACATAGGAAGGACTACCTTTATCAGACTTGCTCCTGAGGATTACTTGCTGAACCATATGATATGTGATTTTTCTGAGACGATCAGATGGTGGTCACGCAATCCGGGATACTCTCCGGATGAAATCTGCAATTTCTTCCTTGAAAATAATCCTGTTCCTGAATAAGAAAACCCGTTGAAATCAACGGGTTGAATGGTAGAGCGTAGGGGGGATCGAATTCTCAAGCTATTGTTGAACAAGTTGAAATGAAAGGAGGACAGCACGCCATCCTCTTTCATCCAATCACTCATCCAACCACCTGATGTTCATCGGCAAACTTGATTTGCCGGGTTGTTATAATTACCTTGCCACAGTCCCAAGTATCTTGTTAATGGCGAGTATAGCCTCCGGAATGGGGAAAAGCGGAAAAACATAATTCATATGACGTAAAAATCATTTTATATTATTTTTTCTCTTTCCTGCTCATTGCAGTAAAAGTCCCTATGAACGCAATTGCGGCAAGGAAGTAATTATACGGTCTTGAAAGAGCCTCTGTAAATGTCATGTTTCTTACCAGCGTCTGCATCACGACAATCACAAAAAAGACAGCAACAGCAACAAGTATCGACGGTATTACTTTTTTCATAATATCACTTTCTCCTTTATTCGTACTGATTATTCTGCTCTTTGTTTGCGTGAATATAGCTTTCGTCTGTTAACCGGCATCGGTCCTGCCTCACAGTTTGCAGTCTTAAATACTATTTTGTACACTCATAACCGCATCCGTCGCAGTGGAGGGTCCTGATGATCTCCCCGTTACGACCTTTGGCGATCTTTGTCACATACATATTTTGATTGCATTTCGGACAGCTCATGGTTCTTTTTGAGTCGCGTAAGTCCTGACCTCCGCTGACCGCTGTGAGTTCTTCGTCTTTGAGTAGCTTTTTCTCTTCCATGTTGATCTCTCCTTTTCCGCTTCTAGTTATACAGTATGGCATTATCTGCCCATAGTTTAGCAGAAAATAAAGGGCTACTCAACAAACAAAGAATTGACGCAGACTATTACTGCATATGGGAAAGACTATGTCTCCGGAACGATCAGCACGAAGGCGGGGACTGTGAATATTCCGGCTGGTAAGACTTCCGGCGGAGCGGTAAAGATCTCAGACACAGAACAGGCCAAGATCATCGCCTCAAATATAAAGAAGAACGTCACGATTCTCGGAGTCACGGGCAATCTCAGCGCCCCGACGGTCACACAGGACAGTCAAACCCACGGACTCACGATTTCGTAAGAGGGGAGGCTCGGTATGGCTCAAAACGTAACATGGCCAGACGGAACTCAATACACTAATGTTCCTTTTATAAATCTGCCTAAAACCGGAGGCGGTCATGCGAGATTTACAGACGTCTCTCTGACAAATGCGGTAGAGGCTGATGTCACTCAGGGGAAAACGTTCTTCAAAGCTTACGGATCTGCACAGACCGGCTCATGGTCTAACCATATTCAGAACATCCATCTGACAGGAGTGCAGATAGATGCTGGAGAGAAAGTAGCGGTCGGAGTACGGTCAAGGGGTAGCAACTATTACGGCTATGTTGGGACACTGACGATAAAACAAACATCATAGGCCGCACAAGGGTGAGCGGCAGCATTCACCTCCTTAATTGATAGCGCATAGAAACGCCCGGGAGCAATCCCGGGCTTCTTTGTGTTTTTGAAGGCAATTCACCCTTTTTTCACCCCAAAGCAATATAAAAACGCTGAACCCATTGGAAATTCAGCGTTTGAATGGTGGAGCGTAGGGGGATCGAACCCCTGGCCTCAAGATTGCGAACCTTGCGCTCTCCCAGCTGAGCTAACGCCCCGGATAAATATGTCCGTGAGTTATTATAGTACCAATGGCGTCTTTTGGCAAACTTTTTCTGACGTTGTATAATCAATATGACGCTGCTGCCAGATCAGCGGTCGTGAGTGGATACCGGAAAGGAGGCTGAGAGCATGAATTTTGCAACTGCGATAGCATTGCTTGTGCTGGCGCTGATACTGTTTCTGGCCATAAGATATATATACAAAGAGAAAAAGAAAGGGGCAGCATGCATCGGTTGTCCTTATGCAGGGTCATGTCAGAAGCAGAAGGCGGGAGAAAACTGCTCATCTGAAAAACGGGGATAAAATCTCCCTGAATGAAGTAAAAGTTTGTATAGAAAACAGCCGCAGTAAAAGTGCCAAAAGTTAATTGAAAAACTTGTATACAACCGATTGACTTGCTGTCATGGTTGTGCTAAAACTGCGTTTGGCAAGGTGCCGTAATGAGGGAAGAAACTATTCCTTCGCGGCACTTGTTATTATATAAACATAATTCTTAACATCGGGACAGAGAGGAAGTATCAGTTAATGGAAGAGAAAAAGGGTGTTTCGGCGATAGACTTTTTCTGCATAGGGTTCGGTGCTATTGTAGGAGTTGGCTGGGCTGTCTCTATCAACAGCTGGATGGCAGGAAGCGGCGGCCCGCTGCCTGCGGCAGTGGGTTATATTATTGCGCTTGTCATTATGATCCCTATAGCATTGTGCTATTGTGAGCTTTGTTCTATGCTTCCTGTCTCAGGGGGAGGGATGGCGTATGCATTCCGCGCGTTTGGAGACAATATTGCATTTGTTTCCGGATGGGCGGCTTTTGGCGCCTTTATCACGATCATTCCGTGGGAAGCGATATACGTTGTAGATATACTCAGCATCCTGATTCCCCAGGTGAAAGCCGGATCTCCGTTGTACAATCTGGCGGGAGCGGACATATACATGGGGCACATACTGATAGGACTTGCGATATCCATCATCCTGTTCCTGATCAACCGGAAAGGCGTGACTTCATCGGCGGCTATACAGAGGATCCTGTGTTTCGTCCTTGTCGGAGCAGGTATCCTCGCCATGATATTCGCAATGTTCAAGTTCGATACTGCCAATTTTCAACCGGTATATGAGAACATTGGCAAAGGCAACCACAAGTCATTCATAGGCGGAGCTATGGTCATCCTGGCGTCCGCGCCATTCTTTCTTGCCGGATTCGAAACGATACCTCAGGGTATAGAAAGCGCCGGCGGAGATGTCAAATCAGTAGGCAAAACAGTAGTTCTTACCGTAGTGCTCTCATGCCTGTTCTATTCACTTCTGCTGTTCACTCTGGGCGGCGCGATGCCATGGAAAGAGTTCATCGGATTCGACAGTCCCGCTGCGGCACTGCTGTTCCGTGATGTGTACGGCGGACCGGTGGGGAAGGGACTTTATCTTTTCATACTTATCGGCGCTATAAGCGGACTCATTACTACATGGAACGGATTCATGATGGCATCTTCTCAGATACTCATGGCTATGGCCAGAGTCAGTATCGTTCCTGATGTGCTCGCAGAGCAGCATCCGGTATATAAGACGCCGGTCAACGCTCTCAAAGTATGTCTCGCCGCATCGATTGCCGGACCGTTTCTCGGAAGCGGTCTCATCGGCTCACTTACGACTTTCTCCGCGGCGGGATATGTCACCAGCTGGATGATAACAGCATACAGCCTGATCAAGCTGCGTCATCAGGAACCGGGTCTGACACGGCCGTATAAGATCCCGGGAGGCGAGAAGATGGCGTGGTTTGCCGGAATAAGCATGACAGCGCTGCTCGCTTTGCTTCTGATCCCGGGTCAGCCGGTATTTATGGGCGGATTCGCGACCGCAATGTTTGCCGGCTGGATGTTCATCGGTCTGGTCCTGTTCATTGTCGATTACCGCCAGAGAAGGCAGTATTCCAAGCTCAAAAGAGCATCCTTCCTGTTTGCGACTATGATGGCTCAGGGAGATACCGAACTGCCGGATTTCACGGAGTATTTTGAGGATGATTACAGATATCTGTCCTTCGTCATACCAAAAGAAGCGGATTACACGGGAAAAACTCTCATGGAACTTGGCTGGGGCAAAAGTCAGAACATCTTCATTATCAAGATAGAACACGGGACAGAGATGATATTCCTGCCTAACGGCAAGACTAAAGTATATAAAGGGGACAGAGTTTTCGCGGTCGGTGTCGAAAAAGCTGTCATCCGGTTCCGCGACGGTCAGTATATCGGAAAGAAGTATACAATGGGCAACCTCAAGGATTTCATGGGATTCGGCAGTACGGAAGCTCAGGTACCTCTGGAATGCCGCGTCGTCAAGGTAAAAGCAGATGCGCCATACTGTAATAAGCCGCTTAAGTATTCCGGAATCACAGAATATACGCGGTGTATGGTAATAGGACTGCAGTCACTCGGGAAAACATTCATGATGCCTCAGGCAGACACGCTGATAGAAGAAGGCGATGACCTGTGGGTCATAGGTCTGGAAGAGAATATAGAGAAGTTCCTCGCGCTTACCGGAGACAGTGAAGATCCGCAGTAGGACCCGGATCAGACATCAAAAATGCGCCATCACACAGGTGATGACGCATTTTTTCTATATCTCTGGTAAGATTTCATTACTTGTTCTCGAGCATCTTCTTCTGCTCATGGTATGGGATGTATTCGTCTCCGCTGAAGTAGTTCCGGACAAGTTTGACTACTGTGCCCGAGAGGAGGAAGACTCCGATCAGGTTAGGGATGGCCATAAGTCCGTTGAAGGTCTCGGCAACTTCCCAGATGAGTCCGAGATCCATTGTAGCTCCGAGGATCGCTACGAGAGCGTAAATGATCAGGAACGGCTTCTGAGCCTTGCTTCCGAAGAGGAACTCGGAGCATCTTGTTCCGTAGAGACCCCAGCCGAGGATGGTTGAGAACGCGAAGCAGCACATTGCTATGGCTGTGAAGATGGATACCCAGCTGCCGTAAGTATTGGTGAATCCCTGGATGGTCAGTTCAGCGCCGGCAGGCTGTCCGTATTCGAAGCTTGCGCGGCCGCAGAGGATGATGAGAGCTGTCATAGTGCAGATGACTATGGTGTCTACGAATACCTCAAAGATTCCGAAGAATCCCTGCTTTACAGGATGATTGACGTCTGCGCTGGCGTGTGCCATCGATCCGGTACCGAGACCGGCCTCATTGGAGAAGATACCTCTTGCGATACCTTTCTGAAGGCTGAGGAACATGCTTCCGACTACTCCGCCTGTAACTCCGGCAGGGCTGAACGCACCCTCAAAGATGGAGCCGATAGCGCTTGGGATATATCTGTAATTGATAACGATGACTCCGAGACCGAGCAGGATATAGAATACTGCCATGAACGGAACGAGTTTTTCGGTTACTGCGCCGATCCTCTGAACACCACCGATAAGAATGAAAGCGATAAGAACGGCGAGGATAATACCGATAATGAAGTTGAGTGTTCCGATGCCTTTTTCTCCCATTACATTATAAGAGGTGAGGGCGGTATCGATCGAAGTGGTGATGGTGTTGACCTGAGTGGCGTTACCTGTTCCGAATACTGCGAAAATACCGAATGTAGCGAATACATATCCGAGCCATTTCCAGTTTTTGCCAAGGCCGTTTCTGATGTAGTACATCGGTCCTCCGACATATGTGCCGGTATCATCGATCTCTCTGAAATGTACTGCGAGTGTTACTTCCGAAAATTTGGTGCACATGCCGAGTATAGCTGAGATCCACATCCAGAATACAGCACCAGGGCCGCCGATGGCTACTGCTCCGGCAACACCTGCGATGTTTCCTGTTCCTACAGTGGCCGCAAGCGCAGTGCAGAGCGCCTGGAATGGCGAGATCGCACCGTCTTTGGTGTCGCTCTTGGTGAAGATCTTGCCGAAGGTCTCTTTCATGGCGAGACCGAACTTACGGACCTGGATGAATCCTGTCCTGATGCTCAGGTACAGACCGATTCCGAGGATACATACCATAGCCGGCACACCCCAGACAAAATTGTTGATGGCGGAATTGATACTTGCAATAGTTTCCATGAATAATATCTCCTTACATTTCTAAGCAACGATCCGCATGAAGGGGAGGGAATGAATCTGCATCCGCCAAAGAGTATTATCTGACCGATGGTCAGTGAAGAAAAAACAGGGAACATGTATGCCAAAAAAATGGCATCATGTTCCCTGTACATTTACCTGAAAGTATTACTTCTTCGGTGGCCGCCGGCGCGACACTCTCCAGAGGTTCGTCAGCAATGCGTCTGTTTACCTGAAAGCTTCACGGCTGTCCTGATGCAGACAGGCGCTTTCTTCTTCGGTGTCAGTGCCCCGGTATTCTGTTACTGATTGGTCATAGTCAGTAATGAAACCGGCTGTGATCTTTCCGCAGATGCTTCACACGAATATTTAACTCACGGCCGTACACTATCATAAGATTGATTTTTCCTTCAACTTTTGTTAATATTTTAACGTGCTTTATCTCAAAAAGTACATAATAAATCTTGGAATCGTTGAAAAATACAAGTTTTCACACGTTAATTTGTTGACAAACAACACGTATATACACGCATATGAACACTCAGAAAATCAGGATATTAATTGCTGCCATCGATTACGGCAGCCTGACAAGAGCCGGTGCCGAGCTCGGCTATACTCAGTCATATCTCACTCAGACTATGAAATCCTTCGAGGAAGAAATAGGATTCCCACTCCTGATCAAGACCAACAGAGGAGTAGAACCGACCAATGAAGCAAAGATGCTTCTGCCTTCCATGAGGCAGCTTCTAAGATATGAGGAAAGAGTCGAACAGGAGGTTGCGGAGATACAGGGGATCAGAAAGGGTAATATTCGCATAGGTTCATTCGTCAGCACTTCAGTAAACTGGGTGCCGCAGCTCCTTGAGTACTTTCAGAATAATTATCCTGAAGTCGAGTTCCAGATCGAAGAACTTGGACATGATGAACTGATCAGAGGGCTCATCGACGGATCGCTTGATATTGCGCTGATGAGCAGACCGGACAAAGCGAATGTTGATTTTATCCCTGTGCTGGATGACCCTATGCTGGTCGTATTTCCGCCGAAATACGATCTCAGCAAATATGACTATGTGCCTGTTGAAGTGCTGAAGGACTATCCATTCATAATGACTTACAGGAGCTACGACAAGGATCCTCACAAAGTGTTTGACGATGCAGGATTCCAGCCTGAGGTGAAGTATTACTCCAGAGACGATTTTGCGGTGCTTTCCATGGTGCAGAGGGGGCTCGGTCTGGCGATACTTCCGGAGCTGACTGTCGAGGAATACCCCGGTAATTACGACAGCCGCATGCTGGAACCTGAAGCATACAGGACAATGGGAATAGGCATCAGATCATTGGATGATGCCGGTCCGCTTGCACGGTTCGTTATTAAATATATCAAGGAAAACATACGCTGATGTGAAGGCGGGGCAGTTATCATGAAACAAAAATCCGGCAGGCACTGCCGGATTTTTTGCGAGAATTGATTTTATACTTATCTGGCTCAGATTAGTCCTCTTTGAGTACAGATGGAGTGTGCTTCTCGATATAGTGTGTGATTACTGCAGAAACTGCGAAAACTCCGATTCCGTATAACATGATGTTACCTCCTGTATTTATTGTTATTTGTTATTGGTTTGATTGTAAGTTCTTATATCGTGCGGCGTGAAGATCTGAGAATCATCTTTGCGGATCTTTACGCTTTTTCTCTCTGACAATAATTTAACGCTCATGCATTCAGAAGTAAAATTGGCGTTCTGCATAATGGGTATTAGTATTACTAATACCAACAGAAACAACAGTATTATAAGAAATCAATGGATGTTAGATGCATCCAATGATATATTTAGTAGAAACAGATAACAGAGATCCCGGAAGGAGTATAACCGTGAAAAGAAAATTCATCGGTGTCGATGTAGGCGGCACATCAGTCAAGCTGGGAACAGTTGACGGAAAGGGCAGAGTCCTTGATCAGAAAGAAGTTATTTACAGCAAGACCGGCGACAGACATGTAATGGATGTCATCTGCGAAAGCATTCGCGGGATAGCGGAAGAGAACGGCGGGATCAGTGATTTTGCGGGCATCGGGGTTTCGGCTGCCGGATGTATCAATTCAGTGAAAGGATGCGTTGCGGGGAACGGAGGCAATATTCCGGACTGGTCACGGACGGAAGTGTGCAGCATCCTGAAGAAAGAATTCGGGATCCCGGCAACACTTGCGAATGATGCCAATTGCGCAATTCTCGGTGAGCTGTGGACAGGAGCAGCAAGAGGTTATACTGATGTTCTCGGGATCACCCTCGGTACCGGCGTAGGCGGCGGCGTCATCACCGGTGGCAAGCTGCTCGAAGGAGCCCATGGTTTTGCGGGAGAGCTGGGCCACTTCCCTACACATGCCGGCGGAGATCACTGCATATGCGGTCTGGATGGATGTTTTGAGCGATATGCTTCGACATCTGCCATGATAAGATACGCAGTTGACATAGATCCGGATCTTGACAGCGGCAGAGTTCTCTTTTCCGCAGCGGAAAATGGGGAAATGCACGCACTGGAGATCCTGGACACATGGATCACAGAGATAGCTGCAGGCATAGCAGGATACATACATGTTTTCGATCCTCAGCTCGTGCTGATAGGAGGCGGCGTATCTGCTCAGAAGACTCTTCTGATTGAACCTCTGCGCGAGAAAGTTCTTTCACTGATCATGCCTGACTTCAGGGAAGATCTTGAATTCAAAGCGGCAGCTCTGGGTAACTCTGCGGGAATGGTCGGAGCAGTATACTACCTGCTCAGCAAAGAAGGCATTATAAATGAATAAACTGATCAGATATAAAGGAAGACCAGACGATGAGTCCGGCAGGATGGACAAGGAAATACGGGTGTATGATTTTCTGGATGATCTGGGAATAGAGTATTACAGGCTCGATCACGGACCTGCGGATGCAGATCACCCGGAGACATGCGAAGCGGTAGACGAGGCTCTGGGGGCAAAGATCTGCAAAAATCTCTTTCTTGCAAACAGGCAGAGGACCAGATTCTATATGCTGATGATACCGTCAGACAAGGTGTTCCGGAGCAGCGACATTTCTAAGCAGGCAGGCAGCGCGAGGCTGCATTTTGCTGAACCGGAATACATGGAAAAGTATCTGGACACGACACCCGGCTCGGCCAGCGTCATGGGCCTGATCAATGATACGGAGAACACAGTGCAGCTTCTGGTAGACGATGATGTACTCAACGCGGAGTATGTAGGCTGCCATCCATGCATCAATACATCCAGCCTGTGTATCAGATCAGAGGACGTATTCGGGAAATTCCTTGATGCGGTACACCATGATTATATAGTAGTACATGCAGAAGGCGGGAGCAGGTGACAGATGTGAGGTATTACGACAGGAAGATCAATTATTACGAAACGGACCAGATGGGCATCGTCCATCACTCGAATTACATCAGATATTTCGAGGAAGCAAGGTGTTCCTTCATGGAGCAGACCGGCTATACTTATGCAAGACTTGAGGAAGAAGATATCGTCAGCCCGACTCTTGCTGTGTCCTGCAAATATATCCATTCCGTAAAATACGGAGATACGGTAAGGATAGCCGTCCGCATGGTAAGGCTGACACGTCTAAAATGCGCGTTTGAATATGAGATAACGGATGCGGAGACGGGCGAGATCCGTGCCAGGGGAACATCGGAGCACGGGTTCATCAGCCGTGAAGGAAAGCCTGTTATTCTGCCAAGAGAGAAACCTGAATTCTATGCGGTATGCCGGGCTGAATATGAAAGTGACAAAAGGACAGAAGATGAACAGGACAGGGTGTAGTTTTTCAAGAGATATCATAATACTGCCGAGCATGTGCGACGGGAACTCCCGCCTGAGCATACCTGCGGCTTTTGATCTGTTTCAGGATACGGCAACGCTGCACGCTGACAGATTTGACATAGGCCCGGCCGGAATGAACAGACGCAATTACTTCTGGATCATATCGAAAACAATGATGCGTTTTAACCGGCTGCCCGTCATGATGGACCATGTCGAGGCAAGAACATGGATCCAGCCTGCGGACAGGGCAAAATGCGAGAGAGATTTTGCTGTTTTCAGCGAAGATGAGCCGCTGTTGATGTGCAGAAGCATATGGGCCGTAATGAGTCATGAGACGGGCAGATTAGTCCCTATGGCAGGGCTCTATCCCGGGGATGTAGAGTTTAAGGAACCGGTGCCTGATGGGATGGAGTTTAAAAAGATCGGAAAAGATTTCGAAGGAACCGGTATCATCGGTGAATATACGATCCGTTCCGCAGATATTGATCTCGGCGGACACATGAACAATGTCAATTACATCAGAGCGATGCTCGGTTGCTTCAGCACAGAGGAGATCATGTCCATGGATATCCATGACATAGAAGTGCAGTACATACTTCAGAGTTATGAAGGGGAAACACTGACATTCAGGTGCAGGACCGGACCGGACGGCGCCCGTGAGATCGGAGCCATGAAAAACGACGGCAAAGCCGCTTTCCTCGCAAGACTATATTAAATGACAAGGCCCGCTTCACATCTCGGGGTGAAGCGGGCCTTTTGGTGTCAGAATACTTTGCGGAGTATGTATCTTCTCTTGCCGCCGTATAGTTCACGTTCATCGACGATATCGAAATTGAGAACGAGGAAGTTGCGGTAACTGTATGGATTGTCAGGGGAGATGGTAGTCAGTGCTTCTGAAGCGCCCATCTCATGTGCCATACCAAGGCGCAGCTTGTTGAACATTCTCTGGATGCCATTGCCTCTGAATTCCGGAGCGACCATGGTCAGATCCATCGAAACAGTTTTAGCAAGCTGATCGCGGTCATAGTTGAAATGCTTGCCGTAGTTTTCCGGATTGTCAGGATCGTTAGGTATCATGACGGAATAGCCCGCGACTTTTCCCTCACACTCCGCGATAATACATATATCGTGCTCGAGCTGATTCAGGGATTCTTCTCTGGAGAATGTTGCATACAGATCCTTATCCGGCAGGGCTTCCATGATTGCGTCCTGAAGCGCCATCACTTTGTCGATGTCTTCCGGCACGGCTCTTCTGAAATCTATGCACAGGGGTTCACCCTTGCCGTTGATCATCTCATGTCTGAAAGGTAGAGTTTTCATTATTACACCTCCGGGCTGTTCTTAGAATGCTCTATATTATAGTATGAAATGATTATACTTAATATTTGTCATCCGGGACAAGAGCAAGTGGCGGCGGGGTTAGGTGAATTATTGGTGAAGTCTCAGATTATGGTTTGCTTAAAGCGTGTCAATATGATAAAAGTAATTTGTAATAGTCTGCGGAAAGCAGCGTAATAACCTTATTAATAAGGAGGTATAATAATATGGATATGAAGTTCTATAAATGCAAACACTGCGGGCAGATGGTCGCTATTGTAAAGGAGACCGGAGTTCCTATCATATGCTGCGGCGAGCCGATGGAAGAGATCATTGCAGGCACAACAGATGCAGCTGTCGAGAAGCACGTTCCTGCATTCGAAGTCAAGGACAATAAGGTATACGTTACAGTCGGAGCGGTCGAGCATCCTATGCTCGATGTTCACTACATCGAGTGGGTATCACTCAAGACTAAGCAGGGCAATCAGAGGAAGGCACTCAAGCCGGGCGATGAGCCTAAGGTCGAGTTCGCTATCTGTGAAGGCGATGAGGTAGAAGCTGTTTATGCGTACTGCAATCTCCACTCTCTCTGGAAGGCAGAATAATCAAGAAGGAGAATAAAATGAAAATAACGAAAGATATTCTTTTTGTAGGTGTCAACGATCATGATGTTGATCTTTTCGAAGGTCACTACGTTGTACCTGAAGGAATGGCATATAACTCATATGTGATCAATGATGACAAAGTCGCAGTCATGGATACTGTTGACGGAAGATTCACTGATGAGTGGATGGGCAATATCAAGTCTGTTCTCGGAGACAAGGCACCTGACTATCTGATAGTCCAGCATATGGAGCCTGATCACTCCGGAAGCATCAGAGGTTTCATGGCAGCATTCCCGGGAACAACTATCGTCAGCTCACAGAAAGCATTCGGCATGATGAAGAATTTCTTTGACGGCGAAGAATTTGCTGACAGAAGGCTCATCGTCAAAGAAGGCGATACGCTTGAGCTCGGCAGACATGTTCTCAGCTTCGTTGCTGCGCCGATGGTGCACTGGCCTGAAGTTCTCATGACATACGACAGCGCTGACAAGGTGCTCTTCAGTGCTGACGGATTCGGAAAGTTCGGCGCTCATGACAAAGCTGATCCGGATGACTGGGCATGCGAGGCAAGGCGTTACTATTTCGGCATCGTAGGCAAGTACGGTATGCAGGTGCAGGCTGTTCTGAAGAAAGCGGCAGGACTGGATATTCAGATCATATGCCCGCTCCACGGTCCGGTCCTGGACAAGGATCTCGGATACTATCTTGATCTGTACAACACATGGTCATCTTATGCTGCAGAGTCAAAAGGTGTAGTGATTTCATACACTTCCGTTTACGGCAACACCAAAGCAGCTGTTGAACTTCTCGCGTCCAAGCTGGAGGAGAAGGGTGTACCTAAGGTAGTTGTCAATGATCTCGCGCGCAGTGACATTGCTGAATGTGTAGAAGACGGTTTCAGATATGATACACAGGTATTCGCAACTACTACTTTCAACAATGACATCTTCCCGTTCATGAAGGAGTATATCCATCACCTGACAGAAAGGAATTATCAGAACAGGACAGTAGCTTTCGTCGAAAACGGATCCTGGGCGCCTACCGCAGCCAAGACAATGAAGTCTATGCTCGAAGGATGCAAGAAGCTCACTTACGCTGATAACAGTGTCAAGATCATCTCTGCTCTGAACGATGACAGCAGGGCACAGGTCGAAGCTCTTGCGGAGGAACTGGCTGCGCTTTATAAGTAGTCAGCAAGGATTATCATAAGCTGCGCCGCCGTAAGCAACGGCGGCGCGTTTTTCAAGGAGGTCAAAAATGGCTAATAAATACGAAGGAACCAAGACATTTGAGAATCTGCAGGCTGCGTTTGCGGGCGAATCGCAGGCAAGAAACAAGTATACCTATTATGCTTCCGTAGCTAAGAAGGAAGGTTATGAGCAGATTTCTGCTCTCTTCCTCAAGACGGCAGACAATGAGAAAGAACATGCCAAGATGTGGTTCAAGGAACTCGACGGGATCGGAACAACACCGGAGAATCTGCTGGCCGCAGCTGAAGGCGAGAATTACGAGTGGACCGATATGTATGAGGGATTCGCGAAGACAGCCGAGGAAGAAGGCTTCAGGGCGCTTGCGGCTAAATTCCGCATGGTCGCTGCCATCGAGAAACATCACGAAGAGCGTTACCGCGCGCTGCTCCATAATGTAGAGGCGCAGGAAGTGTTCGAGAAGAGTGAGGTCAAGGTATGGGAATGCCGTAACTGCGGACATATCGTGGTAGGTACAAAAGCACCGCAGATGTGCCCTGTATGCGCGCATCCGCAGAGCTATTTCGAGATCAACGCAGAGAACTACTGATTGTCATTCATAAGCATTCAAAAATCAGGGCGGACCTGTCTCCGCCCTGATTATTTTGTGGATCTATTTGATGAATTTGTCTATTGCTTTGTTAAGTTCTTCGATGGCCTCGATATCGTCGCGTTTGACTGCGTCGATGATGCAGGTCGAAAGATGCTCCTTAAGAATAACTCTGCTGACTGAATTAATGGCTGATTCGATCGCGGAGAGCTGGATCAGCACTTCAGAGCAGTCACGTCCGTCTTCGACCATCCTTCGGGTGGACTCCATATGGCCTATGATGCGTGCCATGCGGTTGAGCACTCTGCGTGTGTGCTCTTCAGAATGGATGTGCCCGTGGTCGTGACTGTGAGACCCGTCTGAATGTGTATGCGTATGTGTATATACATTGCCGTTCTCATCCACATGGGAATGCTCATGAAAATGCTCATGAGAATGAGGATGGTTATGTTCGTGCGTATGATCGTGATCGTGAATATCTGCCATTTCCGCCTCCGGTATCATAGTCCCTGATATTCAGATATTTTAACAGAACAGAAAATATTTTGGAACCCCGACAGGGGGATGCCTTTCATGCGGGAGACATGCTGAGGACAGGATGTCTGACCTCATAATAAGGAACAGGATATTTCAATGGGGTGTCTTTTACTGTATAATAATATAACTATTTATGCCCGTGAAAGAGGTGACTATATGGCAGATACTAAGAACAAACATAACCCGAATACCATAGATATGCACTATGAGATGATGGATACCCAGAGGGGGATCGAGATCATTCAGAAAGCAATGGATCTTGCAAGAGAAGAGATTCCCAAAGGCAAGGTAGCGACTTACATTCCTGAACTTGGCAAAGTCGATCCGCATCAGCTCGGCATATGTGTGTATCCGCTCAAGGGAGACAAGATCTGTCTCGGAGACTATAACGTGAGATTTACAATGCAGTCGGTATCCAAAGTCCTGATGCTGATCGTGGCTCTTGAGGTGTGCGGACTCAAACAGGTATTCAGAAAGGTAGGCGCAGAGCCTTCAGGTGAAGCATTTGACTCGCTCGTAGAACTGGATGTCAATGATTCCAGACCATACAATCCGCTGATCAATTCCGGAGCGCTCGCGGTATGCGGACTGCTGCTGCCGGAAGTATCATTCCAGGATATGCTCAGATATTCAAGAGAGATCTGTTCAGATCCTGATATAGTTCTCAACCAGAAAGTTTTTGACTCTGAGATGAAGACATGCTCCAGAAACAGATCCATTGCGTATCTTCTTGAGAGCAAGGGCGTTATCACTACTGATGTAGAGGATACGCTGCGTTTCTACACCAAGATGTGCTCACTCGATGTTACGGCAGAGTCTCTTGCCAATCTGGGCAAAAAACTCGCAAATGACGGAGTGTGCATGAAGACCGGCAAGAGGTTCATGTCATCACAGACCGCCCGGATTGCCAAGACTCTTATGCTGACATGCGGGATGTATGACGGGTCCGGCACTTTTGCCATCAAGGTCGGCATTCCGACCAAGTCAGGCGTAGGCGGCGGGCTGCTTTCGGTATCCGACAAGAGAGCCGGCATCGGTGTCTTCGGACCTGCCCTTGACGCGCAGGGCAACAGCATTGCCGGATGCAAGCTTCTGAGAGAGATCTCCAATGTGCTGAGACTCAACCTCTTCTATGATCCGGAGTGGAACAAGGAAGATCATGGATCGACAGTAGTCACGGAGATGATCGACGCATCAGTTGGTATATAGCATGAATATTACAGTTTATTGCGGAGCAAACACCGGAAAGGATCCGGAATTTGCTGCCAGCGCGCGCAGCCTCGGAAAATGGATAGGTGAAAACGGTCACAGGCTGGTTTACGGTGCAGGTGACTGCGGTATGATGGGCATTCTGTCCGATGCAGTCCTTGAAAGCGGAGGTGAGGTGATCGGTGTGACACCGGATTTCTTCATTACCGCCGAAGAGATCCATAACGGCCTGACGGAACTTCGCATATCCGCGGATCTTCCGGAGAGACGTAAGATCATGATCGAGGAGGGAGATGCGTTTCTCGCGCTGCCCGGTGGAACAGGGACTCTCGATGAGATCACTGAGGTGATGAGCCTCAGACGTCTTGGGCTGCTCGGAGACAGGATCAGGCCTGTCATGCTCTACAATGTGAACGGCTATTATGACTATCTCCTCAGATTTCTTGACCGTGCGGCAGATGAGGAATTCTTCAGCCGCAAGGACAGAGAATCCATACATGATGTGAGGTCAATCGAGGATATAGAGAGAGTACTTGCCTCTGCGGGCATAGAAGATCCGCACCGCAACTTGCTCTATTCAAAGTAAACTCCCGGTATCAAATGAAGAACCTGTTCAAGACGCTTTTACCGTATAAGATGACTGCACTGCTTGTCCTGCTCCTCATGGCAGGGCAGGCTTTCTGTGAGATGAATCTGCCGCAGTATACGCAAAATATCATAGATACAGGCATTCAGAATCACGGAATAGAACATGTTCTTCCTGAAGCGGTGACAGAGCAGGAGTTCAAAGCTGCCGAGGTCTACATGACAGATGAAGACAAGGCAGTGTGGGAGTCAATGTATACAGAGTCTGACGGCGTAATGAAGAGGAACAGTCTGGATAAGGAAACACTCGGAGAGTATGATGACCGGTTCACAATGCCGCTTGCCGGAAGATATGCTGATCAGACAGGAGAGAAACTTTCAGATACCGGAGACGTGGCCAATCAGACATACCGCGCCATGGCTATAGCATATGCTGCTGAGTGCGATCAGGCTGCGGGCCTGGATATTCTTGAAATACAGAACAGATACATGTGGAAATGCGGCGGTATGATGCTCCTCATGTCATTGATCGTGCTGGTGTTCACAACCGGGATATCCTTCCTGGCCGCGCGAGTCGGAGCAAGTATAGGGCGCGAACTGAGGTCAGAACTATACAGTAATGTCATGTCTTTTTCGACAGCAGAGATCAACAGTTTTCAGACTTCATCACTCATTACACGCGCTACCAACGATATCCAGCAGGTACAGATGACGTCGACCATGATGCTGAGGATGATGCTTTTTGCTCCGTGCATATGCACCTGGTCCATTATCAAAGTCTGGCAGACGCATGCGCACATGAACTTCGTCATTGTCACAGGAGTTATAGCTATTCTCCTGATGGCTCTGCTTCTCTTCGTGGTGGCCATGCCGAAATTCAGGATCATGCAGACGCTTGTCGATGATCTCAACGCTGTATCACGTGAGATACTGACAGGAATACAGGTGATCAGAGCCTTCGTAAGGGAAGATACCGAAGAAAAAAGATTTGACCGGGCCAACCGCAATCTGTACAGAAATCAGTTATTCGTCAACAGGACTATGATATCCATGTCGCCTCTGCTGATGATCATTATGTACGGACTCAGCGTGTGGATCACCTGGGTGGCAGCGCACAGAATAGATCTCGGACAGCTGCAGGTCGGCACTATGACGGCGTTTATAGCTTATTCGATGGAGATCGTATTCTCATTCCTTATGATCGCGAGTATGGCTATATTCCTGCCGAGAGCGGGCATTGCCGCAGACAGGATCTATGAAGTGATCAATACTGAGACTTCTATCTCAGACAGGGAAGGAGCGGAAGATATTGATCCTGATACGGACGGCACGGTAAGGTTCGAGCATGTGTCGTTCATGTATCCTGACGCGGAGGAAAATGTCCTTACGGATATAGATTTCGAAGCAAAGCCCGGTGAGACCACGGCTATCATCGGTTCGACCGGCTGCGGCAAGACGACGCTGATCAGCCTTATACCGAGATTCTTCGATGTGACAGAAGGAAAAGTCACAGTCGGCGGCAGGGACGTCAGAGATCTGACACTTCACTCGCTGCGTGACGTCATAGGCTATGTACCGCAGAAAGGGGTGCTTTTCTCCGGAACAATAGAAGAGAACATCCGCTGGGGAGACGAAGATGCGCCGGACGAAGAAGTCCGCATGGCGGCTGAGATCGCGCAGGCAGACGATTTTATCGATGAAAAGCCGGAAGGCTTCCGCAGTGAGATATCGCAGGGCGGAGCCAATGTCTCGGGCGGTCAGAAACAGAGACTTGCCATCGCAAGAGCCGTTATCAAGCATCCTAAGGTAATGATATTCGATGATTCATTCTCTGCGCTGGATATGAAGACAGACGCAGCGCTGAGAAAAGCTCTGGCAGAGAACGCAGGTGATCAGACAAGGATCATTGTGGCCCAGAGGGTCGGTACGATACTGAACGCAGAGCAGATCATCGTCCTCGATGAGGGCAGGATAGCAGGCAAGGGAACACATCAGGAACTCCTGAGATCCTGCGATGTATACAGAGAGATAGCGCACTCACAGCTGTCGATCGATGAACTTGCAGGGACAGCATAGAACAGTGGAAGAAAACAACACACAGCAGCAGAATACTCAGAGACGCCGGCGGAGGCACGGAGGTCCGAGCGCGATTCTGGCGCCCGGAGAGAAACCTAAGAACTTCCGCAAAGCGGTAAGCGATACCCTCAGCTATATGGGAGGGTACAAGCTTGCTGTGCTTTTAGTCATTCTGATCTCTGCTCTTGCTACCATATTTGAGACGGTCGGTCCTAAAGTGATGGGCAAAGCAACGACACTCCTTGCTGTAGGTGTTAAGGCCAAGATCAACGGAACGGGCGGCATAGACTTTCAGGCTGTCGGAAGGATCCTGATACTGACTATGATACTGTATGCTGTCGGCGCGATCGCCCAGTGGCTGCAGGCATTCATAATGACAAATATCACCCAGAAGATCGTCTACCGGATGAGACGCGATATTTCAGAGAAGATAAGCCGTATGCCTGTAGGATATTTTGAAAGGGTGCAGACAGGAGAGATCCTCTCACGCATAACCAACGATGTCGACACACTCGGTCAGGCACTGAGCCAGAGCATATCCAACTTCATATGGGCGGTCGTCAGCATAATAGGAATAGTAGTCGTGATGCTGACGATCAACGTCACGATGACACTCGTAGCATTGCTGGTAGTGCCGTTATCCGCGGCCGTTATGGCTGTTCTGATCAGAATATCCCAGCCGCATTTCAGAGCGCAGCAGGAGTATCTTGGTATCATCGACGGACAGGTCGAAGAGAATTTCTCGGGGCATCTGGTCATCAAGGCATTCAACCGTGAAGAAGAGATGACGGCTGAGTTTGACAAGGCCAATGAGAAACTCTATGAGTCGGCGTGGAAGTCACAGTTCTTTTCTGGCATGATGAGACCTCTGATGAGGATCGTCAGCAACCTCGGATACGCGGGTGTGGCTATCACAGGCGGTATACTCTGCGTGAAAGGTTCTATAGGAGTCGGCGATATACAGGCATTCGTTCAGTATGTCAAAAATATAGGCCAGCCTATACAGGAAATCGCGCAGATCATGAATCAGGTGCAGTCGATGGCCGCTGCGGCGGAGAGAGTTTTCGCCTTCCTTGATGAGGAAGAAGAGACAGACAGCCCGGGAGCCATAGATGATGCCGGAGAGATCAGCGGCGCAGTAGAGTTCGATCACGTTTCATTCGGCTATGACCCGGATCATATCGTAATACATGACTTCAGCGCGAAGGTGGAGCCGGGACAGAAGATCGCCATAGTAGGTCCGACAGGCGCCGGCAAAACAACTATGGTAAAATTACTTATGAGGTTTTATGATGTAAACAGCGGCGCTATCAGGGTGGACGGCAGGGATATCAGAGAACTGACCCGCAGAGCGCACAGAGACAGTTTTGCCATGGTCCTGCAGGATACATGGCTGTTCAAGGGAACGATCAGACAGAATATTGTTTTCGGCAGGGAAGATGCGACCAATGAGGAGATCATAGCAGCGGCTAAGGCTGCGAAAGCTCACCATTTTATCAGGACCCTGCCGGGTGGATATAAAATGGTACTCAATGAGGACGCGACCAACATCTCAGAGGGGCAGAGACAGCTTCTGACGATCGCCAGGGCGATACTGGCAGACAAGAAGCTCCTCATCCTCGATGAAGCGACATCCTCTGTAGATACCAGAACAGAGGAAGAGATACAGAAGGCTATGGATGCTCTGACGAAAGACAGGACGAGCTTCATCATAGCACACAGACTCTCGACCATCAGAAATGCCGATCTGATCCTCGTAATGGATCACGGAGATATAGTTGAACAGGGAACACATGATGAACTCCTCTCCGGAGGAGGATTCTATGCGGATCTGTATAACTCACAGTTTGAAAATATAGCATAGCAGAGAAGGGAGCTTGAAGGCATGAGAACTTACATGGAAGAGTATAATTACTGGCTGGCATCAGAGACCGTCGACGAGAAGACCAAGGAAGAACTCAGGAGTATTGCCGGTAATGAAGCTGAGATCGAAGGACGATTCAAGGCAATGCTGACATTCGGCACAGCCGGCCTCAGGGGGACTATGAAGGCAGGCATAGCCAACATGAATGTTTATACCGTCAGATATGCCACACAGGGACTTGCCAACCTGATCAAGGCAAAAGGCGGCCAGGTCGGCGGGGATTCTACTGAAGGACACGGTGTAGCTATCGCGCATGACTCAAGAAACAATTCGAGACTGTTTGCCTGTGAAGCTGCATCTGTACTGGCTGCCAACGGTATCAAGTCATATCTGTTTGACAGCCTCAGACCTACACCGGAACTGTCATTCGCGGTCAGAGAAACAGGTGCCATTGCAGGAATCAATATCACAGCAAGCCACAACCCTAAGGAGTACAATGGTTACAAGGCTTACTGGTCGGACGGGGCTCAGCTCGGACCTGAGCATGCAGATGTAGTATCCGCAGAGATCGACAAGATAGACATTTTCAATGATGTACAGACTATGGATCTTACCGAGGCACAGGAAGCCGGACTTGTTGAGATCCTCGGAAAAGATATGGATGAAACCTATCTCGCAAGAGTCATGGAGACTTCGATCACGAGAAAGTACATTGATCAGGTGGCGAAGGAAATGAAGATCGTCTTCACCCCGTTCCACGGAGCAGGATACAAGCTGGTGCCTGAGATCCTGAGAAGACAGGGCTATGGCGCCATAATCCCTGTAGAAGAGCAGATGATACCGGACGGCAATTTCCCGACGGTCAAGTCACCTAACCCTGAAAACACAGAAGGTTTTGCGCTGGCTATCGAGTATGCGAAGAAGAATGGCGCCGAGCTGGTCATCGGAATCGATCCTGACAGTGACAGATGCGGAGCTGTCGTAAAAGACGGTGATGATTACAAAGTGCTCTCAGGCAACCAGATCGCATGCCTGATGCTCGACTACATTATCAAAGCAAGAAGAGAAGCAGGCACTATGCCTGAGAATCCATTCGTATGCAAATCCATCGTCTCCACAGTCATGGCCAATAAGATCTGTGAAATGAACGACGTGAAGATGTACGAAGTACTCACGGGATTCAAATTTATCGGAGAAAAGATCAAAGAACACGAAGATGGCGGCGATGAGCATTTCATCTTCGGATTCGAAGAGAGTATCGGATTCCTCGGCGGATCATACGCCAGAGATAAGGACGCTGTGTTTGCGGCTATGATGATGGCTGAGGTAGGCTGTTATTACAAGGCTCAGGGAATGTCGGTATACGAAGGCCTGCAGGCCCTGTACAAGAAGTACGGATACTACATCGAGAACACCAAGTCCACAGTATTCGGTGGATATGATGCTCAGGATAGAATGAAAGCAGTCATGGCCGGCATCAGAGCCGATCAGCCGGGTGATCTCGGACTTGCCATCAAGGGCGTCAAGGATTATCAGGCAGGAGTTCCGGGATTCACTAAGAGTAACGTGCTGTTCTATGATCTGGATGACGGATGCGCTGTGGCTATCAGACCATCCGGAACAGAGCCTAAGATCAAGACTTACGTAATGGCACAGGGAAGCACTGCAGAGAAGGCAGCGGCCAACCTTGAGGTGATCCGCAACGAAGTAGACGCGATTTTGGAGTCATAGGGAATGAAGGAAGACAGATTGATCACATTGCTGGGAGTGCTGACTGTTATAACAGCGCTCCTGGCTATATCGGTCGGCAGATTCATAATGGGCGGAATCATTCTCCTTCTGGCGTTCGGGATTTTCTGGAACAGGGGAGGCGGCAGATTCAATGACCGCAGTCTGTATGAGAAACTCATAAGGACAGATATTACTGTCGAGGAACTGTATTCCCGTCTTGAAGGTATCGTGACACCTCTCGGCAGACCATGGATCGCTCAGCACAAAGGCTTCGAAGGAGACAGCATAGTTTTCGGACCAAGCGCATACAAGGATTGTGTGGTGATCTCGCGTCACAGGAAGGATATCGATATCAAGCACATCACCAGACTTGAAAACATCATCAGAAAGGAAGAGGATGAGTACAGGTTCAGCGGTCTGGTAGATGCTTCATCGGAAGAGGTGACACCTGAGCACTATGCCAAATTCGCGGGACTCAAGCTTGCCTCTGTCGTACTGATGAGACATCTGATGGAGATTATTGAGGATATGGCTGCAGGCAGTGAACCGGTGATCCCGGAGGTGCTTGATGTATCAGAATTCTATTATCATAATTCTGATTCAGGGTATCTCAGGAACGATGAAGGTGATGATGTTCTGGAAGTCAGAAATACCTATCATCCGTTTCAGGCAGCAGTGTTCGATACTGACGGTAATGAAATGGCGTCAGTTGTTCCGCGCGCTTTCAATAATAAAGGTGTAGTCATTGACAGCGCGGGATATGACATGTATGCCGACGGTCAGCATTTCGGGGATATTTCGAGATTCAAGACCGGCGGAAACGAAGGCTTCATCGCGGATACCGACGCGGGCAGATTCACCGTCACAATATTTCCCGCATGCAGGAGAGCAAATATCTCATGCAACTATATGGTAGAAAAGGATGGGGAACTCAAAGCAGTCATCGGCGGCTCACCCAATATCCTGTTTGAATCGGAAGGTTACTGCCAGAATGATCTTATCCTCTCTTACGATGATGATTATCTGGTGCTGTACGCGTCGCTCGAAATATTCATTATGACGCTCAACAAGAAGTTTCTAAAATAGTATAAATGTAGTATACTTGATATGGTAAAAGCAGCGGATGATCCGCAATAAGATATAACATAAATACGGAGGAAGGAATGAAGAGGATACTCCTGCCACTTGAAGAAACAGACAGAAGTCTCAAGTCGCTCTACTATGTCACAGAGCATTTCCCGCCTGAAGAGGCTGAGATCATACTGATGATGGTGGACGACAGTCTGGGATATACAGTCAGATCAGAGGCCGAAGAGGCTATGAAAGCACTTAATGAGAAACTCGAAGTCATTAAGTCAACACTTGACGGATATAAAGTAACGGTCAAGGCGGACGTCGGCAAGCCGGGTGTGAGGATCATAAGAGCAGCGCGCGAACTCGGCGCGGACTATATTGTCATGACCAAGTCATCCAAGGATGACATGCTCAGTGTCATTGGCTCGACGGCTGATTATGTCATCAATAATTCGCCTTGTGATGTGATAATTGTATCGGAGATCGTCAACAGCAGAAATGAATACAGAGGACTTGTATACAGGACCGCGACAGCACTTGTCACACTGAGAGGGCTTCTTGGCAACAAGCAGAGCGAATGTCTCCTGCCTAGTGTCAATGTTGACTGCAATTATCATATCGAAGTGACTGTGGGCAGGGTCAGATTTTTCCATACAGCATACAATCCGGAGACCAGAAACTGGGACAGACTCCCTCTCGAGGGACAGGATGTCACACGGGATATCGTTGCCGGCGAAGAGGCTGACATACTTGTCAAGGCTGACAGCACTGACGGCAAGGCAGACAGGATCAGGATCGTCAACAGAGACATGAAGAAGGAAGCAGTCTTCACATACAGGATCACTGCTGCCCCTAAGGCTGAACAGTAGAAGGCTCTATCCATTGACACTCATTGACTATAATGGTATTCTAACTTGGAAGATCTGAGACGTTAAGTTTTACCATACAGGAGGAAATCAAGATGAAGAGGATCAAAACAATCACTACAAGAGATATGTCCAAGTCAGTTGTCACAGGCGGCTGCGGCGAGTGCCAGACTTCATGCCAGTCTGCAAGCAAGACTTCCTGCAGTGTTGCTAATCAGCACTGTGAGCAGAAGAAGGACAATTAGAATAACGCGGGGGCGCTGCCCTAGGGGCAGCGCTCTTTTTTAGTGATACATGTGATCAGATGATTCATCAGTACAGATTAAACGGATATAATATAATAGTTGATGCAAACAGTGCCTCGGTACATACGGTAGACGGGGCAGCTTATGATATAGCTGCCGCGGCGGACAGATACGTGCATGACGGCAAAGCAGCCGCCGGTATACTGAGATCAGAAGAGATCAGAAATGCCGTTTTCGATGAAATATCCTATTTGCATGAAATAAGCAGAGAAGATACATATGAAGTGCTCGATGATCTCGCGTCGCTTGCGGAAGAGGGACTGTTATGGTCTGCCGATCCTTATGAAGAAGCAGCGGGCGATCTCAAGATAAAACAGTCTGTGCTCAAGGCCATCTGTCTTCATGTTGCGCACGGATGCAATATGGACTGTGAGTATTGTTTCGCGGGTAAGGGAGATTACTCAGGCAAGAGCGGTATCATGAGTCTGGAGACAGGAAAGAGAGCTCTTGACTATCTGATCGAAAATTCAGGCAGCAGGAGACATCTTGAGGTGGATTTTTTCGGTGGAGAGCCGCTGATCAACTGGGACGTATGCAAAGAACTGGTCAGATACGGCCGCGAGCTCGAGAAGAAATACGACAAGATATTCAATTTTACCCTCACGACCAACGGGGTGCTGATCGATGAGGATGTTATTGATTTTACCAACCGCGAGATGGGCAATGTAGTGCTCAGCATGGACGGAAGGAAAGAAACTCATGACAGGATGCGCCACAGCAAGGCAGGCGGCGGTACATATGACAGCATCATGAGCAATTTCAAGGCTCTGGTGGATTCGCGGACTGAAGAAGGCGCGGAGCGGAGATCGCGCGAGTATTACATGCGCGGCACATATACCGCATATAACAAGGATTTTTCGAAGGATGTCGCTGCGATGGCTGATCTCGGATTTAGAGAGACATCCATAGAGCCTGTAGTATCTGCTCCGGATGCTCCGTATGCTCTGAAAGAGGAAGATCTGCCGCAGCTTTTCGAAGAATACGAGAAGCTGGCTCTTGAGATGCTTGAGAGAGAAGAACGGGGCAAAGGATTCAGCTTTTATCATTACACGGTGGATCTTACAGGCGGACCGTGTATATACAAGAGGGTATCAGGATGCGGAGTAGCTACAGAATATCTGGCAGTAACTCCTTCCGGTGATCTGTATCCGTGTCATCAGTTCGTAGGCGATGACGAAATGATCGCCGGCAACATATATGAAGGGATCACGCATCCTGAAGTCATCGATATGTTCAGAGGCAACAATAACCTGTATACCAGAGACGAGTGCAGAGGCTGCTGGGCCAAGCTGTACTGCTCCGGCGGATGCGCTGCCAATAATTACCATTCGAACGGTGACATCAACAAAGTGTACAGATTCGGCTGCGAGCTTCACCGCAAGCGCATGGAATGCGCTCTGATGCTTGCCGCAGCACGGCAGGAGAGGGATCAGTAATAAGGAGAAACACATGCGTACTGCTATACTCGCATCGCAGAATAAGAATAAGATCAAAGAACTCAAGGCTATTCTTGAAAAATACGGTCTTGATGTAATAGCCCGGGATGACGCAGGTATCCCGACAGATGATATCGAGGAGACAGGAACGACATTTGAGGACAATTCCTATCTCAAGGCACGCACTATTTTTGATATGATCCGTAAAAATGACAGCCTGAGTGTTTATCTTGACAGTCCTGTCATTGCGGATGACTCGGGACTCATGGTCGATGCTCTGAACGGCGCGCCCGGTATATACAGCGCAAGATATGCCGGTGAGGGATGCACATATGACGATAACAATACCAAACTTCTGACCGCGCTTGACGGTGTGCCTGAAGAAAAGCGCGGAGCGGGATTCGTAACTGTGATCACTCTGATTTATCCCGACGGAGGAGAGGTCCCGCCTGCTGCTGAGAAACAGGGCGATGTCTGGGTTTTAATGGCAAGAGGCGAGTGCAGAGGACGGATAACAGGAGAGAAAAAAGGCGGGCAGGGTTTCGGATATGATCCTGTTTTTATGCCGGACGGATATGACAGTACATTCGCTGAACTGGGGACGGATTTCAAGAACACCATCAGTCACAGAGCCAGAGCAATAGCTGAGCTGGAGAGACTGCTTGAACAGTAATGAGTGATTTCTGGCGGAACAATATAACTGAATCAGAAGAAGACGCAGCCAAGCTCCCTCTGACATGGAAGAGACTCCTCAAAGTAGGGTTTCATCTGTGGAGACAGTTTGACGATCCTTATTATGCGGGATTTGCCGCGCAGATCGCGTATTTCTTCTTCATGTCCGCGGTTCCGATGATGATTGTACTGACACAGGTCCTTGGTATTTTTGATATATCTATGGACTTCATAAGGATATGGCTTGAGACACATCTGTCTCACGAGATGTCGAATTTTATGGAGAGCCTCTTTACAGCATCATCTGCAGCACTGTCCAATTTTGTGCTCATTGTTCTCGCCCTGTGGGCGGCTTCATCGCTGGCATTTTCGCTTTCAAGACTGACGACATATACACTAAGCTACGGCAGATACAGATTCAATTATTTCACTGAAAGAGTGAGGGCCATTCCGATGGCGTTGCTCTCGATCCTCGTAATGGCGACGACAATGGTCGTTTACGTATATGGTGAGATCATAGCCAGCAGAGTTTTTCACAGCGCGTTCATGGCTGAACTGATCAATTCGCTGAGGACACCTATACTGGGACTTTTGTTCTTCGTTATGATACTGGTCAACTATTATCTGCTGCCGAGGATCAGAGTACCTATGAGAGCTGTGCTTCCGGGAGCTATCGTCGCCACGGTAGGCATAATGCTGGCGACATGGCTGTACTCTCTGTACACAGCCAGAGCGACCACTCACAACCTGCTGTATGGCGCTTTCTCGAGCATCGTTGCTATGATGCTGTGGTTCTATATCATCAGCTGGGTCCTGTGCATAGGCATGATGTTCAACAAGTCATGGGATATACACATGCGGAGAGGCAGGCTGACCCCGGCCAAAATCAAAAGGTACATCATGGATCAGTATCCTTCCAACGGCGAGGAAATGTTCAACAAACTGATCATCGGTGAGTATGATATGACCGACCCTTCTCTTGACAGCCTGGCGGTGAGAGCTTCAAGGAAATTCGATCCTGGTTATGAGGAGAAGAGAGAAAGGGAGATAGCGGAACTGAAGGAGGAACGCAGGATAAGACTCAGGATCGAGAAAGAGATCGCTGATGAGCTGGAGGAGGGTACTTTCATTGAGACCGATCCTTCAGACGATACTCTTCTCAAGGAAGATCTGGTTCCTGATTTCAATTATAACAGCAGACCGGCAGATAAACATGCCAGGTCAGGATCTGAAGAAAAAGAGGAATAATTTATATGCAAGAGAGACGCAGACTGCTGCTTATAATGAACCCGAAATCGGGCATAATGCTGGCCCCGAAATACCTCTCCGAGATCGTTGAGAGATTCTCAAGAAGCGGGTTCCTGACCCAGATCCTTATGACGACGGCAAAGGGCGACGCGAGAGATTTTGCCATAGAATACGGCGGCGAGGTGGATGTAGTTGCCGTGTCCGGAGGTGATGGAACTCTTAACGAGGTCATTGACGGAATGATTACAGCCGGGCACAGAACAAAGATCGGATATATTCCATCAGGATCGACCAATGATTTTGCAAGCTCGATCGGCCTGACCGGTTCCATTTTTGACTGTGTCGACACGATAATCGACGGCGACGCGAAAAACTTCGACGTTGGCTGCTTCAACGGCAGGTATTTCAGCTACATAGCGAGTTTCGGCGCTTTCACATCAACCAGCTATTCCGTCCCTCAGACGATCAAGAACATGCTTGGCCATACGGCATATATCCTCGGAGGGATCAAGGACATCCTGACCATCAAGCCGGTGCATGCAAGGATAGTGACAGACCCCGGAACCGTAAAAGAATGCGTATGCGAGGGAGACTACCTGTTCGGAGCCGTGTGCAATTCGAGATCAGTAGCCGGAATACTTAAACTCGACAAACAGGACATTGATATGAATGACGGTCTCATGGAGGTATTCCTGATCAGAATGCCTAAGGATCTGATCGCGCTCAATGAGATAGCAATCAATATGCTCAACGGCACACTTCAGTCCAGCCAGATCGATTTCTTCTCGGCAAAAACTGTCGAGGTGGATATCCAGCCGGGAACACACTGGACTCTTGACGGGGAATACGAAGAAGGAGCAGATCACTGCTCTGTCAGCACTATAGAATCAGCTATATCTCTTATCAGATAACCGGACAGGGGAAGGAGACATCAATGATAATAAAGTACACAGGTCATGCATGCTTCAAGATCAGGGATAATGAAACAGGATACTCGATAGTATTCGATCCATACGAACCGGATACCGTGCCGGGCTATCATAAGATCGTAGATACCGCAAGCGAGATCCTGTGCTCACATGAGCATTTCGATCACAACTGCAGGGATACTGTCACTCTCGA
Organism: Anaerovoracaceae bacterium; assembly: GCA_045113935.1. Taxonomy (GTDB): domain Bacteria; phylum Bacillota; class Clostridia; order Peptostreptococcales; family Anaerovoracaceae; genus Crickella. Next base: position 54,101 of record JBGUJM010000040.1, read on the forward strand.
ACCCGCAGATAACAGTCCATATGATGTGACGTATATCGACACATGGCATGATCCGGAGAAAGGCGCGCTCAGAGGTCCCAACCGCATCCATATCATTACTGACAGGAATACCGGAGAGAAGCTGATCCACTACGGTGATGTAGGAGAAATTCTCGATGACCTGCTGACAGAAGAAAACCTTGAACTTCTGAAAGGAGCGGACATCGCGCTCGTTCCTGTGGGAGGCACTTACACTATAGACGCAGATCAGGCGCTCGAACTGATCAGCAGAACCGCGCCTAAGATCGCGGTGCCGATGCATTTCAGAACAGAGACCGGTGCTTTCGGCTTCCCGAATATTGGATCTGTCGAGGATTTCCTTGGTAAAGCCCAGGCGGCAGGACACAAGGTCAGAGTCGCCAGTGTATGTTTCTATGACACACAGGAAAATGACCTCGATGACTGCATCCTCGCGATAAGACCCCAGAATGTATAGCATGAGAGCGCCAGCAGGGACGGTCTTCAGGATCCAATAATGATATAACCGTTGACACAAAAAGTGCCGCGGCATTAAAATATACAGGTATATTATGGAAACGGAGGTATTTTTAAAATGATCAAAGAATTCAAAGAGTTTATCAGCAAGGGCAATGTAATGGACATGGCTGTAGGTATCATCATCGGCGGCGCTTTCACAGCGATCGTTAATTCTCTCGTAGAATCCATCCTGATGCCTATCATCGGAGCGATCAGCGGCGGCAAGAGCGTAGCTGACATGTCAGTTATGGTCGGTAATGCGGCGATCGGATATGGCGCGTTTATCCAGGCTATCATTGACTTCCTGCTCATCGCGTGGGTGCTGTTCATGATCATCAAGGCACTCAACAAGGCCAAGGCAGCTGTCGTCAAGGAAGAAGAGCCTGCACCGGAAGAGCCTGAAGAAGTTCCTGCTGATATCGCTCTGCTGACAGAGATCAGAGACCTGCTCAAGAAGTAGTAACCGGAGATAACATTAAGGGAGGACACCGATGATCACGGGCTTTTTACTCGCTGTACTTGCCATTGCTTATGTTCTGCTCAAGGTATCCAATACAAGAGCTGAATTCGCCAGAAGAGACGCTCAGAGACAGAGAGAGCTGCAGGAAGCGGAAGCTGCCATGGAAGAGATGGCAGAGGAAGAAGAAATACGCAGATCAGCAGTTGACGTAGAAGCAGAAACTATCGACAATGCGGACCTCGATGCAGAGGAGTTCACCGTAGAACCATCGCCTGAGTCAGAAGAAGGCGTTGTGATAGAAGTGCCTGAGTACGAGACAGTCTAACATTCAGTGTCCGTCCGGGACATAGTATTACTATGAGCAAATGGAATATGACCTACCCGAGGCCTCAGCTCGTCAGAAATGACTGGCTGGGGCTCAATGGTAAATGGAGATTCAGAACAGAATCATCAGGACCTGCACCCGCTGAGGGAGAATGGGAAACGATCAATGTCCCGTTCTGTCCGGAGAGCAGACTCAGCGGAATATGCAGGAGAATAGCGCCCGGAGAGAAGATGATCTACGAGCGCGCTTTTGAGGTGCCTGAACAATGGAAGGAAAGAAGGATCATCCTCCACTTCGGGGCTGTTGATCAGTCTGCGCAGGTATTCATCGACGGCACTGAAGCGGGCTCTCATGAGGGCGGATATCTGCCTTTCAGCCTGGATATTACGGATTTGCTGGATAAAACAGGAGATACAGGACATCTTCTCAGAGTTGAAGCGACAGATGACTTGGATCACAGATTCCCGTGGGGCAAGCAGAAACGCGATAACGGAGGCATGTGGTATACTCCGGTATCCGGCATCTGGCAGAGTGTATGGATGGAACCTGTGCCGGAAGAGCACATAACATCCCTGAAGATAGACTGCGGCACAGACTGGGCGGAGATAAGAGCGTATGGTATCGATGAAGGCACTATATCGGTTCTGGGAGAGAAATATCTGCTGATCAATGATACCGCGTCTTCTGAAAAATGCGCCATGATACACATGGACATCAGAAACCCTCACCTGTGGACACCGGAGGATCCTCATCTCTATGGGTTCTCGATAGAATCCGGAAATGACAGAGTCAGCTCGTATTTTGCCCTCAGAGCTCTGACTGTCGAGGAAAGGGGAGGATACAAGAGACTCTGCCTCAATGGCGAGCCGTATTTCTTCAACGGTCTGCTTGATCAGGGCTACTGGCAGGATGGCATCTATACTCCTGAGAGTCCTGATAAGTTCGCGGGAGACATCCTCGCAATGAAGAGCCTTGGATTCAATACACTCAGAAAGCATATCAAGATCGAACCTGAGCAGTATTATTATGAATGCGACAGACTGGGAATGGCTGTTTTTCAGGATATGGTAAACAATGCGGAGTATTCTTTCCTGCACGATACCGTTCTCCCGACCATAGGTATGCAGACACTGAGTGACAGCCGCAGAAACAGATCTCCCGAATCAAGAAGAATATTCCTTGAGTCTATGGACGAGACCGTCAGAATACTGTATAATCATCCATCGATATGCTACTGGACCATCTTCAATGAGGGCTGGGGACAGTTCGATGCAGACAGTGCATATGACAGGCTTAAGAGCATTGACAGCAGCCGGTTCATTGACAGTACTTCAGGCTGGTTCAGACAGAGCAGGAGTGACGTAGACAGCTACCATGTGTATTTCAGGCCTGTAAAACTGACTGCCGGAGACAGACCTCTGGTGCTTTCGGAATTCGGAGGATATGCCTGCAAACTGGCGGATCACTGCTATAATAAAGACAAAACATACGGATATAGGAAATGTGAGAATGAGGCGGCTCTGCTCGGAGATATGTGCCGTCTGTACAATGAGGAGGTACTCCCAATGATAGATAAAGGTCTGTGCGCGGCAATCTACACACAGCTTTCAGATGTTGAAGACGAGACTAATGGAATTCTTACTTATGACCGCGATATCCTTAAGTTCAGATCATACATCGGAACCGGAAGGATAGAGGTCATAGGCAACCATACGGATCATCAGGGCGGAAAAGTTATGATGATGCCTACTGCTCAGAAGATCAAGGCATATGTCGCTGAGAACCACTCCGACAGGATAATGGTCGCATCGCAGGGCTTTGAGCCTTTCAGTGTCAGTATCACGGACAGGACGGAGTTTGAAAAAGGCACGACTGCTGCTCTGGTTACAGGTATTCTGGAAGGATTCATAGATCTGTTCGGACCTTTCAATGGGAGCGGAAACGGCTTTGACGCATATGTCAAAAGTGATGTAGCCGTCGGCAGCGGTCTGAGCTCTTCTGCCGCGTTTGAGATCCTGCTGTGCCGCATTATCAATGACCGGTATTTCGGAGGAAGGGCAGATGCCGTACAGCTTGCCAAGATCGCGATGTTTGCGGAGAGAGAGTATTACGGCAAACCATGCGGTATGCTTGACCAGCTGGCTATCAGTCTCGGTAAGCTTGCGATGGTGGATTTTAACAGCAAAGAACCTGAAATAGAGCTTCTTGACTTTGATTTTGATGCTGCGGGTTATGAGGTAGTGATCGTGCCGACAGAATCCAGCCATGAAGGACTCGACGCGGAGTACGCATCGGTTCCGGATGATATGTTTGCAGTAGCAAAGGCGCTCGGCGCATCCAGACTCGGAGACCTCAATGAGGAACAGTTCAGGCGCAGTCTGCCTAAACTCAACAAACTGATCGAAAGGGGAGAGCTGACACAGCTTCAGGTCAACAGGGCTCAGCATTTCTTTGACGAGAATGAAAGGGTGCTGGCAGCGACTGTTGCGCTCAAGACGGGCAATACAGACCGGTTCATGCAGTGCATCAATGAGTCGGGACTGAGTTCAGAAAATCTCCTCAGGAATGTGGTTCCTCCTGGGGTAGAGGAAAACGATCTGTCCAGGACGATCAAGGAATACCGCGCAAAACCGGATACGGCAGCCGTAAGACTGATCGGCGGCGGCTTTGGGGGAAGCGTGCTGGTATTCAGAAAGAAATAGAAGCAAAACAAAACGGCGGTCACCCGCCGTTTTAGATTTGCTTAGAATTCCTATTTCAGAACTCTTGTCCTGATGATGCAGTCGCAGGAGAATGGCTCTGTGCCTGCAGCAACATCTGCCATGAAGTAGCCGTACTCACCGCCTCTTACCTTGGCGCCGGTAATAGCCGCGAGCTTGTCGCCGTAGAACTCTTTCATCTTGGCTTCGACTTCTTCAGCTGTCTTGTCGTTCTTGAGAACGAAGCAGTGTCTCTCATCTCCGCTCTTTGCCATTGTAACTCTCGGGAAGTTGACAGAGTTGACAATATTTCCGTTTTCGAGGTAATCCATCAGCTGGTCTGTAGCCATGATAGCACAGTTCTCTTCAGCCTCTGCAGTGGAAGCTCCCAGGTGTGGAGTAGCTACGATACCCTTCTTGCCAATGTATTCAGGCTCGAGAAGGTCTGTCATGTACTTTCTCATCTTGCCGGACTCGAGAGCCTCAACTACGTCATCAACTACGATGAGGTCAGGTCTTGCATAGTTCATGAAGATGACACCGTCCTTCATCTTTGCGATGAGATCCTTGTTGATCATGCCCTTGGTTGTAGGCAGGGAAGGAACGTGGATGGTGATGAAGTCGCAGTCAGGGATCATTTCTTCTACAGTATCCTTGAAAACGACATTAGCAGTCAGACATGGATGAGGTGTGAACGGCTCATATCCCAGAACGTTCATGCCGAGTGCCTCAGCTGCGTTTGCAATCTTGGCGCCGATAGCTCCGACACCGATAACACCAAGAGTCTTGCCTGCGATCTCGGTTCCGGCAAACTGCTTTTTGCCCTTCTCAACGTTGGCAGCAACGTCACCCTCGAGTGTCTGGCCCCATGCAATGCCTTCATACATGTTACGCGCGCCCATGATCATGCCGGCTACTGCGAGTTCCTTAACTGCGTTGGAGTTAGCGCCAGGAGCATTGAATACTACGATGCCCTTTTCGCTGCACTTGTCAAGAGGAATGTTGTTGACACCTGCGCCGGCTCTGCCGATCGCGAGAAGGTTGTCAGAGAAATCCATATCGTGCATCTTGAAGGATCTTACGATGATACCGTTAGCCTTATCTACGTCGTCTGTAAGCTCAAACTTGTCAGTGAGTCTGCACAGACCCTTAGGGGAAATGTTGTTAAGAGTACCGATATAATACTTGTCCATTATGTCCTCCGATTCATTTTAAAAATAATAGTTATTGCGGGCGGACCGGAGCTGTTTCAGAGGTCCTGCCCATGCTGTTTAAGTATAACACCACGGCGTGCTGACATTCAACATAATAGGGTATGCGTAATATGAGAAATACAAGTTGAAACATTGACAAAAAACGCATAGTATTATATTGACCGAAATGTGGATTTTTCACAGCAGATTTATATATTAGAACTACAGGAGGTAACTAAATGGCAAAAGTGGATCTGACTAAATATGGGATCACCGGGACTACTGAACTGATCTACAATCCTTCATTTGAATTCCTTTTCAATGAGGAAATGAAACCTGAACTTGAGGGATATGACAAGGGCCAGCTTACAGAGCTCGATGCAGTCAATGTAATGACAGGAATCTATACAGGACGTTCGCCTAAGGACAAATACATCGTAATGGATGAGAATTCCAAGGACACTGTATGGTGGACAACAGAAGGATACAAGAACGACAACCATCCGATGTCAGAAGAAGTATGGGCAGAGATCAAGAAGCTCGCTATCGAAGAACTCTGCAACAAGAGACTGTTCGTAGTTGATGCTTTCTGCGGAACTAACGAAGACACACGCATGGCTATCCGTTTCATCATGGAAGTTGCATGGCAGGCACACTTCGTCAAGAACATGTTCATCGTTCCTACAGATGAAGAGCTTGAGAACTTTGAGCCTGACTTCGTTGTTTACAACGCATCCAAGGCTAAGGTAGAGAACTACAAAGAACTCGGCCTCAACAGCGAGACCTGCGCTGCATTCAACATCACAAGCCGTGAGCAGTGCATCATCAATACATGGTACGGCGGCGAGATGAAGAAGGGTATGTTCTCGATGATGAACTATTATCTCCCTCTCAAGGGCATCGCTTCCATGCACTGCTCCGCCAACACAGATATGGAAGGCAAGAACACCGCGATTTTCTTCGGTCTTTCCGGAACAGGCAAGACTACACTTTCAACAGATCCTAAGAGACTCCTCATCGGCGATGACGAGCACGGCTGGGACGACGAAGGCGTATTCAACTTCGAGGGCGGCTGCTATGCTAAGGTAATCAACCTCGACAAGGAGTCAGAGCCTGATATCTACAACGCTATCAAGAGAGACGC